>NZ_JROY02000042.1:0-475 GCF_000765685.2 Helicobacter sp. MIT 03-1616 | reverse complement strand
ATGTTTGCATAGAGCGAGAGAAAGCACAAAAAGGCAAATAATGGTTTATAAGGGAATAGGAATTTTTGCACTTTTAGGTATGGGTATTACCTATGCAAGTGTAAAGGAGAATTTAGATTATCTCTTTGAAAGTAAGTTTCCTATAAGTGATTATGTGTGGCAACAAAAAGGCACACATCAGGGCGACCTTTCAAAAAGCAATATCTTTAATCAATCTCATATGCAACCTAATCTCACTATGCTTACCGATGAGTTGGGTAACCCCATATTTGATGAAAATGGAGACCCTATTTATATTGATAAAGAAGGCAATATGTATTCAGGAGAAGGCAAAAAAATTCTTGATAAAAAAATATTGCTTGATAAAGCAGGAAAGCCAATCCTTGATAAAAATGGAAACCATATCTTTATAGATAAAAATGGCAATCTCAAAGATAAAAACGATAATCCTATTTTAGATTCTAATGGCAACCCT
>NZ_JROY02000041.1:0-475 GCF_000765685.2 Helicobacter sp. MIT 03-1616 | reverse complement strand
ATGTTTGCATAGAGCGAGAGAAAGCACAAAAAGGCAAATAATGGTTTATAAGGGAATAGGAATTTTTGCACTTTTAGGTATGGGTATTACCTATGCAAGCGTAAAGGAGAATTTAGATTATCTCTTTGAAAGTAAGTTTCCTATAAGTGATTATGTGTGGCAACAAAAAGGCACACATCAGGGCGACCTTTCAAAAAGTAATATCTTTAATCAATCTCATATACAACCTAATCTCACTATGCTTACCGATGAGTTGGGTAATCCCATACTTGATGAAAATGGAGACCCTATTTATATTGATAAAGAAGGCAATATGTATTCAGGAGAAGGCAAAAAAATTCTTGATAAAAAAATATTGCTTGATAAAACAGGAAAACCAATCCTTGATAAAAATGGAAACCATATCTTTATAGATAAAAATGGCAATCTCAAAGATAAAAACGATAATCCTATTTTAGATTCTAATGGCAACCCT
>NZ_JROY02000040.1:0-478 GCF_000765685.2 Helicobacter sp. MIT 03-1616 | reverse complement strand
TCTTAGCTTATTAATACCTTCTTCTACATAAAAATACTCATCAAAAAATGGGTCTTTGCTCTTCTCTATGGTGGTGCGTTTATCTTTTACAAACACAACGAGATGAGGATTCTTCCACGATTTAAAATCAGTAGAGAAAATATAGAAAGAATAAAGCTTCCCATCTTCTGTAAAAACTGCCAAGCTTGTATCTACACCTATGAGTTTAGGTCGTATTGCTATGGTGTTTTGAGAATTAGGCACTTCTAGCACTTCAAAGCCTACATTGTCTCCCAAAATAAAATTTTTTATCTTTTGTGGAAAAATCATTGTGCTTGTCATCGCGATTCTTGTGCGTATTTTATAGGTATTATTATTTTCGTAATCTATTGTTATGGTGTTTTCTGTGCCTTTGTAATTCTTGGCAAAGAATTGTCCTTGAATTGCATTGAGATTTTGGCTTCTTACCGCTTGTTTTCTAAGCAATATTTCTTGTTCT
>NZ_JROY02000039.1:0-478 GCF_000765685.2 Helicobacter sp. MIT 03-1616 | reverse complement strand
TCTTAGCTTATTAATACCTTCTTCTACATAAAAATACTCATCAAAAAATGGGTCTTTGCTCTTCTCTATGGTGGTGCGTTTATCTTTTACAAACACAACAAGATGAGGATTCTTCCACGATTTAAAATCAGTAGAGAAAATATAGAAAGAATAAAGCTTCCCATCTTCTGTAAAGACTGCCAAGCTTGTATCTACACCTATGAGTTTAGGTCGTATTGCTATGGTGTTTTGAGAATTAGGCACTTCTAGCACTTCAAAGCCTACATTATCTCCCAAAATAAAATTTTTTATCTTTTGTGGAAAAATCATTGTGCTTGTCATAGCGATTCTTGTGCGTATTTTATAGGTATTATTATTTTCGTAATCTATTGTTATGGTATTTTCTGTGCCTTTGTAATTCTTGGCAAAGAATTGTCCTTGAATTGCATTGAGATTTTGGCTTCTTACCGCTTGTTTTCTAAGCAATATTTCTTGTTCT
>NZ_JROY02000005.1:0-188951 GCF_000765685.2 Helicobacter sp. MIT 03-1616 | reverse complement strand
GGCTAGTTTTACTGCTGGGGATTATTTACTTAAATTTAATTGTTTGAAATCAAAGTCAAATCTCTCACTTTGATTTCAAACGCGAAATGACTTTGATTTCAAACGAGGGGTTACAGATTTATCGCATAAATTGCCACAACTTCCGCGCCAATATGCAAAGTAGATGCGCCAAAGACAAATTTTCTATACAGCACGATACCACACGCACTCGCACACACAAACATTATAAGCGAGGCTAAGACATAGTGCAGATGATATATATAATGCAAGATATAAAATCCTACCCACTCACCAATGCTTACTGCGCCCCCGATAATGAGATATAATAAGGCTTGATGTGCTGTTTTAGTTTTCATCACATCTTGTTGTAAAGAATCTAGACGCATTGAGATAGGCTAAATATCTGCCCTCTCTAATACTGCACGTTATGAGATAAGCCAAAAGCCCCGTAATAAGAAGCACTACACTCACTATGCCAAGCCCGACACATACAAACAAAGTAGGGAATCTTGCTACTTTAGAAGTCTCTAAAAATTCCATAACAACAGGCACACTAAAGGCAATTCCCACAATCAAGCACAACGCACTTAAAATACCAAATACAAATAATGGACGCTCTGTAAAAAGCAGATTAAGAATCATAAGGGAAATTTTGAATCCGTCCTTGAAAGTAGAGAGTTTAGAGAAGCTCCCTTGTGGTCGTGCTTTACAAGGAGCTTTCACTGCAGCTGTGCGAAGTCTTTGTTGCAAGGCAAAAATAGTAAGTTCTGTCTCTATTTCAAAGCCATTGCTATGAGCAGGAAAGCTTTTCACAAAAGCATAAGAAAAGATTCTATATCCACTTAACATATCGCTTATTTTCGTGCCAAAGAGTATTTGTGCGCTTTTAGAAAAAAGTCTATTTCCAAAGCTATGAAGCGGACGATAGATGTGAGATTCACTCTCTCGTGCGATGTTGAGCATATCAAGCTTTTGCGTGAAAAACATATTGAGCGCGGAGGGCAAGGCTGAAACATCATATTGAGTATCCGCATCAATCATCACATAACAATCTGCTTGAATAAGCGCAAATGCCTCTCTCATAACTGCACCCTTGCCTTGTGTGGATACTTTATAGAGATAGAGTGATTTATCGTACATTGAAGCGATTTTAGTTTCTACAATCTTATATGAAGAATCGCTTGAATTATTATCAAACACATACACGAAGCTTTGGGGGAGAATTTCAAAAATTTCATCAATCACGCGCCCGATTGTAAGCTATTCATTGTAGCACGGAATGATAATGGCGATTTTGGCGGAGTATAATATAGAATCTAATGTATTTAGATTTGTATTTGGGCTAAGAAATGCCCCCCCCCCGATACATTATGTGAGGAAAGATGATTATTTTGCTGCATTTTTGTGCCTTATTATGACTTTAAATTACAAAGCGATGTGTGATTATAGCTTAGGATTTTCAATTTTACAAAGTTTCGCATAGATTTTACGCTGCGGGGTTTGTGCTATGTATTATTGTTGTATTATATTTATGGCACTACATATCAATATAGATTCTGTAATTTCACAAAATAAAGCCAATCACAAGCTTGTTATAAGGATTTTTTGCTACAATCGTGTGCTTAATTTTTAATGATTTCATTTTTATGATTTGGAGTAATAAATGGCAACCACCCTTTTTGTTGTGCAAATTGTCTTAGCAGTATTTATCACTATCATCGTGCTTTTGCAAAAAAGCTCGAGTATTGGGCTTGGTGCTTATAGCGGGAGCAATGAATCTGTATTTGGAGCAAAAGGTCCTGCTGGATTCTTATCAAAATTTACGATGTTTTTGGGGCTGCTTTTTATCATTAATACCATTGCACTAAGCTATGCCTACAACAAACAGAGCCAAAAAAGCGTGTTTGACGCTCTGCCAAGCGATGTTTTATCCGCCTCCCCTGCTGAAACAGATGGAGCAAATGCGTTTATCGTTGATGAAAATGCTGCTCCGTCTGCTCCTCTGCTTCAAACAGAGCCTATACAAAATAACGATAACTAAAGGAATCTTATGCTTAGCGAAATATATAAAGATGCTAAATCCCATATGGATAAGTCAATAGAATCTTTGCGTAGGGATTTTGCCACTCTCCGCAGCGGTAAGGTAAGTGTGAGTATCCTCGATAATATTCGCATAGATTATTATGGCACACCTACACCACTTAATCAAGTAGGTTCAGTTATCGCACAAGATGCGACAACTATCATCATCACGCCGTGGGAAAAGCCATTACTCAAAGATATTGAAAAAGCCATTCAAGAAGCAAATATTGGAGTGAATCCAAATAGCGATAGTGAGTGCATTAAGCTCTTTTTTCCTCCTATGTCTCAAGAGCAGAGAAAAGAAATTGCCAAAAATGCTAAATCTATGGGTGAAAAGGCAAAAGTCGCTATCCGCAATATTCGCCAAGATGCAAATAATCATATCAAAAAACTTGAAAAAGATAAGGGCATTACCGAAGATGAGAATAAAAAGGCACTTGATGAGATTCAAAAATACACCGATGAATATGTCAAAAAATGCGATGAAATGGTAAAGCATAAAGAAGAAGAGATAATGAAGGTATAGGGAATGAGTGAAGTTATAGGCATTAAAGCAAATAAAGATATTTATGACCTTATTACCGCCAAAGAGCAAGGTATTAGCGGGGAAGAGATAGCTTTTGATAATTCTTTTGAATCTTTAAATATTATCCGCCACTCGTGTGCGCATCTTATGGCTCAAGCGATTAAATCCCTTTATCCCGAAGCACAATTTTTCGTAGGACCTGTGGTAGATGAGGGATTCTATTATGATTTTAAAGTCAATAGCAAAATTGGCGAGGAAGATTTGCCTCGTATAGAATCTGCTATGCGTGAGATAGCTAAAAAAGCCTACCCTATCACAAAGATTACCCTACCACGCGCGGAGGTAGAAGCAAGATTTAAGGCTGATGAGCTTAAAGCAGCAGTGATGAGTCGTATTCAAAGTGATACGCTAAGTATCTACTCACAAGGCGATTTCGAGGATTTATGTAGAGGACCTCATCTCCCACATACTGCACTTTTAGAGCATTTTAAACTCACAAAGATTGCAGGGGCATATTTGGGTGGTGATGAAAAGGCACAAATGCTAACTAGAATCTATGGCATTGCCTTTGCAGATAGACAATCACTCAAAAACTACCTCTACCAGCTTGAAGAAGCAAAAAAACGCGACCATCGCAAACTTGGGCAAGAAATGGGGCTTTTTACCTTTGATGAAGAAGTTGGCGCAGGATTACCTATATGGCTACCCAAAGGGGCAAGATTGCGTAGAAATATTGAGAATCTTCTTACTCAAGCGCTCATAGAACGAGGCTATGAGCCGGTGAGAGGACCGGAGATTCTCAAAAGTGATGTGTGGAAAACGAGTGGGCATTATGCAAACTATGGCGAAAATATGTATTTTACAACCATTGATGAAGTAGAATATGGTATTAAACCGATGAATTGCGTGGGGCATATCAAAGTCTATCAAAGTTCGCCAAGAAGCTATCGTGATTTGCCTTTGCGTTTTTATGAATATGGCGTGGTGCATAGACACGAGAAAAGCGGCGTGTTGCACGGCTTATTGCGCGTGAGGGAATTTACACAAGATGATGCACATATTTTTTGCAAAGCCGAGCAGATTGGCGCAGAAGTGAATGATATTATCGATTTTTGCAAAAGCGTGATGAATGCCTTTAACTTTAGCTATGAAATGGAGCTCTCCACCCGCCCAGAGAAGTCCATAGGCGATGAGAAAGTATGGAAAAGCGCGACTGCTGCGCTCAAAGAGGCACTAGAGCAAAATCATATCAACTACCGCATAGATGAGGGTGGCGGGGCATTTTATGGACCAAAGATTGATATTAAAATCACTGATGCTATTGGCAGAAAGTGGCAATGCGGGACAATTCAAGTCGATATGAATCTGCCCGAAAGATTTAGTCTTAGCTATACCGATGAGTACAACGAGCAGGTGCAACCTGTAATGATTCACCGCGCACTTTTAGGCTCTTTTGAACGATTTGTGGCAATTTTGACAGAGCATTTTGCTGGAGAGTTTCCGCTATTTATCGCACCCACACAAGTGATTTTAATTCCCATTGGTGAAGCACAGCTTGAATATACAAAGACTTTACGAGCTAAGATTCTAAATATTGGTGCTTATGCTGAAGTGCTTGATAAAAATGAGAGTTTAAGCAAAAAAATAAGAATTGCAGAAAAGCAAAAAGTCCCGCTCATTGTGGTAATTGGCGAAAAAGAAGTAGAAAGCAAGATTTTAGCAATCCGTGATAGGCGGGAAAAATCACAATATGAACTCGCAGAAGATGACTTCATCACTGCGCTAAAAACCAAAATAGGAGAGGTTAGCTTTTGAGCAAAGAAGAAGTGTTACTCAATGAGGAGATAGATTTCAAAGAAGTGCGTTGTGTCAGTGATAATGGCGAGGTGTATGGTATTATTCCTTCAAGCGAAGCATTAGCCATAGCACAAAAAGCTGGGCTTGACTTGGTGCTTATCTCACCCACTGCCAAACCGCCTGTGTGTAAGGTTATGGATTATGGCAAATTCCGCTACCAAGCCGAAAAAAAGCAAAAAGAAGCACGCAAAAAACAAAAACAAATTGAGATTAAAGAGATTAAGCTCTCAACCCAAATCGCGCAAAATGATATTAACTACAAAGTCAAGCACGCAATTGAGTTTTTAGAATCCGGCAAACACGTGAAATTTAAGGTATTCCTAAAACAGCGCGAGATGAGCATCCCCGATGCTGGAATGGATACCTTGCGCAAGGTTGCGGCAATGATAGAGGATATTGCGGTGGCTGAGAAAGAACCAAAGCTTGAGGGAAAATATCTCAATGTGCTTTATGTCCCAAAGAAAAAAGACAAACATTAATCTTATGAAAGGAGAGTGATAATGCCAAAGATGAAAACAAATCGTGGCGCAGCTAAACGTTTTAAGCTTAAAAAAAATGCAATCAAACGTGGCTCTGCGTTTAAGAATCATATCTTAACCAAGAAAAAACCTAGACGCATTGCTAATCTTAATGCACCAAAATATGTTCACAGCACTAATGTTGATTCTGTAAAAAGCCTACTTTGTATGGCTTAAGAATCTAGCTCCCCATAGTTGCTTTAAGCAAAAATGGGAAAGAGAAGCGTAGCTTACACCTAGAAAGGTAAAGGAGAAAAAATGAGAGTAAAAACAGGCGTTGTCCGAAGACGAAGACACAAAAAGATTCTAAAACTTGCGCGAGGCTTTTATAGCGGACGCCGCAAACATTTTAGAAAGGCAAAAGAGCAGTTAGAGCGCAGTATGTGCTATGCTTTCCGCGATAGGAAGCAAAAGAAGCGCAATTTTAGACAGCTATGGATTACGCGTATCAATGCGGCGTGTAAAATGAATGGCATAAACTATTCTCGCTTTATGTATGCCCTCAAATGCGCGAATATCGAGCTTGATAGAAAAATCCTTGCTGATATGGCGATGAATGATATAAACGCATTTAATGCTATTGTCGCAAGTGTGAAAGATAAGATTAAATAGCTTTTGTGCTTTAAAATCTTTGATTTAAAGCCCATACTCGGTGTGTGAAATGCGCCCTAGCGTATGGATTACACCACGAGCGTATTAGAATCTGTAAAAATCGCGTGAGGTATGATCTTTTACGCGGTTTTTACATTGTATTTCATATCTTTGCATTACAATGAGCGTGTGTTGCTCGTCTTTTATGTATTATGCTATGACTAATTATGCGGATTCAAACAAAATACGTCAAAGACACTTGGTAGATTTTATAGAATCTCAAAGGAATTGTAAGCTTTTCAAGCTATCTAGATTCTATAAAGTCTCATTTAGATTACATCTCTACACAAGGAAGCCCTATGCAAGATATACCACAATTTGCCCAAATGCAGAGCGCGATTTTTCCTTTTATGGGCTCACTTCTTTTTATTGCACTTCATATCTATATCTATAAAGCCTTGCTTAAATCACTCTCTACCAAAGCATTTGTGCGCCTTGTGTGGAAAATTTTTACCATTCTTAACGCCCTGCATTGTATCGCTTACCTCTTTTTGCGCGATAGTGCGAATGTCCCTCAAAGCTTTTATTTTTTGCTCTCACTCTGTCTTGGTATTGCCTTTGTCTTTGCTATGGCGGCTTTTTTGTATCAATGCTTCTCACTCATCATTATGGCTTTACGCACAAAAAGTGCGCGTTCGCGTTGGCGACATAGGACAAAAGTCGCTATTTTTGCCTTAAGCCTTGTTATGCTCGCCTTTGGCACTTATAATGGCGTGAGGAAGCCTGATATTATCGAACATACAATTCCTATCAAAGGCTTAAATAAGCCCATAAAGGCGGCGGTGCTTAGTGATGTGCATATCGGTGGGCTAATGGAGCATAGCAAGATTCAACAAATTGTGGAGATGACAAATGCCCTCGAAGCTAATGTGATTTTCATCACTGGTGATTTGGTCGATGCGAGGCTACAAAATGTAGAATCAGTCGTGGATTTACTTAAAAATCTTAGCGCGAAAGATGGTGTATTCTATGTGTTGGGTAATCACGAATACTTCCACGATGTATATAATATCCTTGACAAACTCAAGTCTTTAGGTTTTAAAATTCTTATCAATGAAAACTATGTGCTAAATGGCGTGGTAAATATTGCGGGAATGGCGGATTTTATGGGGTGGCGAGTGGGCTATTTAGAGCCAGATTTTGAGCAGACTTTCGCCCATATCGATACTACACTGCCTACAATCCTCCTCAATCATCAGCCAAAGGCGGTATATTTCCTTGAAGATTTTTATAATAAAGTGGATATAGTAGTGAGCGGACACACGCACGGCGGACAAATTTTTCCCTTTTCTCTTGCTATGCTTTTGCAGCAGCCTTACATCTCTGGACTACATACATTTGACAACGAGCATAAGACAAAAGTCTATGTATCACAAGGTGCAGGATTCTGGGGACCACCTATGCGCGTAGGAAGTGAGCGCGAAATTAGTGTGCTAAATCTTGTGCCAGAACAATAAGATTCTATTTTGCATTCTAAAATCCCATACAATTACACGCTCTAGCCTATTGTGCTAAGCCACGAGGCTTAAAGCCAAAAAGATGATATTTTATAGAATCTAAACCTTTCAAAAAACCCTATAAATTCTGTTTTTGCATAGAATAACACAAAGAAACGCTAAAATATATATATCTTTTGTGTATTTCGCCTAAAAAAATTCTTTAATGATTAATTGGATAGAGATACCAAAACAAATACATATTACAAAGAGTTTGATGATTTTTGCTCCGTGCTTTATCGCAAATTTTGCCCAAGACTTGCACCGATAATTTGCCCTGCACACATTACTATCCCTATTAGGATAAAAAATATAACAAAGAAGATATTAATACTACTAAAGACAATAGAGGGAGAATGTGCTAAAGCTTTGCCAAGTCTATATCCTCCAACACTTACAACCACCTAAAACCAAACAGGTATATCTTGCAAGATTCCAAATCTCTCCGCACCTAGTATGAGTAACGCCCCTACAAGCCCAGCAATCACCCCAGCAAGCGCGTCATCGCCTACTACGCCAAGTCCGCCCTTGCATTCTCTATCAATCTTGCCAATATATGAAGGTTTGGTAATGTCAAAGATTCTAAAAAACACAAATGCCAAAACAAGCTCCAGCACTCCAAAGCCGATGATTGACATCGCTATCCATACACCCACAAGCTCATCAATCACTATGCTTTTATCATCGTGCGTATGCGTGTGTGCCTCGTATAAGTCAATATACTTTACCGCCACGAGTGCAATAAATACACTTAATAAAAATAAAGTCTCACGCGAATAATACACAATGGGCGCACCCAAAATCACGGCTAACGTACTCCCAGCAGTCCCGGGAGCTTTGGGGCAGTAGCCACTATACAAAAGGCTTAAGAATAAGTCTTTAATGAGTTTTTGTTTTTTCATTCTCTAGATTCTAAGCTTGTGTTGTGTTTTTGTTTTTACGGATAATACCATACTTCTTGCGCTTTTCCCACAGGCTTTTGCGGCTCATACCAAGCTTTTTAGCGAGTTCTATATCAGGGTAGCGACTTTCATATTTAGCTATAATGATTTTCTCATATTCTTTCACGGATAGAATCTCCCCGCCAAGCTCCACGCTATTAGACTGACACGAAATATCTATCACTTGAGGAAAAGCGATTTTTTCACTTGAAACAACAGAGAGGATAACATTATACTTTAGGGCTGCTTCTAAAAAGTCCTTTCTGTCACTCTTTTTAAGCCCCTCTAAATTTGTGATGTAATAAATCTCATTTTTCTTAGGTGGCACACGAAAAATACTTTTCCAAGTCTCCTCTTTGAGTGAGTGGAATTGAAAATGTATATGCTTCTCTCGTGCATATCGCATAGCATAAATATCCGCGCTCCTTTGAGAATTTGTCTTAATCACAAAAGGCGGATTATACAAAAATGGCTCGGGTGTGCTTAATTCACGCTCGATAAAGCTGAAATAACTGCGATAAAAACTAATCTCTTCATTCATCTCTCTATAAGTCCTATAATGCGTGATTTTGCGTATCAGCTCATCAACAATAAAAGGCTTTACGATATAATCTGTAACGCCATTACGCAAGGGCTTAATCACTGTGTCATCATTGATATAAGCGATCATTAAAATGATAATCGCCTGTGGATAAATCTTGCTTAACTCCGTATAGCCATCATTAATCGTCCCAAATGAAGCCAAAATCACATCATAATGGTCTTTTTGCACCTCTTTAAGAGAGTGTGCTATCACACATTCCAAGCGCAAATCGCTCAACTTGTTTGCAATACTCTGTGCTAGATAAATCTCATTTTCAATGATTAATACTTTCATTTTACCTCTCCCCTATTGTAGATTCCAATCATTTTTCCTCCTTATTTTGATATTTATGAGTTTGCCAATCAAAAAATCCCATACTTACTTGCGCTTGCACGCATACTCCCTCTTTGCGTCCCACAAAGCCCAAGCCTTCCGTGGTTGTTGCTTTGATATTAATGCGTGAGAGTGGCACTTGTAGAATCTCCGCCACAACTTTACGCATTTGTGCCTTATATGGAGCAATCTTTGGCACTTGTGCCATAATACTTATATCTGCATTATGTAACTCATAGCCCACACTTTGGGCAAACTCATAAATCTCTTTTAGAAGTATTTTAGAATCCGCGCCTTTATATGCCACATCTGTATCGGGGAACCACTGCCCTATATCGCCCCCACCTATCGCGCCAAGTATTGCATCACACAGCGCGTGCAACGCCACATCGCCATCACTATGAGCCTTAAAACCAAAGGGAGATTCTATTCTCACGCCACAGAGCCACATTTCTTTAGAATCTTCAAACTCGTGTATATCAATGCCACTACCGACAAAAGTCCTCGCGCTTGGGGAATTAAGATGATGCAAGGACAAATCACTACTAAAGGTAAGCTTATTCATTAGCGCACTGCCCTCTACAAAGGCGATTTTTCCACCGTGTGAGTGGATTGCCGAGCTTTCATCGCTAAAGTCTTTTTCTCCCCTTAAGGCTTCTTTTAATACGCTTACTCGGCTTAGTTGCGGAGTTTGAATAAGCTTTAAAGATTCTCTTTTGAGATAATCTCCCTCATAAAAGCTCGTATCCACCACACGCAAAAATGGCACGACACAATCAGTATATGAATCTTGCCTTATTTGCACAATCATTTCTTCTATCACAGACGCTACACTATTCCACCGCGCGACATCGCTGACTAACACAAAGGGGGTATTGACACACTCTAGTGCATTACGCAAAGAATTTACACGCGTATCACCACCACGCACGATATGGTATTCACTCATATCTTTCATATAAGTATAATCTGTGCTCGAAGCAGTAATAAGCACTTCTTTAAAATCAAAATGTGAAGTAATATTGTGAGTAGCCACAAGCCACAAAGGCTCTTCGCCCACGCGTAACCACTGCTTTTTGCAATTGCAATCTTTGCGAAACCTCGTAGCATTTCCCGCTGCCATCATAATAAGTGTAATGTCATCTAAAACCAAAGTCAAAATCCCAATTCATCAAAATAAAAAGAGTATTCTAGCATTAGAAAACAAAAAATAAGCTAAAATTTGTTACTTAAATTCCCATATTGTTTAACTTTATTTTAAATTTTCTGTGTGCATTTTGTAAAATTAAATAGCATAACAATCACTTAATTTTTTTTAAGAATCCGCTTTCAAAAAGGATATTATATGAGAACACAATGGGTGCAAGAACGCGCCAATGATTCAATCCGCACACAGCTACACTACGCCAAAAAGGGCGTTATCACAAAAGAAATGGAATATGTGGCAAATATTGAATCCATCTCCCCCACTCTCGTGCTTGAAGAAATTAAGCGCGGGAGGCTCATTATCCCTGCAAATATCAATCACACCAATCTTAAACCTATGGGTATTGGCATAGCCACACGCACCAAAATTAACTCAAATATCGGTAGCTCCTCACTTGCAAGCTCCATTGATGAAGAAGTAGAAAAAGTTAAAGTATCTATTAAATATGGTGCGGATACGATTATGGACTTAAGCACCGGTGGGGATTTAGATGAAATACGCACTGCAGTTATTCAAGCCTCAAGTGTGCCTATTGGAACGGTGCCTATGTATCAGATTCTCTATGATGTAAAAAATGATGTATTAAAACTTGATATTGACACAATGCTTTCCGTCCTTGAAAAACAAGCACAGCAAGGCGTGAGCTATTTTACTATTCACTGCGGCTTTTTGCTCTCACATATGCCTTTTGTCGCTAAGCGCAAAATGGGTATTGTCTCACGTGGTGGTAGCCTTATGGCAAGTTGGATGATGCACTACCACAAAGAGAATCCATTCTATGAGCATTTTGATGAGATTCTAAAAATTTGCCAAAAGTATGATGTAAGCCTCTCTTTGGGGGATTCACTGCGCCCGGGCTGTTTGGCTGATGCGAGTGATGAGGCGCAATTTGCCGAACTCAAAGTGCTAGGAGAACTCGCCAAAAGAGCGTGGGAAGCCGATGTGCAGGTAATGATAGAGGGTCCCGGACACGTGCCGCTTAACCAAATTGAGCGCAATGTTGAGCTTCAAAAACAATATTGTAACCACGCACCTTTTTATGTGCTAGGACCTTTGGTTACAGACATTGCGGCAGGATATGACCATATCGCAAGTGCCATTGGTGCGTGTGTAGCGGCGTGGAAAGGTGTGGCAATGCTCTGCTATGTAACGCCAAAAGAGCATTTAGGACTGCCTAATGCCAAAGATGTGCGTGAGGGTATTTTAGCTTACAAAATTGCTGCACACGCTGCAGATATTGCTCGTGGGCGTATAGGTGCGCGTGATAGAGATGATGCAATGAGTGATGCACGATATGCTTTTGATTGGAATAAGCAATTTGAACTCGCCCTTGACCCAGATAGAGCGCGTGAATACCACGATGAAGCCTTACCCCAAGAAGTATTTAAAGATGCTGAATTTTGCTCAATGTGTGGTCCAAAATTCTGTAGCTATAAAATCTCACAAGATATTTTTAAAGCCCATAATGCTAGAGAATCTGAAGATACTCAACCTCTAGCATCAAATCAATGATAAGGAGAATTATATGGGAAATTTATTTGTCTGCCTCGTGCATTATACAAAACCACTTGAGGAAGTGCTCCAAAAGCTTGATGCTCATCGTGCTTATCTTAAAAAAGGTTATGATAAGGGGATTTTACTCGCCTCAGGCGCTAGAATCCCTAGAGATGGTGGCATTATTATTGGTAAATTTGCAAATAAAGATGAAGCTTTAAGCTTTTCTCAAGCCGACCCTTTTACACAGCATAATCTCGCACGATATGAGATTTTTGAGTTTGAGCCTATACTTCACGCACAAATACTTACAGATTTTTTAAAACAATAATTTTAAAATCTCTAATATCTATAATAAGAAATGCCATAGCTGACAAAAATACGAATTTTAGTTTTGCTTGTGGGACGTGGATAGTCTTTATAGGCAATTTCTATTGTGCGCTCACTATTGCGGTCTAATAGCATATAATTTGAAGAAACAATTATTTTAAGCCCGCTAATATCGCCATTAGGGTGGAGATAAAATTCCACTGCACTTAAACCTTCCTGCCCCAAACGCAATGCACTCGGTGGATATTGCAAGTAACGTTGTGTAATGCGCCCAATATCTCGTAAATGATTGACTAAAAATTCTTGTTCAGCTAATCCATAATCACCAAATTCAGCTCCATAAAGTTCCTCAATATCGCGCTGCGCGATTCTATCTACTGATTGGAATTTGCCTAGAGCCTTTATCTTACTATTGTGATTTTGCGCTTTCTTACCACTACCTGTGCCACCCTTACCCGCACTACTACCTTGATAAAGGCTTAGAGAGCTTAAATCAAAAGCATTGCTTTGCTGTATTTGTGGCGAGGTGGTAGGCGCAGGAGATGAGGCATTAGGGGATTTTGGCGATATAGGCAGCATAGGAGCTTGAGCGGGAGAGGAGTCGCCCTGCTCACCACCGCTTAAAATTTGGAATCCCGCCACTTTCATACGCATATCTTTTGATGTGCCTTTTTTAAACTGCATTGAATCAAAACGCACAAAAAGCAGCACACAAATCACAAGATGAATCACAAAGGATACAAAAAGCCATAGCCACAAGTGTGAGTTAGATTCTGTATATGTGCGTGAGGTCATTATCACTTACTGCTTATTGGGTATGAAGATACTTAGAAAGTCTCTCCTGCTTTTGCTCCAAAAGTTTGGCAAACTGATCATCAAAACGCAACTGCTCCTCTAATGTAATATTTTGTGGGATAGGATAGCGGTCAATCAATGTCGTGCTTGTCGCGCCTATCAAAATCAAATACCGATAACCATTAGATTCTAATGTCAAAATCTTATGCTTAGAATCAATGTCCTTTCGTGAGACAACCTCGATTTTTGTAGGGTCAAAAAGCTCTGGTTTTGTCTGCGAAATGGAGGCAAGATAGCTCTTAAATGGCTTTTTGCGCACCACATATCGCTTTACAATCCATAGCACAATCACCAAAAAAGCCATAACACCAAGAACAGCCATATATCGCCAAGTATCGATATTCATATCCTCTTTAAATGGGAGAACACTGCTTAATATATCGTTGCTTTGCGTGTTTTGCTCTATGGGTTTAGGCGTGGGAGCGGTGCTAGGAGGACTTGTGATAATATCAATATTTGGAATCTTATGCGGAGTTTGTAGCAGTATATCAATTTCACTTTGAAGAGGAGCTACTTTGATAAAAACAATCTTAAAAGCATAGGGTGCTTTACTCAACTGCACATCAATAATTTTCACATCACCCACGCCAATCACATACAGGCTTCCCTGCACATTAAAAACCTGCACTTCTTTGATAAAAAAACCGCTAAAGCTTTGATTACGCGCATTTGCTTGAAGTTGAGGGAAAACAACACCCTTGTAACCCTCCTGCATAGTGAGATGAGGAGACTTCTCATATACGCCACGCATATTTAAGATGACCTCTACCCTATCCACACCTTGCTTAATTTCAATGTCGCTAATCTCCACATCTGCATACAAAATGTGTGCTATGGCTAGACACACAAATATCACACGCCATTTCATAAACCATACCTATGTGCTATTCGCGTGTAAGATAATATACAATCGCATTAGAATCTAAAATTTCATTGATACGAATAGCAAGGTTGCGCTCATATACCATTACTTCGCCCTTACCAATCACGCGCTTATTGACAAAAATCTCTATGCTCTCCCCTGCTGGTTTGCCCAAATCAATGATAGAGCCTTTTTCAAAGCGCAAAATCTCGCCTAATGGAATCTTTGTATTACCAAGCTCTGCATTAAATAAAACATCCATATCCAAAAGCCCAGTATAGCTATTCATAATATCTTCAAGATATGTAGCAAGCTCTATATCCTTGGCTGAATGGATTCTTTGCTTATCTAAGATACTTTCTCCAGCCATTACAACTCCCTTTAATTGATGCGTCTCATATAGATACTACAATGCCCATTATCGAGCCTAAAATGCAATCCGTGGTCGTGATTTTTAATCAGCCTATGCCCCAAAAACTCCGGTGTAGAAATATCAAAACTCTTACCAAGCTCCTGTGCCATTACCTTTGCCCTACCCACGGTTAAATTTGCTAACTCTCTCGCCATATCCTCCAAGGCTTGTTCGGTAGGAGAGTGATCACCCAAAAAATCCCTACAAAAAATACGCAAGAATACTTTATCAAAAAGCAAAAACACATCATTACGTGTGCCAATCATACTAATTCTACTCAAATAACCTTTTTTCAATGGCATTATAGAATCTGTAGGCTTTTTATTAATACTCTTTTCAACAATATCAAAAAAACTACGATGAATAATATCCATTACAAACCACCTTTACTTTATTTTGCAAAATAAACCCCATATTATATAACATTTTTAGGTTCAAATAGGCTTGAAGTTGCATTTATTTTGACAAAATGCGCTAACAAAGCACTGCTCGCACATTGGTTTTAATGCCTTGCAAGTATAGCGACCAAAGAGCACAAATGCCTGATGAAGCGTGTCAAGCTGTGTTTTAAATATCTCTGTGAGTTCTTGCTCGGTTTGCTTTGCGCTTTTTGCACCACTTAACCCCAGACGATGAGATACGCGGAAAACGTGCGTATCCACCGCCATATAGTTTTGCTCCAAAAATTCTATCAGCACCACATTAGCTGTCTTTTGCCCCACACCTGCAAGTGTTTTAAGCTCCTCTTGTGTTGTAGGAATATTCCCATTAAAGTCTTTCATCACCTGCGTTGCCATTAATTTTAGATGTTTTGCCTTATTGTTAAAAAATGAAACAGATTTAATCAATTCTTTAATTTCTGCCTCATCAGCTGCTGCTAAACTCGCCACATCTGGAAAAGCTTTAAAAAGTGCGGGAGTTACGATATTGACGCGCTTATCAGTGCATTGGGCAGAGAGCATTACACACACAAGCAATTCATAAAGATTATGATAGACAAGCTCAGTTTTAGCATTTGCATAATGCTCCAAAAACAACGCTTTAATTACGGAAATATCCTTTTTTTTACATTTTTTGAATCTTGTTTTAGTCTCCATAAATACACTGCCTTAAAGTGGCTCAACGACAATCATCTTTGCCTCGCTATCACGCAAAGCTACTTGTGTGCCATCAATAAGCACCGCCACCGCCATACGCTTTATAGAGTGGCTCATCACTTGACACATCTTACCTTTGACAATACCAAAGGACATAAATCTATCCCTTAATGCCTCATCTTGTGTGCTGCTAGAGACTATCTTACACTTCTGCCCCACACTACAATCATAAAGTGTCATTTTTATCCTTTTTATGCGCCTATCATCAGCTAAGTTTCAAGTATATATACAAAAAATTTGCGAGATTGTATATCAAATAAAATAACACAATTTAAGATTGCTTTGCATTTTTATTACAGAATCTCGCCACAAACATTGACACATATCAACAAAGTGTGTATTTTAGAGACTATTTTGATTCTAAATCTTTCTCTTGCAGTGGCAGATTTGGCTCTCTTACAGAATCTGTAGAATCCCCTGTGGCACTATCTTTTGCGCTCGATTCTTTCCCCAAAGATTCAGAATCTTGTGCCTCATCTTGATATGAATCTATCTCCTCTGTATAGCTTTCTTTCGTAGGCTCTAAGCCTGCCTCAATTGTATTTGCTAACTTGCCTAGGAGACTATCCACCGGCTTTAGGATTCTACCCACCATTTCAAATGGGCTCGTCAAAATGTCCCCAATCACGCTTACTTCACTCTTTGGATTATCAAGTGTGCCTTTCATCACAATCCCTGTTGTGAATTTACCATCATCACCCAAAATCACATAGCCCACAAGCGGAATCTTATCTAGAATTGAAGTAAGCGTTTTAAGCGTGGAGGCTTTAAGCACAATATCAAGCTCTTTATTTTTAAGCGTGAGCAAACCCCCGCCCTCCACATCAATTGAACTTCCTATGAGATTGATATTTTCAAGCACCAAATAATCCTCATTGATGAGAAATTCTACCTTGCCTGTTTTTATCTCATAGCCATTCGCACCAAGCCCGGGTTTGCGGAAAGTAAGCAGTGCCGGGATTGTATCAATAAGTGCCAAAACATTTTGCACAATTGCCAAATCCCTATAAATTGTGTTTTGCATTGTGATTGCACCCTTTAGCGCACCATCATCATAAACGCCATTAAAGCTAAAAAGCCCTCCGCTAAAGATTTCTCTTTGCCATACGCGATTTAAAAACTTATTACTAAAGTTGCTTAGTCGCACAATTGCACGAGAATATGCCATATCCACATTTGCCACGCCATTACCATAGGTAACATCAGCGCGTATCATACCATCGCGTATAGACAAGGAGGCATTATCCGCAGGAATAATGTATCCACCTAAATGAAAGTCTATATTTCGCGCTTCAATGTAAGTAATATGCGGTGAAAGCTTGTTTTGACGCTCATACGCCCTTTTTGCCCTAATAAATTTCTCAAACTCCTCACGCTCTTTTGCGCTCAGCTTCTCTCCATTCTCATTTTTTTGATTAATTTGCGCCAAAACAGGCAAAGTGCTTGAAAATACCTCATCAATATACAAATCATAGCCATCTGCGATAACCTTAACGGTATTGCCCTCTTTAGTAAGCATAAATCTTTTATCTGTGGAGTTGATAAAAATACCCTTACTATCAATTTTTCCCTCTAGTTTCAAATGGCTTAGGATTTTAGAATTCTTATCATACAACGGGTAGCGCAAATCATTAATGTCTCCACTAAGATAAATCACATCAAAATCCTTGCTCCACACTTTAAGCATACCTTTTGATATGCCAAAATACTGCAAAATCGGTGAGTATGGATACACCTTTGCAATATCACTTACTTCAAACACACTCTCATCACCAAAGTGCATAGTGAGCCCAAAATCTGGTAGGACAATCATCTTTTGCTTACCCAAATCCCCAAAAATACTAATTTTATGCAAACGATTTTTATTGATTTTTAGAATCTCCTCGCTAAAGCCACGTTTAGATTCATCGTGTATGGCTTGAATGATACGTTTTGTCAGCTCATCGCTATCTTTTGGAATCTTCGGTAATGATACATTTTGAGAAAAGCTTTGTGAAGTCAGCGCGAATTTATTAATTAACAAATCCCCTTGCAACTTTGAATCTTGCAGATTCCATAGTATATTGAGCGTGCCTTGAATACTATTAGCGTAATCAACTTTTGTGTTAAGAATCTGCATATACGCGTTTTTGTCATTATGTGAAAAAACGAGCTGCAACTGCTGTGCTTCCAAACTTTGAGAGCCAAACTTGAGTATTGTTTTTGCGGCACTTATATTGCCATTAAGCCACACTTGCGTTTGGTCTTTTTGAGGCTTTATATCAATATCAAGCTTTACTTTTAGTGCAGAATCTGCACTCCTTATGGGGAGATTCACTCCATAGACTTGCAAAAGCTCGTTAAGCTCGTTATTGATATGTGTATTTTGCGAAGCAATGCTTACTTTCACGCCAAGGGGTTGGGTAAAAACATTGCTTATCACAACCTCTGAGCCTTCAAGGTCAATATTTGTAAAAGATGGCTTTTTAAACAAAAAGCGTAAATTTTCATCACGCATATACAAAATCACGCGCGTAGCTTCAATGGGCTTTAAATGTGGAGCGAGATAGACTTTAGGTGCCTCTATAGCCAAATCAAGTTCGAGCGTTTTTTGCAATTTTGCAAAAAAAAGCTTATCAAACGTGCTTTGAAATCGAAGAGAGTGGAGCTTTAGCACATCATAGCGTATATTTTTAAAAAGCCAATCATTGAGTGTTTTATTCTTGAGCTTAAGGATAAAGGGCTTAAAAGTATTAAGATTATACAAATGCGATGAGGACGCCTCTAAGTCAATCTTATAAAAATCAGTGATTGCGTGTATAAAGAGTGTGGGCTGCTCCATATCGCCTGTTGGCTCTTTTGGCGAAATACTCATATCTGCTTCAAGCGTCTTTTTTACCCCTTGATAAGCAAGTTTCCCTTGTATCTGCATACCAAGCGAGAGAATCTCGAGCTGCAAAATACGTAACTCTGTAACCTTGCTATTCTCCTCCACAATAAATTGTGCTAAAAGCTGCGGCGTCTTAATGCTGTATTCACTACCATCATAATGCACACTATACGCTAGATTGTCCTTTAAGGCAATATGCTCAATATCAAGCTTTTCAAAATACGAAATGACAAAAAGGAATTTTTTTATCCACCCTAAAATATCCTCTGCGCTCATTAAATCTTCATCGTCTTCTTGCACCCCTTCATCATCTTGCAATGCACTAAGATTGAGCGTATCAATGTGCAAAATCAACTTGTTATTTAATCTAAGATAGAATCCATCAATATGAATTTTACCAAAGCTCATACTTTGAGCGTAAATGCCGTTTGAAAGCACCTTATATCCCATAATGGAGAGTGTAAGCATAATGCCTAAGAAAATAACGATACTTGCGATACTTTTAGACTTAATTTTTCTCATTGCCATAACCATTCTATTTTATTTGCTCCAACCTGTGCAGACTGAACGCATACTGAATCTGCCAAAAGGCTCTCTCAACAAGATTATAACATACTTAGACAATAATGGAACTTCGCTCAATAAGCTTGATAGCCTTTTTATACGTTTTTTAGGACAGCCCCAAAGTGGATTCATAGATATTAAAGCCGAAGTGTTACCTAAGGGAGCGTTTTTTAAGGCACTCGTTAGCTCAAAAGCCGCTACAAAAGATGTTACACTTATTCCGGGTGAGACGATGTATTATTTCATACGCATTTTAGCCCAAACTTTCTCTCTCTCAACAGAATCCTTGCAAGAGGCTTATGATAAGTATTTTCCATACCCTGATGGTGTAATTTTTCCCGATACTTATAGTTTGCCTATTGGCATCAATGAAGATGAGACAATGAATCTTCTCTATCAACTATCAATGCAAAAACACGAGCAAAATGCAAAACGACTCCTTGGCAAATATGATGAAAAAGAATGGTTTAAAAATGTAGCAATCGCTTCTGTGGTGCAAAAAGAAGCCGCAAACAATGAGGAAATGCCTATCGTGGCAGCCGTAGTATTTAATCGCTTAGAGAAAAATATGCCCCTACAAATGGACGGCTCACTAAATTATGGGCAATATTCACACAGCAAGGTAACACCAGAGAGGATAAGAAATGATGAAAGCCCTTATAACACTTATAAATACAAAGGTGTGCCTCCATATCCCGCCGGAAGCGTGAGCCTACAAGCCATTGAAGCAGTGCTTAAACCTGCTCAAGTGGATTATCTCTATTTCGTGCGAGATAGAGCCACAGGGACACATAAATTTAGCAAAACTTATGAAGAACATCGCAGTCATTTTTAATTTTATTTGCTTTTAAGTTAAATTGTTTCATAGTTAGCAAGTTAAAATTTTTGTTTAACTTTTGTAAGATTTTGACTTTGTAGTAACATTGCAAAAAGTAAATATGGCACAACTGATAAGGACAAAGATGTTTAATAAAATAGCCATCATAGGCGGTTCTGGGAATGTCGGCTCTCATATTGCGTTTTTAGGAGCGATGAGAGGCTTGGCAAAAGAGTTTCTCCTTTTTAGTATTGATTTGCCTCGCTGTAAGGGAGTTGGGCTTGATATTTCACAAGCTGCCGCGATTTTTAATATCCCTGTTTGTGTAAAAGGCTGCGAATCTTATGAGGATTTGAGAGAAAGTGAAGTGGTGGTAATTACAGCTGGATTCCCACGCACACCACAAATGACTCGCGATGATTTATTGCTCAAAAACGCGGAGATTGTGCAAGAAATCGCACAAAATGTCGCGAGAGTTGCCCCAAATGCGATACTCATCATCGTATCAAATCCGCTTGATAGTATGTGTCTTGTCGCAAAGCAATGGAGTGGATTCGAAAAACATCGCGTGATAGGTATGGCTGGCATACTCGATGGTGCTAGACTTGCCTATGAAAGCAAGGTTGTTTTGAATGATTTTACAAAACATATAGAATCTTGCGTGATAGGAGCGCATAGCGATGATATGCTGCCACTACTGCGCCATTGTGTATGCAATGACAAAACTTTGGCTGATGTGCTGGATTCACAAATGCAAAAAGAAGTGATAGCGCAAACAAAAGGTGGTGGGGCAAAGATTGTGGGCTACTATAAACAAGGAAGTGCGTATTTTGCTCCTGCGAGTGCGGTGGTAAGAATGCTTGAGTTAATTGATTCACCAAGTGATGATGTGCTCGTATGTAGCGTATATACAGAGGGTGAATACGATATGGAAAGCATTTATCTTGGACTTCCTATCAAACTTGGCAAAAAAGGAGTAAAACATATTGTAGAGCTAAAGTTAAACGATCAAGAGCGGGAAATGTTAAAAATCTCCGCACAGGGTATCAAAAAACAAGTTGAGATTCTTAAAAATAACAAATTGTTAGGATAGAGAATCTACCATACACTTAAGTTCAAACTAAAAGAAAGGAAGGGAAATGGGTATTAAAAAAGCACCGCAAAATGTGCCGGTATGGGTTGATGAGACGCGTTGCAAGGCGTGTGATGTATGTGTATCACTTTGTCCAAGTGGCGTTTTGGGTATGAGAAAAGATGAGCATAAGATTCTAGGCAAAATCATCTCTGTGGCATATCCAGAGAGTTGCATAGGCTGCAGAGAGTGCGAATTGCATTGTCCAGATTTTGCTATCTTTGTTGCCGATAAAGAGGAGTTTAAATTTGCCAAAGTCAGCAAAGAAGCACAAGAGAGAGCAGCAAAAATCAAAGAAAATAAATTTATGGTAGTGTAAGGAGAAAGTATGCGTGAGTTAATTACAGGAGGAAATGAGCTTGTCGCCTTGGCTGCGAGAGAGGCTGGTTGTCGTTTTTTTGGTGGGTATCCTATCACACCTTCGAGTGAAATTGCCCACGAAATGAGCGTGGAGTTACCAAAAATTGGTGGGAAATTTATCCAAATGGAAGATGAAATTAGCGGTATTGCTGTGGCTTTGGGTGCATCTATGAGCGGCACAAAGGCGATGACTGCTACTTCGGGTCCGGGGATTTCGCTCAAATCCGAGCAAATCGGCTATGGCTTTATGGCAGAGATTCCACTCGTGGTTGTTGATGTAATGCGCGGTGGTCCTTCTACGGGGCTTCCTACGCGTGTATCACAAGGCGATGTAAATCAAGCTAAATCGCCAAGCCACGGGGATTTTTGCTCTATTGCTATTGCAGTTGGAAATTTACAGGAAGCCTACACACAGACTATCCGTGCTTTCAATCTCGCCGAAAAATATATGACGCCTGTATTTTTGCTCCTTGATGAAACCATAGGACATATGCACGGCAAGACGCTTATTCCTGATTTTAAGGATATTGAGCCAACTATCTGCAATAGACGAGAGTTTAAAGGCGACCCTAAAGATTATGAGCCTTATGCAGTGCCACAAGATGAACCAGCCATTTTGAATCCATTCTTCAAGGGCTACAAATACCACATTACAGGGCTTCATCACAGCGGGAGCGGATTCCCAACTGAAGACGAAAAACTCTCGCAAGATCTCATTGATAGACTCTTTAACAAAATAGAATCTCGCGTTGATGATATTGTGGAGTACGAAGAATATATGCTTGATGATTCAGATATTGTTATCATCGCTTATGGTTCGGTATCACTCTCTGTAAAAGAAGCTATCCACTCTTTGCGTAAGCAAAATATCAAAGTCGGGCTTTTCCGCCCTATCACACTTTGGCCTAGCCCTGCAAAACAGCTTAAGGCTCTAGGCAAGAAGTTTAGCAAGATATTGATGATTGAGCTAAATAAGGGACAATACAGACAGGAGGTAGAGCACATTATGCAAAAAGACATTACATTCCTTGGCAAAGCAAATGGTCGCAGTATCTCTCCAACAGAAATTATCACAAAAATCAAGGAGTTCTAAGATGGCTTTTAATTACGAAGAATATTTACGAATAAACAAAATGCCCACACTTTGGTGCTGGGGCTGTGGTGATGGCGTAATTCTAAAAAGCGTTATACGCACTATTGATTCGCTTGGTTGGAATATGAATGATGTCTGTATCGTAAGCGGTATTGGCTGTTCTGGACGCTTTAGCTCGTATGTAAATTGCAACACAGTGCATACTACGCACGGGCGCACAATGGCGTATGCTACGGGTATCAAGCTTGCCAATCCGGATAAGAAGGTTATTGTTATTTCAGGCGATGGAGATTCAATGGCAATCGGTGGTAACCACACGATACACGCTTGTCGCCGCAATATTGATTTGAATCTTGTGATGATTAATAACTTCATCTATGGACTTACAAACTCCCAAACCTCGCCCACAACGCCAAAAGACTTTTGGACTGTTACGGCTCAATATGGCAATATAGACCCAAATTTTGATCCTTGCGAAATGGCAAGTGCTGCGGGGGCGACTTTTGTCGCTAGGGAAAGTGTGCTTTCTCCCAAAAAGCTTGAAAAAGTGCTTATGGAGGGATTCACGCATAAGGGCTTTAGTTTCTTTGATATTCATAGTAACTGCCATATCAATCTCGGGCGCAAAAACAAAATGGGTGAGGCAACTTCTATGCTTAAATGGATAGAATCTCGCCTTGTGTCAAAAACTAAATTTGATGCACTCTCACCAGAAGAACAAGTGGGTAAATTCCCCACAGGTGTGCTCAAACATCAAACTGACAAAATCGAATACACAGAGGCGTATGATGGCGTGATTGCTAAAGCTCAAGCTAAAGCAGGGGGTGCGAAATGATACATCAACTACGATTTACCGGTGTAGGCGGACAAGGTGTGCTTTTGGCAGGAGAGATTCTCGCTGAAGCGCAAATCAAAGATAAGGGCTATGGCGTAAAGGCGGCTACTTATACAAGCCAAGTGCGTGGAGGTCCTACAAAGGTGGATATATTGCTTAGTGATGAGGAGATTCTCTATCCTTATGCAAATGAGGGCGAAATTGAGTTTATGCTCTCTACTGCGCAGGTAAGCTATGACTCGTTTAAAAATGGCGTGAGAGAAGGAGGCGTGATTGTTGTCGAGCCAAACCTCGTGCGCCCAAGTGATGAGGACAGAAAAAAATTTAAAATTTATGAGATTCCTATCATCACAATCGCAAAAGAAGAGGTGGGAAATGTCGTAACACAATCGGTTGTGGCACTTGCCATTACAACTGCTTTTACAAAATGTGTAGATAGAGACCTTGTCTTTGAGACAATGATTGAAAAAGTCCCTGCTAAAGTGCAAGAAGCAAATAAAAAGGCGTTTGAGCTAGGCGAAAAATACGCCAAAATCGCACAAGAAAAAGCCTAGTTTTAGGCAAAGCTTAAAAGAGACACAACTCTTTTAAGCAAAACTTTTAGAAAACATTGCATTATCTTTGATTAAAGCCTTTAAAAATCTAATCAAGTTGCGTGAATCTACTATTTCCACACTCCCCTACTTTCACTTTCCACGCAATATAGCGCAGACAGATTCATAAGCAGATTTGAGAGAAACAATAACATAAGCAATGCGTTATGAATTTATGCTAAAATACGGGCATTTTATCTTAAAGGATTTTTGTGGCATATACAGACACCCAGACGCATACAGACCTACTGCTTGAAGAACCAAAGCTCTATCGTGTATTGCTTTTGAACGATGATTATACTGCTATGGATTTTGTTACACAAATTCTCATCGAGGTCTTTGATAAAACTTCCGATGAAGCCACCACGATTATGCTCAAGATTCACAATGAGGGTAAGGGCGTGTGTGGTATATACACCTATGATATTGCTGAACTCAAAAGCCAAATTGTCAGTCAAAAGGCAAAAGCGCAATCCTATCCATTGCGCGTTATTGTCGAGGAAATGCCTTAGGAGTAGCAAATGATAGGACAGAATCTTACGCTTATTTTCAGTGACTCATTTGATATTGCTAGGGAAATGCGTCATAATATCATAACTACCGAACATATTTTTCTCGCAACTTTAAACAACACACAAGGCAGGTCTATACTCAAACGATGTGGTGGTAATATCAAGGAAATGCGCCGAATGACGAGCCTATATCTACAAAAATACGTGCCCTTCTCTCACGAGCTTACAGAAAATCCTGTCCAAACACCCGCCCTTGATAGAATCATTGAAACAATGGTTAAACACGCCCAAAATAGTAATCGACAAAATATTGATGTAGGTGATTTACTCGCTTCAATTATGGAGGAGAGTCAGAGCTTTAGCACACAGATTCTAAAGTCGCAGGGCATTGACCGCCTAAGTGTGCTAGAGGTAATTACGCAGCAAAATCAAGATATTCAAGATACGGAGCCAGATTCAAAAGAATCGCTAGAAAACTACCTCGCAAAATACACAAAGAATCTCACTCACTTTGCTGGAGAGGGCAAAATCGACCCCGTCATTGGACGCGAGGAAGAAATATGGCGTGTGAGTGAGATACTCTGTCGGCGTAAGAAAAATAATCCTATCCTTGTAGGCGAACCGGGTGTGGGAAAAACCGCCATAGCAGAGGGTTTAGCGCTTGAAATTTATCACAAAAGATTACCAAAAACATTGCATAACGCTCAAGTTTTTGCACTTGATATGGGAGCAATGATTTCAGGGAGTAAGTATCGAGGCGATTTTGAAAAACGTCTTAAGGGTGTGCTTAAAGAAATAGCTCAAATCCCACATAGCATATTATTTATTGATGAGATTCACACCATCGTGGGCGCAGGGGCTACTTCTGGTTCAAGTCTTGATGCGTCAAATCTCCTCAAACCCGCCCTTGCCAATGGCACATTGCGCTGTATTGGCGCAACAACTTTCAATGAGTTTAAAACACATTTTGACAAGGATAAAGCCCTCTCTCGCCGCTTTAGCAAGGTTGAAGTCAAAGAGCCAAGCATTGAAGATTGCTATAAAATCATAGAGGGATTAGCACCCATTTATGAATCCTATCATCATATCAAATACACCAAAAGTGCGCTCAAAGCCTGTGTGGATTTATCCGCGCGATACATAAGTGATAAGTTTCTGCCTGATAAGGCGATTGACTTGCTCGATGAAGTGGGAGCAAATAGCAAAATTTACCGCACAGATAGACACTCCACACCCACAATCACCATAAAAGATATAGAATCTATCCTTAGCAAAAGCGTGCATATCCCCAAAAGCTCCATTAGCACAGATGAAAGTAAGTCGCTTCTGCACCTATCAAGCAAGCTCAAAGAGCGTATATTCTCACAAGATAGGGCGATTGAGGAACTTAGCAATGTAATAAAGAAAAATAAAGCCGGACTAAGCGAGGGTAACAAGCCAATCGGTAGTTTTGTCTTTGCTGGACCTAGCGGCGTGGGTAAAACTGAACTCGCCAAAGAATTGGCTAAGATTCTAGGTATTGGCTTTGTCAAATTTGATATGAGCGAATATATGGAGCCTCATTCTATCTCCCGCCTCATTGGTGCGCCTGCTGGATATGTGGGCTTTGAGCAGGGTGGTTTGCTTGTCGATGCGGTGCGTAAAAATCCTCATTGTGTGCTTTTGCTTGATGAGATTGAAAAAGCACATAGTGATATTTACAATGTGTTATTGCAGATTCTAGATTCTGCAAGTTTGACAGACAATGCCGGCAATAAGGCGGATTTTAAAAATGTTATTGTTATTATGACGAGCAATGCCGGGAGCAAAGAGGCAAATACACTAGGATTTAGGGCGGATATGCAAAGCAAGAATGATAGCGCGATAAAGATTCTATTCTCACCAGAGCTACGCAGTCGTATCGATAG
The DNA here is from genome assembly GCF_000765685.2 of Helicobacter sp. MIT 03-1616. NCBI lineage: Bacteria > Pseudomonadati > Campylobacterota > Epsilonproteobacteria > Campylobacterales > Helicobacteraceae > Helicobacter > Helicobacter sp. MIT 03-1616. The sequence continues at coordinate 162,965 of NZ_JROY02000005.1, read as the reverse complement.
TGTCATTCATTTTAATCCACTTACTATCAAGGAATACACGCTCATCGCACAAAAATACATTAACGACCTTGCCCTCTCGTTCAAAAATCGCCATATCAATCTTGCCATAGATTCTAAAGCCCTCAATTATCTTGCCTCGCAGAGTATGGATAAGGCACTGGGTGCACGCGAGATGAAAAAAATCATTGACAATGAAATAAAAATTCCTTTGAGTGATGAGATTCTCTTTGGTGCGCTCAAAAAGGGTGGCAATGTGAAAATCACACTCCGCAAAGAAACAAAGGCGGATTCTAAAGCCACAAACCAAGCAGACGATAAAACAAACACTAACCAATCGCGCATTCAGCTCCTATGCGAGAAATCGCAAAAAACAAGAGCAAAAAAAGATGTTGCCAAATCTCTTTAATTTTTGCTGGGATTCGCATCTAGCCTGCGTGTATCGCCCCGCATTTGATGGTTTTGGCGGATATTTTAAGCCAATCAATGATTTTAAGGCAAACATCACGCTTGTAGGCTTAGAGAAAGAAATGCTCTCTCTCTCACACAACACCCGAGCTTTTTTAGAGGATAAAAAAGCCTCTCACGCCTTGCTTTGGGGTGCTAGAGGCTGTGGCAAAAGCTCACTTTTAAAGCTCACTCTTTCTCAATTTTTGCGCGAAGATTCTATTTTGCGTGTCATTGAGCTAAACAAAGAATCGCTTGGAATCTTGCCTATGGTGCAGGATTGTGTGCGTGATTTGCCCTATAAATTTGTCATCGTGTGCGATGATTTATGTTTTGAATCTAACGACCATAGCTACAAGTCATTAAAAAGTATCCTTGAAGGCTCGTTTGAAAATAAAGCGCATAATGTGCTTTTATACACGACTTCAAACTATCGCCATTTAGTGAGTGAATCTTACCCGCAGGATACACTCCATCTTAATGACGCACAAGATGAGATTCTCTCCCTTAGTGATAGATTTGGACTAAGTATAGGATTCTATGCTTTTTCTCGCGCAGAGTATTTGGAGCTAATAGCACAGATTCTAAACATAAAGCTTGATAATGAAATTCAAACAAGAGCGATGCGATTTAGCACACTCAAAGGCTCGTGTTCTCCCCGCATAGCGCAAGAATTTTGTATCCTCTATCGCAACAAGATTCTATAAATACGACTCTAGCGAATTAAGCTATTATTTACAGATGAGACAAACTTTTTAGCTATGATTGCCACACATAAAAGGAGATTCTATGCGTATTCTATCTTGCTTATTTGCCTGTATGATTACTTGCACGCTCTTTGCGCATAATGTAATGCCCGTGCAGAATCCAGACAGCACACAAATGCGTGAGATTCTCCTCCAATCCATAGAAGATGATAACTTCAACAGCGGGGACAATCTCGACTTAAACTATCTCCGCACCCTAATGGTGTATCTCCAAGGTGCGGCAGATACCTCTACATTTTTTATCAAACACTCCACGCACAAAAAAACGCTTGATATTGCACAAAATATTACCAAGAGCTACAAAAATGAAATTGCCACTCTCACATCACTTTTGCCACAAATTGCGGAGCAAAAAAGACTATATAGCCCAAAAGAAGCAACGCTTTTTAATAACCAAAACATAAACAATAAGACAACTTTAATTGAAACACTTGATGGGCTAGACCTCGGTAGAAATATCAGCACAAATTTTGTCCTTATGCTCACCCCATACCAGCAACATATTGTCAGCATATCAAAGGCAATTTTGCAATACACACAAATCGAGGAAATAAAGGCAATCGCCGAACAAATGCTTGCCACCCACGAGCAAATCCTCCAATCACTCCAAGCCCTTGCCCCGCCAACAAAGAAGTAAGCATACGAGTATGTATCAAGCTAAAAATAAAACAAGCAATGCCCCAAATACAATTATTATGGGGCGGATTCAGAATCTTTGTATTTCGCGCCTAAGTCCGCACGGCGCATATCTCACACCCTCGCAACCCCACATACAAGAGATTATTCAAAACAAAGCACAATCACAGATTGACAAAGAGTATATATCTCACGCAAAAACAAATGAAGATTCTGTAACACAAGTGCTCTTGCCAAATAAATTTCTCCCATCGCAAAGTATAATTGGCGATGTGCTCAAAGTCTTTGTTTATACAGATTCAGATGACCGCCCTATTGCTACCACCCAGCACCCAAAGGCACAACGCGATGATATTGCTATACTCAAAGTCGTAGGACATAACGCGTTTGGTTGTTTTTTGGATATTGGTATCAATAAAGATATTTTTATGCCCACTAAGAATCCCTCACATTTCGCACTACATCAAGAAGTCGCTGTGATTCTCACACTCGATAAACAATCACGCCTCATCGCAAAAAATGTCAAATCATTTTTGCACAAAATTTCACATATCCCGCCACACACACAAGTAAAAGCCTTTGTATTTGAGCGCACACCGCTTGGCTTTGGCTGTGTTGTGGAACTTGTAGATTCTATACAAAATGACAAAAACCCAACTCAAAGACAATATTCACAGCATAGCGCACAATTACAGAATCTACCCGAACAAACACCCCCAAAATACTATGGGTTACTTTTTACAGATGCCATTCCTCAAAACACAAAAGTGGAGATTGGCACATATATCGATGCCTACACGCAGGGTTACCGTGATGACAATAAACTAAACCTTACACTTTTTGTCCCGCACAGCGATGATATAAAATCACTTATTTTAAAATCTATGCCCTTACACTTGGATTTTTCTAGCTCACCAGAGGATATTTTTGCAACATTCCACATCAGCAAAAAGCTTTTTAAAAGATTCATAAACGAGCTCGTGCGTGAGGGGCAAATCACATTTGATAAAGAAAATGGTATATTTAGGCGCATAAAATAATACAAACAAAGGAGTAAAAATGACTGCATTCATCACTGGTGCATCTTCGGGCATAGGCGAGGCGATTGCAAGGCTTTTTGTGGCGCATTCCCATAGAGTGATTATCTTGGCAAGGAGACAAGATAAAATTAAGAATCTACAAAAAACCCTAGGAGAATCTTGCCAAAGCATAATATGTGATGTGAGTGATACACAATATATACAATCTGCACTTCAAAATCTCCCAACGCCATTTCAAAATATTGATGTGCTTGTGAATAATGCCGGAAAAGCTTTGGGATTAAGTAGCGCAGACAAAGCAGATATATGCGATTGGAAAGAAATGGTAGAGGTGAATATCCTAGCTCTTATTAAGCTTACGCATTTGATTCTACCTCAAATGGTAGCGCAAGGTTATGGACATATTATCAATATTGGCTCAATCGCAGGAAACTATCCTTATCCGGGTGGCAATGTATATGGCGCGAGCAAGGCTTTTGTGAGGCAATTTAGCCTTAATTTAAGGGCAGATTTGTATGATAAAAACATTCGCGTAACCAATATTGAACCCGGGCTATGCGGTGGAAGTGAATTTTCACAAGTGCGTTTTAAAGGTGATGAGGCTAAGGCAAAAAGTGTATATGAAGATACAACTCCACTTATGCCTGAAGATATTGCCCAAAGTGTGCTATGGGTTGCCTCACTACCTCAACATATCAATATCAATACGCTTGAAATAATGCCTACTACTCAAGCTCCAGCAGCATTAAATGTCTATAAAAATACAAATAAAGGCAAAAAATAGGGCATTTAACATAATTGTATTCATAAAGGTGGTAGAATAATTTTCTCATTTTTATGTTGTAACCAAAGGAGTAGTATGCAATGGTCTACACAAAGTTGGCGAGATAAACCTATCAAGCAGCACCCAACTTATAAGGATAAAGCACTTTTAGAATCTGTGGAAGCACAGCTTAAATCTTACCCACCGCTTGTTTTTGCAGGTGAATCAAGGGCTTTGCAAGAGCGTTTAGCTCAAGTATGCAAAGGGGAAGCTTTTTTGCTCCAAGGCGGGGATTGCGCTGAAAGTTTTTCTCAATTTAATGCAATTAACATTCGTGATTTATTTAAAGTGATTATCCAAATGGGTGCGATTCTTACCTTTGGCGCGTCTTGCCCGATAGTTAAGGTAGGACGCATTGCAGGGCAGTTTGCTAAACCTAGGTCAAGCGATATGGAATCTAATGAACAATGTGAGCTTCCAAGCTATCGCGGAGATATGATTAATGGTATGGAATTTACGCCAGAGGCTCGAGAACATAATCCCGAGCGAATGCTTCAAGCTTATCATCAAAGTGCTGCCACACTTAATCTTTTGCGCGCCTTTGCTCAAGGTGGTTTTGCAGATTTAAATCAAGTACATAAATGGAATCTAAGTTTTGTGAAAAACAATGACTTTGGGCGCAAATATGAGGAACTTGCGTCACGCATCACACAGGCACTTAATTTTATGGAAGCCTGTGGCATTAGCCCAGAGCACCCTAGTCTAAAAGAGACAGAGTTTTACACCTCGCACGAAGCCCTTGTATTGCACTATGAAGAGCCTCTGTGCAGGGAAGATTCACTCACGGGCGATTGGTATGACTGCTCGGCTCATATGCTGTGGATTGGAGAGCGCACAAGAGGGCTTGACGAAGCGCATATTGAATTTTTGCGTGGTGTAAAAAATCCTGTGGGTGTAAAAATTGGACCAAATGCCACAAAAGCAGATATTATGGGGATTTGCGATGCACTCAATCCTAATAACATAAGTGGTAGGCTTAATCTTATTGTGCGTATGGGTGCGGATAAGATTAAGCAAAATTTCCCCAAACTTTTAGAATCTATCAACCAAGAGGGACGTGAGATTGTGTGGAGTTGCGACCCAATGCACGGCAACACAATCAAGGCAAATAATGGCTACAAAACGCGTGTATTTGATAGTGTGTTAAGTGAAGTCAAAAGCTTTTTTGAGATTCACAAAGCGTGCGGAAGTTATGCTGGAGGGGTTCATTTAGAAATGACAGGGGCAGATGTTACAGAATGTGTAGGAGGCTCACAAGCAATTACGGAGGAAGGCTTGGTATGCAATTATAACACGCAATGCGACCCACGCCTCAACGCTACACAAGCCATTGAAATGGCATTTCTTATTGCAGAGATGATTAAAAATCGCTAAGACTTTAAAGCACTTTATAGTCTAAAGTCTTAGAGTATTTGAATCTAAATTATTCTTTTAGATTCAAATACCTTTTACTCTTCTGTGGATTTTACTACTCTTTTATTGAGTGGTTGAATATCTCTTGCATTATGGTGCAATACAGATTCTAAAGATTTAATTTGTTTTGAAGAAACTTCAGGTTGAGTTTTCATCACTACCCATTGCACATTTTCACTACAAGGTGGCGTTGTCAAACTTCCAATAAACTCATAATATCCCTTGTTTTCTGGCAATAAAGACAAAAAGTCAAAGTTTTGGAATTTCTTAGAATTATTAACATCTTTAGGCAAGTTCTTAATGATTTTATCAAATACCTTATTCTCTGCTCCTTCCTTATAAAGAACGCCAACAACAAGTAATTCACCCTTGGCATTTTTATGCACAAAATGCACTTCAAGCGGATAAGTTACACCATTGATATGATTTTCGGAAGGTGTGTGGAAATGAAATTGCATAAGTTCGTAGGTTGTATTATGAAATCGCAAAGACGAAGTGCTATCTTTTAAATCAATCTGCACAGAATGTCCATTATTAGTAATATTTTGTGTCTTTTCATCATAAGCAAAAACAATGTTTTGTTTTGTCTTTTTTGTTTGAGATGGAATAATATCAACTGGTGTTTGTGCCTTACCTGTCTTGCACAACACAAATTGTTTATCCAAGTCTCCCCAATTTTTAGGACCATTCTCCCCATCATAACCCCAATGGACACCTGAAGCCTCACTCGCCCACAAACCTACACACAACAAGCATATAGCTACATAAAACTTTAACATACTATTCTCCTTAAAATTCAAAAAATAAAAGAGTGCTATTCTAGCGCAAAACTATCTAAAAATAATATATTAAAAAAGTGTTTTTTGCATCACATTTGGAATCTGTAATAATTCATAGGTTTTAGCAGTTGCCACACGCCCCTTTGCTGTGCGCTCTAAATAAGCATTTACAAGCAAATAAGGCTCTATCACATCTTCAATGGTTGCCTCATCTTCACTCATCGCCGCCGCAATGGTATTTAGTCCTATTGGCTTGCCCTGTGCCTGCGCGAGAATCTGCAAATAGCGCAAATCAAGCTCATCAAAGCCTAGCTCATTCACACCTAGCTCATTCAGCGCATAACGCACACATTCAAGGCTTATTTCGCTCTCTTTAGCATATATCCCCACATCAGCAAAATCCCTCACCCTACGCAACAAGCGCAAAGCAATGCGTGGAGTGCCTCTTGAGCGGCGTGCAATTTCATCTGCTCCACTTTGCAAGAGCGTTTTATTCATTTTTTTTGCCGCAATACAGACAATTTGTGCTAATTCATCATTTTCATAAAACTGCAGTCTAAAATTCATACCAAATCTATCACGCAATGGATTTGAAAGCATACCTGCTCGAGTAGTTGCTCCAATCAATGTAAAAGGCGCAATATCAAGCTTAATAGTTTGTGCGGCAGGACCAGAACCAATAATAATATCAAGGCGAAAATCCTCCATTGCAGGATAGAGAATCTCCTCAATCGCAGGGCTAAGCCTATGAATCTCATCGATAAATAAAATATCTCCCTTACTTAAATTTGTCAAAATTGCTGCCAAATCTCCTGCTTTTTCAATCATAGGTGCTGCACTTACCTTGATATTGCTCCCCATTTGATGAGCAATGATATGGCTTAAAGTTGTCTTACCAAGTCCGGGAGGTCCAAAAAAAAGGATATGATCTAGGCACTCCCCTCTCTTCTTGCTTGCTTCGATGGCAATTTTGAGATTTTTCTTAATTTTTTCTTGCCCGATATATTCTTCCCACACATTTGGACGCAAAGAAGATTCTTGAGTGGTATCAAAACTCATTTTTTCCACCTCAACCACGCGATTAATCTCCGTGCTTTGAATCTGTGCTTTTTGAAGTGAGATTTTTTCCATTAATAACTCTCTTGTTCACTTGGAAATGCTTGAGATTTTACATCTTTAGCATACGCTCTAATAGCATCTTTAAGAATACTCTTGCCATCACAATAGCGGCGCACGAATTTTGGCTTAAATTCATCAAAAAATCCAAAGGCATCACTCCATACAAGAATCTGCCCATCACAATCCACCCCCGCACCAATACCAATAGTCGGCACAGATAGGGCTTTTGTGATAGCACTTCCGCATTCTTTACTCACACCCTCTACTAAGATTCCAAATACTCCGGCTTCCTGCATAGCAATGGCGGTTTCTATAAGTTGTTGGGATTGCGCCTTATCTTTACCTTTTACTTTAAATCCTCCATCAAAACGCATAAATTGAGGTTTTAAACCAATATGCGCCATTATCGCAAAGCCTTCATCACATAATGCCTTAATCAAAGGGAGTTTATCCATTCCCACTTCAAGTTTTAGAGAATCTGCTGTTGTATTTTTATAGAATCTACGCGCATTTTTAAGTGCTTCTTTTGTTGTAGTGTAGCTTCCAAAAGGCATATCTGCAATAAGAAATGAACGCGTAACCCCCCTACAAACTGCCTTTGTATGATAAAGCATTTCGTCCACACTAAGGCTTAGCGTATCATTTTGCCCACCAAAGCTCATATTGAGGCTATCTCCTACTAAAATCACATCAACCTCACCATCAAATATATGTGCCATAAGCGCGTCATATGCGGTAATTGCGCTAATTTTCTCTATATTTTTCTTAGCCTTTAGGGCATTTAGGCTCAACTTTTTCTCTAGCATTTTCTCTCCTTTGAAGATTCTATTCCCAATGCAACAAAATCACTCCGCATACTACCATAACAACACCTATATACCCCAAAGTATCAAGCTTTTCTTTAAAGAATATATAGCCTCCAAGTATCGTGCCAATAATGCCTACCGCTCCCCAAGTAGAATACGCCACAGACAAAGGCATATCTTCAAGTGCCAAAACCAACACACTAAAAGCTGCCCACACCATAAGAATACAGCCTATTGTATAACCCCTATGTGTGAAAACATTAGACCTTTTGAGAAATAAATTTGCAATCACATCTAATATTGCTGATAGCACAACATATGCTAGTGCTAAACTCATTTTGCTCTCCTCATTTGCGTTTAATTTCCGCATAATTTATCAAGGCAATACCACTAATGGCACACACGATACCGATTTTTTGCCCCAAAGACAGCTCCTCACCAAAATAAAACACACTAATACACACCACGCATAAAGCACCCAACACTTCCCATATCGCATACGCCACACCCACGGAGATTCTCTTAAGTGAAAGTGCCATAAAATAATAAGAAAGCACAAGCAAGACATACATACATATAAGCCCCCAATAATCACCCTCGCTTGCTTTCATTAAATTTACTGCTAAAACTTCAGTAAGAATGGCAAAGACCAAAAACATATACGCTTTTTTTAGACTCATTTACTATTCCTTTGCTTGTTTTGTGCCTTTGTTTTGCGAGATTCCAAACCAGAATGGAGGCTAGCCTCTAAAGGCTTTTTCATAATCACAACAAAAAACACTATACTTACAATAAGCATTACAAAACTTAGAATCTGCCCCATTGATAAGCCAAATGCGTAATATCCCATTTGTGAATCTGCCTCCCTGAAATATTCGCAAGAAAATCGAGCTAAGGCGTAGAAAATACCATAAGAAACAAATAAAATCCCGCGCCTTTTTGTAAATCTCAACACTACAAGCAGCGCAATAAAGACAAGCACACCCTCACTGAAAGCCTCAAAGAGCTGACTAGGATAGCGCAACTCGCCATTGACAAGTATGCCTATACTTTGGCTATCACTTTCCACCACACGCCCATAAAGCTCGTGGTTAAAGAAATTACCAATGCGCCCAAGCACATAACCTAGAGGGATAGAAATCGCGGATAAATCCATAAAGGTCAAAAAAGACTGCTTTTTGAAATAGCAAAACAAAAATGCCGCAATCACAAAGCCAAGCACTGCGCCGTGATAACTAATTCCACTAATGCCGACAAATACTCCATTCATATAGGGATTAAACATCTGCCAAGGCTGCATTAGATATTCCCATCTCTGTGGCGAATACACCAACACATAGCCAACGCGTCCCCCTAAAATCACACCAATTTCTACCCAAATAAAAAAACTATCGAGTTGCTCTTGCGTAATAGGAAAACGGGCATTGTTGTATTTCACAAAAAGCTTTGCAACACCGAGGGCAACGAGCATAGCACTAACATACATAATGCCATACCAATGCACATTTATACCAAAAAAATCAAATGCGATAGGATTTATATACTCATAGATTCTATTCCATACGCTATATTGCTCCAATCTATGCCTCCATAATTTTGATTTGAAACTCATCGACTAAGTTGATTTCCTCAAAAAACATAAACAACCTTAAATCATCAACAACAATTTCTATTTTTATCTTATCTGTATTGCGTAGCTTAAACAAATAGCCTAGCACATAGGAGCTAATGGGATATGCCCTGACAAAATAGATTCTCAACATATGCTGTTCTCCAAGGAATTTTGGCAAAATATCCTCAAGCTCAATCTTAAAAGTCAAAAATGCCTCATAACTCTTAAGCTTACCCACACTGCGCACCATTTGCAAGTCATTAATTGTTTGAACACTAAGTGCCATTGTCTCCCTTTGCTAGAAATAGCGCATTATATCGCAAAACTTCAACACTACAATGTATGCTTTAAGAAGCAAAGCTGTGTAACGCCAAGTGAAATTTTATAATGCACCCTTGTGTGAATCTGTGCGGCATAAAGCGTGATAATGCGCCCTCCCCTACCGCCTAAAGCCCTAGTTTCAAAACTTTTACGCTCCTTATAAATGGGCTTAAAAGGAAAGAGTAAAGTGATAGAAATGCGCGTTGGCTTAAGCGTGAGTATGCAGGTGATACGCGTGAATTTGTGTAAAAAATATGTATGGCTTATGGGAGCTTTTTTCATCGCGTAGGCTTTGTGTATTTGTGGTGTATTGGCTTTATTATAAAGTTTATTGTGAATCTTATTTTGCAAACTACAAAAATTGCGCGGAATATTTATACCTTGTCTTATCTTGTATGAATCTCTGCGTGGATATTGCATTTTCGCATTATGAGTGCTGTTTGTAGAAAAAAGCTCATTCTTACTCACGCGCAAAATATGATGCTCAATGATATTGTTCGCACATTCACAAAATGCCAAACTTATCTCATCTGCATTTTTTACGCGCAGCATAACAGATTCTATCCACGCAAAGACTGAATCCACCTCCAACCAATGCGCATAAAAATATCTCACATAGACTTTCATCAAGTCTTAAACTTGCCAATCGCGCTGTTTAGCTCTTTTGCCTTATCTGCCATAGCATTTGCAAGCTTTTGTATGTCATGCCCCACGCTCTGCGTAGATTCGGAAGATTTTGCAATTTCTTGCATCATCTCTGCTAACTCTTTCGTGCTTTGTGCAATAAAGGTGCTAATATCTTTCAAATGTATCGCATTTTGCTTGGTTAAGTTTAGCTTGGTGCGTGTATTATCTGCCTCATTAATAAGTGGCGTGGTCTTGCCTGTAATTTGTACCATATCTTCGGCAGTATCTCGAATATCTTGCCCCATATCATCAATACTTTGCGTTACAAGATTAATATTTGCGGCGATTTCATTGAGAGATTTTTGGGTGCGCTCGGCGAGTTTTCTCACCTCATCAGCTACCACTGCAAAGCCCCTGCCGTGTTCTCCTGCTCTTGCTGCTTCAATAGCGGCGTTCAAGGCTAAAAGATTTGTCTGGTCGGCAATATCGCTAATAATAGAAAGCACGGATTTAATCTGCTCGGCGTGTCCTACGAGCTCCTCCACGCGCCCCAATATCTCCTGCTGTCCTTGTGCGGAAGAGGAGATAAGATTAATTGAATCCTGCAAATTACTTACAAATTCATCAAGTGTGCTTTCGGTCTGCTCAATTTCATTTTTTGTTGTATCAGCAATTTGCTCGGCATCATCGAGATTATTACTCACTTTGTGCGCCAAGTCATTGACCTTATCCACGAGCTCAAACTGCTCATCAGAATTTTTTGACAATGTATTTGACATACCAAGTAGCTTATCACAAATTTGCATATTCTCATCGCTCACTCTTTTGCCGACTAAAATCGTATCTCGTATGGTTTGGATAAATTTATTTACATAGCCTGAAGTAATGCCCACTTCATCGTTGCGTTTAATCGCAATGCGCTTTGTGAGGTCGCCACTCCCACCCTCTGTAAGCGACTTCGCCATATCACGCAAATGATTAAGCGGTTTGACGAGTTCTCTTTCAAAAAATATATAAAGTCCAATCAATGCTAAGATTCCAGCGACAAACATTGTAAGCAAGAGATAATCCTCATTTTGTTCGATTTGCTCATAAAAACTTTCTGTTGAAATTTTGAGTTCCAGCACACCGAGCACATCGCCAACTTTTACCGAATCATACTCGTGGCACATCATACAGCTTTCGTTTGCCACCAAAGGCTTGAGGAATGTAACATAGTGAATATCGCCCTCTTTGCTCTCTGCAATTTTGGCTTGTTTATTGTTAAAAATCTCTACAATCTCCTCATCTTCACTCACTTTATCGCTCATACTAAAGAGGTCAATCACGCTTTGACTTTTGTGAATCTTAAGGAAAGATACACCCGAGATTTGAGCTGCTTCCTCCAATCCCACGTCAATCATCTCTCGAATCCCCATATTCATACTCATACGCACGGTTTGAAAGATAGAATCTCCAAGCATTTGGGCATTTCTCTTGCTCTCTTTTACAGCCATACCCTCAAATCCCGCCGCAATCAACGCATAGAGTATGCTAAAACCAATGACAATAAACATAAATAATGTGAAAAGCACTTTAGAACGAAATGTCTGTAACACCGCACGCCTCCTTAAGATAATCTCTTTAATGCTTCTTTGACAAGCTCTGAAACATTTGTAGCCTCAATGCCCCTAAGGGCTTTTGCAATTTCACCCTCCTTAAAGCCAAGTGATTTTAGAGCCAAACTCGCCTCTTTAGCTAAATTATTCTGCGGCTCCATATTTTGATTCTGTAACAATTCCGCAAAGAATCCCGCCACATCAACCATAATCTTACCTGCACTCTTTGGACCAATACCGGGCACTTTTTTGAGTGCATCAATATCTTTATTCGCAATAATGGTAGCAAAATGTGTAGGCGTATAGGTAGAGAGTATCGCAAGAGCGACTTTAGGACCCACACCATTAATCTTAATTAATCGCTCAAAAGTCTGCCTCTCCATATCCTCTATGAATCCAAAAAGCAAATGTGCATCTTCGCGTATGATATGCGTGCAGAGGATTCTCACTTCACTATGTGATTGCGAATCTACCTGCGATTTCAAAGAAGTAGTGGCATTGAGCGACATTTGCACGCCATATATTACACCACCCACATCAAGCTCTACAAACATCGGCTCTATCTTACGTGTTATGCCCCTTAAGCCTATGATGAGATTCATACTCATTGATGTTCTACTTTTTGCAGTCTGTGCTGCTCTTTGTCAATGATAATCTCTACATTCTCACCTTCACCAATTTTCATTATGTCCCTACTTTCAGGGAAAAAACTCTCATATATCACTTCATTACTGCCTTGCCAAGGCATATCACTCACAATGCACGCCTCTTGTGTCTGCAAGTCTAGCATTTCTAGTCGTTTATTCAGCTCTTTACTCTCTTGTTTAAGCGCAACTAGACGATCTTTGAGGTATTTTGTGCGGTGGAGCAAAATCACATATTGCGCCATAGATTCGGTAATGTTGCGTTCATTCGGTTTATTATTTTTCTTATTCTCCTCCATAATGAGTTTAATTTTTTTCACTACCGGCTTTGTTTTACGCACGAGTGCTAAATCTTTGTTTAACACCTGAAGGAGCGTATTCATAAGCTGGATATTGTGCGCAATACTCGCGTTAATATATGCTACTTCCTCCTGTGCCCTCAAAGAAGTGTGTGATGAGATGAGAAAACAATTTTCGCTGCCGCTTATATTTTTTATATGTGCGCTAAGTGATAAGGACAATTTCGTATGCGAGTAAAGATTCTCAACGATAATATTCTTTGCTCGAATATTGCCACCATTTGCTTGTTCAATTGATACTTCCTCGCCATCTATACTCCCAAGCTCCAAACGAGTGATGTGAATCTTTTCACCCTTTGCCGAGCCTTTGTGTGTGTCAATTTTGATGTCTTTTGCTCTAATAATTGAGCTTTGATGAGTCTGTCCATTTATCTCAACCTTATTGGCTACTATTACCGCATTTTCGCCCACACTGCCATAGATTTTTATCTCTCCCACTTCAAGCACAATCCCCGCGCCTACGGCATCTTGATTAAGATCTGTGCAAGTTACCTCCATCACAAAGCCCTTTTTATCTCCACCGAGCAATGACCCACTCGTGCGCATAGTGATTTCGGGCAAATTAAAATCTGCAAGAATCTTTAACTCACCCTCCCCTAGCGATACATAGCCATCTTGTGAAGCATAATATTCTACAACTTCTTCTTTTTCCTCACTTCTAAACTCGCCTTCTTTGTAGGACATTTTCATATCTAAATCCATATTATCCTGCTTTTTAGCGTGGATATACTCTCCTCTTAGATTCCGTCCGCTCACCCCCACTTGAGATTTGGTGGATAAGCCCACGAGTTCGCCACTTTTTGCCGCGTAGGAGGCAAACTCCACCGACTTTGAATGTGATTTATCCCATTCCTCTTTGAGAGTGAATTTAAACTCCCCACTTAAGCTTGGCACAAATCCACTCGCTTTCATAAGCGACACATAGCGCGTGGATTCTATTTTGCCTTTTATCGACAAGGAGTCAAATAATGTCTTCAAAGAAGCAATTTCTTGCTTAATATCTGCGCCAAAGATTCTCACAATCACATTTTTAGCGACTTTCTCCCGCGTGATTTGCTCATAAAGCTGTGTGAAAAAAGCCTCATCATCGCGCACTTCTAGCCCCTCTTTAATCTGGAGGGTCAGCTCATAGCATTCTTTATCTAAATGCAGCTTGACAAAAGGTGCTAAGTCGTCCTCTTTTAGCCCACGTAGCACGACATCATACACTTGTTTAATATCAAAATCATTTGTATTATATCTCGCCTCATCACCTAAAATCGTAGGGTAATCCTCTGGTGGCAGAATGCTAAAATCTTTTTTTGTCTCGCCGCGAAAAAGCGTAGTAATATGAGATACATCAAAGCTCACCATTTGTTCTTCAAGCGCATACAACTCGCATATTTTTTTGACTTCGGTGCTTACATCTGTGCAGGATTTGATAGAGATAGGCTCAAAGAGTTGCATAAAACCTCTTTAAATAGATTTGTTTATTACAGCTATAATAACACTTTTATGCTTAAAACACTTTAGAGTAAGGGCAAAATTTGATAAAAAAGGCATTTTTAACAAATAGTAGCGGCATACTACTTTCGCGCATTGCTGGTTTAGTGCGGGATTTATGCACGGCAAAAATACTAGGGGCAAGCGTATATAGCGATATTTTCTTTGCCGCATTTAAACTCCCCAATCTCTTTCGGCGCGTATTTGGCGAGGGGGCTTTCACGCAAAGCTTTTTGCCAAATTTCATTCATAGTCGCAAAAAGGGTATGTTTGCACTGGTAACTTTCCTCATTTTCGCCTTTTTTATCCTCTGCCTCTCACTCCTTGTTGTGTGCTTTAGCGGATTCTTTACCAAGCTCTTAGCCTATGGCTTTGATGATGAGACTATCGCTCTCGCAAAGCCCATTGTGGCGATTAATTTTTGGTATTTGGAGCTTGTGTTTATTGTAACTTTTCTTTCCTCGCTCTTGCAGTATAAAAACTGCTTTTGGGTCAATGCTTACAACACCGCGCTTTTAAATCTCTCTATGATTGCTGCCCTACTTTTAGCGCACGATAAAGATTCTATGCAAGTCGTGTATATGCTAAGCTATGGCGTGATTTGTGGCGGGGTAGCACAAATTCTATTACATTTTTATCCACTATATCGCTTGAGGTTTTTTAAGCTCTTATGTATTGGTGTGATAGAGCTATGGCAGTGGGTGTGCACAAAAGAGCCAGATTCTAAAATCAAAAAACGCATTGAATGCGCAAAAGCAGATATAAAGATGTTTTTTAAACAATTTTTCCCTGCAATGCTAGGGAGCTCCACAGCCCAACTTGCAACTTTTACCGATACGCTTTTAGCTTCATTTCTCGCCACAGGGAGCATTAGTGCGCTTTATTACGCAAACAGAATCTTTCAATTTCCCCTTGCCATTTTTGCCATAGCCATTTCGACCGCACTCTTTCCACTTGTGGCAAAGGCTATTAAAAACAATCAATCCCTACAAGCCTTTAACGCGCTCAAAAAGTCCTTTTGGTTTCTCCTCATCGTGCTATGCGTGTGCGTGTGTGGCGGGATAATGTTGAGCGAGGAGATCATTAGCCTACTTTATCAATGGGGGCAATTTAGCGAAGAAAACACGCGTATTGTCGCGGGTGTGTTTAGCGCATATATGCTTGGTTTAGTGCCTTTTGGGCTAAGTAAAATCTTTTCACTCTGGCTTTACTCTCATCAAATGCAGGGCAAAGCAGCAAAAATCTCGGCAATTTCTTTACTCTGTGGCATTGTCTTTTCACTTATACTTATGCACCCCTTTGGTGCAATGGGATTGGCACTATCTGGGAGTTTAAGCGGATTCGTGCTTTTTGTGCTTACAATTAGAATCTTTGGGTTTGCAAGATTCTTAGATATAATAAATCATAAAAAAGCGTGGTTAGCACTCGTGGTTATTCTCTGTGTAGAATTCCTCATTTTATGGTTTCTAAAGCCCCATATCAAAGCCTTAGTCGATAGTTTTCATCTCTTTGTAAGGAATATTTTATGATAACACTTTTTGATAGCACAAAAAAACAAAAGCTTCCATTCACTCCCATAAAAGACAATGAAGTGCGTATTTATGTGTGTGGTCCTACAATCTATGATGATTCGCATTTGGGACACGCGCGAAGCTCGATTGCATTTGACTTGTGGCGGCGACTCTTTGTATTTTTAGGCTACAAGGTTATCTTTGTCAAAAACTTCACCGACATTGATGATAAAATTATCAAAAAATCACTTGATAGTGGCATAAGCGTAAATGAGATTACCACGCGCTATATGGATTCATATCTTAGGGATATGGATTCTCTTGGCGTGATACGCGCAGATATTGAGCCAAAAGCTACCGAGCATTTGCCTCAAATGTGCGAAATGATAGAATCCTTATTGCAAAAAGGCTATGCCTACAAGGGCGAAAATAGCGATGTATATCTTAGCATTCATAAAGATTCACATTATGGCTCAATCTCGCACAGAGTGGAAGATTCACACGCACAGAGCCGCATAGAAAACGCGCAAGACAAGTTAGAGCACAGCGACTTTGCCCTATGGAAAGCCTATAAAGGAGAAAACGACATTGCCTACGATAGCCCATTTGGCAAGGGACGCCCGGGGTGGCATATCGAATGTTCGGCAATGGTTGAAAAGCACATAGCCTACAAAAATGAAAGCTATGCCATTGATATTCACGCGGGGGGCGCGGACTTGCTCTTCCCCCACCACGAAAATGAAGCCTCACAAACCCGCTGTGCCACAGGGCGAGAAATCGCTAAGTATTGGCTACATAATGGTTTTGTTAATATCAATGGCGAAAAAATGAGTAAGTCTCTAGGCAATAGTTTTTTTGTAAAAGACGCTTTAAAAAGCTATGACGGCGAGATTTTGCGTAATTATCTTTTAGGAGTGCATTATCGCTTGATACTCAATTTCAACGAGGAGGATTTGCTCCAAAGCAAAAAGCGACTTGATAAAATCTACCGCCTCAAAAAGCGTGTGCAAGGACATACAGCAGATTCTATCACACTAACAAACACCATAGAATCTTTGCAAAATACAAGCGCGATAAAAAGCATAGCGACAAAGGCACAAAAGGAATTTTTAGAATCTTTGCTTGAAGCATTGAGTGATGATTATAATATCTCAAAGGCTTTAAGCGTTATCGAGGATATGCTCTCTTACAGCAACGAAATGCTTGATAAAAATCCAAAAGACAAAGCACAAAAACAAAGCATTAGTGCGAATTTGCAGTGTATAGAGTTTTTACTAGGACTTGGTGGCAAGGACGCTACAAGCTACTTCCAACTTGGGCTAAGTGAGGAGCAAAAGACACATATACAAGCACAGATAGAAAAACGAAATGAGGCAAAAAAGTTTAAAGATTATGCCCTTGCTGATAGCATACGAGAAGCCCTAAGGCAGGAGGGTATAGAGATTATGGATACACCAGAGGGTACAACTTGGGAGAAAATATAGAATCTTAACCAAAAATCTGCGCTTACAATGCCATAAAGATGCTATGCAGGATTCTATAAATGTGGGATTTGTTAAAAAAGGGGCACAAATTAGAATCCTATAAATTAATGCAATGAGAAACCTTAAAGTAAACGTGTATAGAATCTTTGCCTTAGTGCAATGTGCGGTTCTCTATGAGATTCTTTAAGTAGATTCTAAAACGCCTATTGTTTCAAAGGATTATAAATGCCCTTTATCACGCGTGAATACGAGATTAGCACACCCATAGCAGCGTTTTTATTCCTTATGCGCCACAAACAATACAGCATACAAGCTGCCCAAAGAGCCATAGACAAGGGCTATTTAAGGCAAAATGGACGCGCAGTATCAAAGGCTGAAATTATTTGTGGTAAAGTCGAGCTAAACGAGTTTGAAGCCCGTGATATTAACTTAGAACCTTTGTTTTCCAATGCAGATTTTTGCGTGTATGACAAGCCACACAACCTCCTAAGCCACCCCAAAGGCAGATATTTTCACTACTCACTTAATGACGCACTCAAATCGCGCTTTGGCAAAAATGCAAATATCATTCATCGTCTTGATAGGCAAACTAGCGGCTTATTGCTATGCGCCCTAAATCCTGTAAGCGAAAAAGAACTCAAAATGCTAATGCAGCAGCGGCAGATTCACAAAAGTTATTATGCTATCGTGGAGGGGAATCTCACACAGGAGATACTCATTGACAAGCCACTCGCCACGCAAAAGCATAAGGGTGGGGATTTATGTATCAAAAGTATTATATGTAAAAATGGCAAAGAATCTCGCACACTTGTGCGCCCTATTTTTTATCACGCACAAACAGATTCTACACTTATTAATGCCCTACCACTCACAGGCAGAACCCACCAAATCCGCGCTCATTGCGCCTATATAGGACATAGAATCCTAGGCGACCCGCTATATGGGGCAGATGAGAAATATAGCAGAATGTATTTAGACAACAAACATCTAGCCGAGTATGAGCAATACTTCGGCGCACCCTATTTATGCCTCAATGCACATTCTTTGCACTTTTGTTTTAGAGAGCAAGAATATCGCTTCACAAGCAAACTCCATTTTGACTTCGCGCCACATTTTGAAGCATATTTTTAAGTTTGTGTTTATGGAATTTTTGATACAATCAAGAATTTTAGATTTTGCAAATCCTGCCGTTGAAAGAGATAGCTATGAATACTATAAAAACAAGAACAAACAATAAAATAAGTGTTGCTTTGCTGTTGTGCGTGTTTTTAGTATTTTTTATAAGCGCGTGTGCGGATAATAAATCAGTCAGCTCTTATACGCAAAATATCTCCACCGAGCAAGATGATAATATTAGAATTACTTTTGAAAACCCAATCGTTAGCGAAGAAACATTTAATGCGAGTAAGATTTATGAGGTAAAAGCGAGTGATGATATCATAAAGATTAATGGCAAAGGTGTTGATGCGACTTATGTATATCGCTCCACTTATGAAATACTCATCTTTCCTCTTGCCACGCTCAAACCAAACACAAAATACACATTCAATGTGAATCTTGCAAAACTTGAAAACACACTTATTAAAGATTCTCTCTCCCTTGATGTGCGGACTAATTTGACGGAGGCGGATATTTTGCCATTTGAGCCTACATACAATGCTAGTCAAAGCTTGAGCTTCCGCACAAGTGTCGAATTTTCACAAAGATTCGATATGAGCGCACTTTTACAGGCTATTGAATCTAATGATAAAAAAGAGATAGCAAAAGCCATTACTTTGCAAGATGATAAAGGCGCAGATGTGGGATTCACACTACAAGCCGCACCAAAGGCACTTTTTATTAAAAGTGATGAGCTACCTATACAGGAGGATAAAGCCTATACCTTAACCATCAAGGCTAAATATTTTGGGCTCAAAGAAGACAAGGTAGCGCGATACATACAGAGCGTGGGGAATCTAGAAGTGGTGGGCATAAGGGCTATAAGCACAGAGACACCATATATCGAAGTGGCTTTTTCTTCATATCTTGCTCAAAATACACATTTGGAGAATTTTATTAGCATTGAGCCAGACATTAAGGCAAAATTCTCTCAAAGCGGCAATGTCGTGCGAATTGACGCGCCTTTTAGTCTCTCTAAAAACTACAAAATCCGCATTAAAGAAGGCTTGGTAGGCGTGGATAAAGCGCGTATGCAAACTGCCAAAGAAGATTCGATATTTTTTCATCAAATCACCCCAGCAATAGCCTTTTCACAACAGGGTATTTTCCTCCCAAGCAATGCCGCACACAAAATCGCTTTTAAGAGTATGAATATCAAAAAAGTAAGACTAAAGATAAGCAAAATCTACCCAAACAACATCACCGCATATCTTTACAGACAAAATCTCATCGGCGAAACACAATACAACAACTACTCACGCGATGATCACTACTATGATGATGAGTATAGCGATAGGGGTATTTACGCGGATTTTGAGCGTTTGGGTGATGAAGTGCTTAAGCAAGATTTTGAGCTTGAAGCCGAGCAAAATCAATGGCTTCAAAGCGAGATAGATTTATCCGCACTTAAGGACAAAAAGGGCATTTTCATCATCGAACTTGGCTTTAAAGAAGAAGATATGATGTATGAATTTCCAGAGGGAACTTCATCGTGGCGCAAAAGTCAGTTTTTTGATAAGGCAACCATACAAAAGCATTTGATTTTTTCAAATATCGCCCTCATCGCCCAGCAAAGTGGCGATGATAAACTCGAAGTAATGGCACTTGATATGGTAAGTAATAAGCCACTCTCCTCGGTGCAAATCAATGCCATTAGTCGGAAAAATCAAACCCTGCAGAGCATAAGCACAGATTCACAAGGCATTGCCACATTTAATGAATCCTCTAAAATTATGTATCTTGACGCGAATAAAGATGATGACAATACGATTCTGCGCCTTAAGAATCCTGTAAGCACAGAGGGCTTTGATGTTGCTGGAGAGGTGCTTGATGGGAACACAAGGGCATATATCTACACCGATAGAGGCGTGTATCGCCCGGGCGAAAGTGCGCATATAAATATCCTTGCACGAGCAGATTCTAAACCGATTACCCACCCAATACACATTAGCATTACCTCACCACAGGGCAAAAAAATCATAGAGAATCTAAGCCTAAAAGAACAGCTTTTTGGATTGTTTTCATATACATTTACAACAGAATCTAACGCCCCAAGTGGCATTTATGAGCTTGAAGCAAAAGTTGGCGGAAGCAGTTTTTGGCATAAAATCTCGGTAGAAAATGTCGTGCCAAATCGCATAAAGGTAGAAATAGCATCTCCGGACAAAATAAGCACGGTAGATGAGCTTAATTTTACTCTGCAATCAAAATATCTCTTTGGTGCGCCAGCGAGCAATCTCAAATACAATATAGATTTGCTTGTTAAAGAAGTAAATTTTTACGCACCTGCGTATAAAGACTATGTCTTTACCTCACATCAAAGCCTAAATGATTTTTATGATGACTTTGAGGGCAAACTCGATGAAAATGGCAAGAAAAATATAGAAATTGATATTGACGATTTCATAGAAAAGGCGAGCAGAAACCTCCGCGCTATCTTGAGTGCAAAGGTCATCGAAAGTGGTGGGCGTCAAGTCCAAAATGCAAAGGCTGTGGATATTATGCTTTTTGATGCTTTTGTTGGGATTAAAAAGCCAGAAAGTCGCTATGTGAGTGCGGATAAAGAGATTCATTTGCCAATTATCGTGCTTTCAAGCGATACGCAAAAGCCTTTAGTTAATCGCAAACTCAAATATACAATTTATCATTCAAATCAATCGTGGTGGTGGGATTATAGCAGCTATGATGAGTTTGTGCGCTCGATAAAAAGCAGTAAATACACAAGGGTTTTGCAAGAGGGTAACCTCACTTCAAAGGCAGAACCTGTTGTTTTAACATTTACCCCAAATCAAAGCGGGGAGCTCTTTATCGAAGTGCAAGACTTAACAAATGGCACAAAGAGTGCGCTCTCACTCTATGCGAGTGAATATGGTGAGCCAAACCTTGAGCCAAAAATCACAGCCCTTAAAATGAGTTCAAACAAGACACATTACTTAAGCGATGAAAAGGCAGTTGTTACTTTTGAAAGCATCAAAGATTCTAAAGCACTTGTGAATATTATCGGTGCAGATAAGGTATTTGAGCGATTCTTTGTCGATACAAAAGATGGGCAAACGCAGTTTGAGCTACCGCTTAAAAAAGCCTATGCACCCAATGTGTATGTGAGTGTGCATCTACTGCAAGATTATAATAGTATTAATAATGACCGCTCACAGCGACTTTATGGCATTATACCGCTTATGGTGGAAAATGCAGATTCTAAAATTACTATTGATATTGACGCGCCTAAGTCAATCCGCCCCAATGATAATTTTGTCGTGAATCTCTCAAACAAAGAAAAGAAAAAAGTCGCTTACACACTCGCGATTGTTGATGAGGGGCTGCTTGATTTGACAGATTTTTCTTCGCCAAATCCGTGGGTATATTTCTACAAAAAACTAGCCCTTTCACTGCTGAATTTTGATAACTACGATATGATTATTGGGCACAATATAGATAAGATTCATCAAGTTTTAAAAGTCGGCGGTGAGGCGATGTTTAAAGCTGGTGCAAAGCGCAAAGATTTGAATCAAGCCCAAAGATTTAAACCTGTGGCATTTTATGCCAAACCCATAATGAGTGATGATAAGGGCAAGGCAAAATTTACCTACACAATGCCCTCATATATGGGGAGTGTGCGGATTATGGCAGTAGCGGTTGATGAAAAAGCCTATGGCGGAGCTTCACAAAATATGCAAGTAAGCGCACCTGTGGCTATGCTACCCACTATACCGCGTAGCCTCAAAAATGGCGATAAATTCACCCTTGCTATTGAAGTGTTGCCAACACAAGAAAAGGTAGGCAAGGTTACTTTAAATCTCAA
Organism: Helicobacter sp. MIT 03-1616; assembly: GCF_000765685.2. Lineage (NCBI taxonomy): Bacteria > Pseudomonadati > Campylobacterota > Epsilonproteobacteria > Campylobacterales > Helicobacteraceae > Helicobacter > Helicobacter sp. MIT 03-1616. The sequence continues at coordinate 140,540 of NZ_JROY02000005.1, read as the reverse complement.
AAGTGGCGATAAAATCGCATTTGATAAAAATCAAATTACTTTGCAGTTTGATGACAAAAAATCCCAAAATGTGTATATCAACGCACAAGCGAGTGAGAATCATATCGGGCAGGATTTCATCGATATAAGTCTATCAAGCAAGGACTTTAAGCTAAACCAAAAAAGCGAGATTGATATTTTGCCAAACAACCCTTACACGACTTTGAGCCAGAAATTCACGCTTAAACCTAAAGATTCACTCACACTAGAAAATCCAAAAAATTCTATTATCGGCTCAAGCGATAGTTATGTGATTGTGAGCCAAAGCCCGATTTTAAGCATTGATAATCGCCTCAAATGGCTTATCCGCTATCCTTATGGCTGTATCGAGCAAACGACTTCAAGCGTTATGCCGCAGCTTTTCTTAAACAAACTGAGCAAAAGTAATTTTATCGACAAGCAAGAAATTGTGCGAAACATTAACGCAGGAATTGAGCGCATAGGAAGATTCCAAACAAGTGATGGCGGTTTCTCATATTGGCAGGGAGAAACACGCTCTAATCCGTGGGGTAGCGCATATGCAGGGCATTTCCTACTTCTTGCTAAGGCAAATGGCTATTATGTAGCGGACAATGTGCTAAAAAATTGGATTTCCTACCAAAAGAACCTTGCCAAAAATACAGAAGATCCTAAAACGGCTATCTATGCACTCTACTTGCTTTCACTCGCGGGTGAGCCACAAATTGGTTTGCTAAATGCGATATACGAAAATCTTGATAGTCTTAATATAGATGTAAGCAACAAGTGGCTTTTGGGTGCAGCATACAAACTCGCAGGAATGCAATCAATCGCTGAAAAAATCACAAAGAATCTCCCCACAATAACCAAAGAGCGAGATGAGAGCTACTACATATATAGCTATGGCTCATCTTTGCGCGATAATGCGATGATTTTGCGTGCCTACACGGAGATTTATGGCGCACCGCACAAAGAGGCACTATCACTTCTTATCCAAAAACTCGAAAGTGATAATTGGTATTCGACACAAACACTTGGTTACTCGCTCCTTGCACTCTCTAGCACAATGCCTGCGAGCGAGGATAAGGGCAATAACATAATTGATGTAAATTTCAATGGCAAAAACTTCAAGGCGGATAAGGGAGCAGATTCTATAAAAATCCCATTTGACGCGATTGAGGGCAAACTTAGCTCAAACAACGCCTTCCCGCTCTATATCAATCAAGTATGGGACGGCATTTTATTAGAGAAAGATATTCAAGCAAAATCGCAAAAAATCGCACTTGCTCGAAGCTTCTTAGATGAAAGTGGCAATCCTATCGATGTAAGCAACATACCATCTTCTAGCACATTCTATATGAAACTCACCCTAAGCAATGCAAGTGAGCGTGTAAGGGTAAATAATGTCGCCATTACACAGAATCTGCCTAGCGGCTGGGAGATAGAAAACACAAGGCTAAGAGACGATGTGATTTTACCAAAATTTGTAACAAATAGTGGCATTACCTACACTGATATACGAGATGATAAGATAATGTGGTTTATGGACTACCACGGCAATAGCAAAGTGATGTTTGTGAAAATTAATGCCATTACACCCGGAGAATATATCCTCCCACCAGCTACTGCAGAGGCGATGTATGATAATAGCTTCCTTGCCAATACAAGCTCTATGCCCGTTGTGGTAAGCTCTCGTGAGAGATAGCGCGATTTTTGCTCGTGCCAAAATACCGCTTATTCTCTGCGCGACTGGTGCTGTGCTACTTTTCTTTTACGGCTTAGGCGTGTTTGTAAGCTTTTATGATACGCTTAAGACAAAAGAGGGTTTGAAAAAAGATTTATTTGAATCTGTTTATAGCAAAAGTGTTTTTGATAGAAATGGCACACTCCTTAGTGTGTTTTTAAACAAACAAGAACAATGGCATTTAAAGCTGCCTCACGCGCCACCACACAAACTTCGCGTTGCTGTGCTCAATTATGAAGACAGACGCTTTTATCAACATTGTGGGATTGATATTTTCGCGCTTTTGCGCAGTGCAAAAAATAATCTCACTTCACACAAAAGAATGGGTGGAAGCACGATTAGTATGCAGGTAGTAAAGCTCTACACCAACGCACCACGTACATTTGCAAATAAATTTAATGAGATTTTTCAAACACTTGCGCTCGAAAGCGCATATAGCAAAGATGAGATTCTCAATATGTATCTCAATAATGCGCCCTATGGTGGTAATATCGTGGGCTATCATTCAGCTGCACTTTTGTATTTTCATAAAGATTCTAATGCGCTCACTTGGGCAGAATCTGCTCTTTTAGCCGTGCTTCCAAACGCACCGGGACTACTCAATCTTAATAAAAACACACAAATCCTACAACAAAAGCGTGATACCTTACTTTTAAAATTACACAAAAAGGGATATTTTGATGAAACAATACTTTCCCTTGCTCTCAAAGAACCACTACCACAGACAAAGACAGCCTATCGTAATATCGCGCCGCACCTCAGTGTGCATTTAGCACGCACACAAAAGGCTTACAATATTCATACTACGATTGATAAAAATCTCCAAATACGTGCAGAATCTGTCATCAAGCAATATCATAAAAAACTCTATCCGCAGGGGATTTTAAACATTGCCGCACTTGTTGTGGATACACAAAGCGGCGAGATTCTAAGCTATGTAGGCTCGCAGGATTTTTTAGATATACAAAATTATGGACAAATAGATGGTGTGCGTGCGTTGCGCTCTCCGGGCTCACTACTTAAACCTTTTTTGTATGCCCTTAGCATTGATAATGGACTCATTGCGCCACAAAGCCTTTTGACCGATGTGCCACTCTACTTTGCTAATTTCAAGCCACAAAATGCGACAAAAACCTACAAAGGATTAGTCGCAGCAGAATATGCCCTGCAAAAATCACTCAATGTGCCTTTTGTAAAGCTTTTGCAAGAATATGGCTATGAAAAATTTTTCTTTACCTTGCAAGATATGGCGCATTTGCCAGCGAGCAATCCACATCAATATGGCCTGTCCTTTATACTTGGCTCAAAAGAGATAAATATGCTTCAAATCGCAAGACTTTATCGTGGGCTTGGTAACTATGGCGTATTTGGGGAGCTAAGATTCTTAGCAAATACACAGCCAAAACCTATGCAAAGATTTCTTACAAAAGGAAGTGCTTATCTTACCTTGCAAACACTAAAAGAGCTAGAGCGCGAGGGAATCCTCGACTTTCACAAAGAGAAAATGGTATTTTCGTGGAAAAGCGGAACAAGCTATGGCAGAAAAGATGCGTGGGCTGCAGGTGTAAGCCCGAAATATACTATTGTTGCGTGGGTGGGGAATTTTGATGCCAAACCAAATCCAAATATTTTAGGTGTGAAAACTGCGGGAACTCTGCTTTTTGAGATTCTCTCCGCTTTGCCAGACAATAATATCAACTTCGAGCTTCCCACGGAGGAGTTAGAATATATAGAGGTGGATAAATTTAGCGGATATAGGCTCGATGATGAGTATAAAAATCTGCTCGAAAAAGAAGATTCACAAAAAAGTATTCTTTACCCTATTCACGCAAAACCCCTAGAACGTTCGCCATTCTACCACAAAGCCTTTATGTATGGGGACAAGGAGGTAGATTCACACGATAGTCATTTTTTAGAATCTACCCCAAAACTCATCATCAAGATTCCCCTTAGTGTGCTCAACTACTACAAGATTCAGAACATACAAATTGATAAGCATATCCAAAGACATAAAAAAAGTGTGCAGATTCTCTACCCCACGCAAGGACTTAAAATATTGCAGGCAAAGGACTTAGATGGCGATAAAGAGCTCATTATTAATATTAGCAATATCAAGAATCAACCCATTTCGTGGTATCTTAATAAAAAGCTTGTCCATAGCTCCGCACAATCCTCCTTTAAGACGCGCTTATCTCCGGGGGATTATCATCTCACAATCGTGGGTGAGGACGGCAGTATGGATAGCGTGAGTTTTTATATAAAAGATTAAGTTACCAAAATAGGCTAAGATTCACAAAAAATTTAAGGAGAGCAGATGAAATTTCAAGGAAGCAATGTGCTAATTACAGGAGCAAGTAAGGGCATTGGGGCGCAAATCGCTAAGACATTAGCAGGGTATGGATTAAAGGTGTGGATAAACTATCGCTCAAAGCCAGAGCTTGCAGATAATCTGCAAAAGGAAATAGAATCTAGCGGTGGCAAGGCGGCTGTGATTAAATTTGACGCAAGTGTGGAGGAAGAGTTTGTAAGTGCGCTAAAGGTCATCATTGAAAGTGATGGCAAGCTAGACTATCTCGTCAATAATGCAGGTATCACAAATGATAAACTTGCTTTGCGTATGAGTATAGGAGACTTTGAAAGTGTAATTGATGCAAACCTCAAGTCTTGTTTCATTGGTTGTAGAGAAGCACTCAAAATAATGGGTAAGCAAAGATTTGGTAGTGTAGTCAATATTGCTTCAGTAATTGGTGAGCGCGGCAATATGGGGCAGTCAAACTATGCAGCAAGTAAGGGTGGAATGATTGCGATGAGTAAATCTTTTGCGTATGAAGGCGCACCGCGCAATATCCGCTTTAACTGCATCACGCCCGGATTCATAAAAAGTGATATGACAGATGAGCTAAAACCTGAAATTGTGGAGAGCTATATGAAAAATATCCCATTAGCGCGTTTTGGGGAAGCAAGTGATGTGGCTGAAGCTGTGGCATTTTTGCTCTCAAATCAATCAAGCTACATTACTGGCGAAGTGCTAAAAGTTAATGGTGGGCTATATATGTAGTAGAGCAACTTGCCATTTAACAAATTTTTGATATAATTTCGGCTTTTAAAGTTTAAATCTAAGGAGAACACAATGAGTAGCACATTTGAAAGTGTAAAGTCAGTAGTTGTAGAGCAATTAAGCGTTGATGCAAATGAAGTGAAGTTAGAATCTCGCTTTATTGAGGATTTGAATGCAGATTCACTTGATGTTGTAGAGCTTGTTATGGCATTGGAGGAAAAATTCTCAATCGAAATTCCTGATGAAGATGCGGAGAAAATCAAAACCGTTAAAGATGTTGTTGATTATATTGATAAAGCAAAATAACAATTAGAATCTACCATTTATCAAAGAACCTCATATATGCTTGTATGGTAGATTCTTCAGCGCAACCTCATAAACACAAAGGAATGGTATATGCGTCAAGTCGTAGTAACCGGTTTAGGAATGGTGAATGCACTAGGACTAAACAAAGAAGAATCATTTAAGGCAATCATTGAAGGCAAATGCGGCATTAAACGTATTTCTTGCTTTGATGTAGAGAATTTTCCCGTCAAAATTGCTGGTGAGATTACAAATTTTAACCCTGAAGAAGTCCTCGACCCACGCGAAGTCAAAAAGGCTGATAGATTTATACAGCTTGGGCTAAAAGCGGCGCAAGAGGCAATGAATGAAAGTGGTTTGCTTCAAAATGGTATGGCAGATTCTATGCTTGGCGATAGATTTGGCATAAGTTCTGCCGCGGGTATTGGTGGGCTTGGCAACATCGAGAGAAACTCAATTACTTGCGAACAAAAAGGTCCTAGACGCATTAATCCATTCTTTATCCCCTCTGCGCTTGTGAATATGCTAGGTGGCTTTATCTCCATACAATACGCGCTAAAAGGTCCAAATCTTGCGAGTGTTACTGCGTGTGCAGCAGGAACTCACGCTATTAGCGAGGCAGCAAAGACTATTATGCTTGGTGGCGCAGATGCTATGCTAGTCGTTGGTGCTGAATCTGCTATCTGTCCTGTGGGAATTGGTGGCTTTGCGGCAATGAAAGCACTAAGTGATAGGAATGATGAACCACTCAAAGCCTCTCGTCCTTTTGATAAAGAGCGCAATGGCTTTGTAATGGGCGAGGGAGCCGGAGCATTGGTGCTTGAAGACTATGAGAGTGCCAAAAAGCGCGGTGCAAAAATTTATGCTAAACTCATAGGCTTTGGCGAGAGTGGCGATGCAAATCACATCACCACTCCAGCCCCACAGGGAGAAGGTGCGTTACGTGCGATGAAAGCCGCTCTCTCAATGGCAAATACTCAGGTGGATTATGTCAATGCGCACGGCACAAGCACTGCATACAATGACCTTTATGAAACAATGGCACTTAAAGCTGCCTTTGGTGGAAAAGATAAAGTCCCACCTGTAAGTTCTACAAAAGGGCAGATTGGACATTGTTTGGGTGCTGCTGGTGCTATTGAGGCAATTATCTCCATTATGGCAATGCAAAACAGCATACTTCCACCAACCATCAATCAGGAATATCCGGATCCTGAATGTGACCTTGATTACATCCCTAATACCGCGCGTGAGGCTAAAGTCAATGTGGTTATGAGCAATTCGTTTGGCTTCGGTGGCACGAATGGCGTGGTAATATTTGGCAAAGCCTAAATTAGGTGTGGGAATGGCTACTTATCTAGACTTTGAGCAAAAGATTAAAAACCTGCAAGATGATATAGAATCTGCGCTTATGCGTGGCGATGACGATGCAAAGCTGATTCTTGAAAAAGAGCTTGAAAAAGAAGTTCGCAATGTGTATAGCAACATAAGTGATTATCAAAAATTACAGCTCGCACGCCACCCTGACCGTCCCTATGCTATGGATTATATTGAGCTTATTTGTAAAGATTCTTATGAAATAAGTGGTGATAGGCATTTTAAAGATGATAAGGCGATTGTATGCTTTTTAGGGAAAATAGGTGGACAGACTGCGGTAGTCATTGGCGAGGAAAAGGGACGAGGCACAAAGAATAAACTCGTGAGAAATTTCGGTATGCCAAGCCCAGAGGGTTATCGCAAAGCTTTACGAGCGGCGAAACTAGCTGAAAAATTCCATATTCCTATCCTTATGCTTGTCGATACACAGGGTGCGTATCCCGGGTTGGGTGCGGAAGAGCGCGGACAAAGTGAGGCAATTGCTAGGAATCTGCAAGAATTTGCTAAGCTTAAAACTCCAACGATTGCCGTTGTTATAGGCGAAGGTGGTAGTGGAGGGGCTTTGGCTATCGCAGTAGCTGATAGACTTGCTATGATGCAGTATTCTGTATTTAGCGTTATCTCACCAGAGGGCTGTGCCGCTATATTGTGGAATGATCCAGCAAAAATAGAATCTGCCACGAAAGCCCTCAAAATTACCCCTGTAGAGCTCAAAAAATATGGGCTTATCGATGATGTGATTGATGAGCCATCTATTGGCGCACACAGAGATAAAGAAAGTGCTGCAAAAATGATTGAATCTTACTTTCTCAAAGCACTTGAAGAAATTTCACAAGATGATAATTACCTCAGCAAACGTTACCAAAAGATTATAGCATATGGAGCTTTTGGGCAATAACCAAGCATAACTCAAACAATAACTATGTGTTTGTATGCTTGTTCAACTATTTTTAAGGAGAACGAAAATGAAAAAATGGCTTTTGACATTTGTAGGCTTAGCTTTTATAGTATTCTTTAGCGCGTGTAGCAATAATGGCACAGAATCAAACACACAAGATATACTCGAACAAATCAAGCAAAAAGGCATTGTGCGTATTGGTGTTTTTAGCGACAAACCCCCTTTTGGCTTTGTGAATGAAAATGGCAAAAATGACGGCTTTGATGTATTTATCTCAAAACGTATAGCACAGGACTTATTAGGCGATGAAAACAAAATAGAGTTTGTATTCACAGAGGCAGCTTCACGCGTGGAGTTTTTGCGCTCGAATAAGGTTGATATCATTATGGCAAACTTTACACAAACACCCGAACGCGAAGCAGTGGTAGATTTTGCAAAGCCATATATGAAAGTGGCTCTAGGCGTGGTATCTCCAAATGGCAATATCACAAATGTTGATGAACTAAAGGGTAAAAAACTTATAGTCAATAAGGGCACGACTGCTGATACATTTTTTAGCAAAAATTATCCAGAGATTGAATTGCTAAAATATGAGCAAAATACTGAAGCATTTCTTGCTTTAAAGGACGGCAGAGGCGATGCGTTAGCGCACGACAACACATTAGTGCTCGCGTGGGCTATGGAAAATGATGGCTTTGCCGTAGGGATTGCTACACTAGGCGATGAAGATGTCATTGCTCCTGCTGTAAAAAAAGGAAATGAAGCACTCAAGACGTGGCTTGATAATGAAATCGATACCCTCACAAAAAATGGCTTTATGAAAGAAGCGTATATGGCGACTCTTGCACCCATTTTTGGCGAAGAAAAAATGGATTCTGTTATTTTATCATACGAGTAGATCCGTAAATAATCTTTAGAATCTGCCAAGATTTTAAAGATTCGCCCATTCTATGAGCCTCAAATAAAAGTGGCATTGAAATCTCATAAAATCAACGCAACATCAGCAACTCTAGTGTTAGGGGTAAAGCAATATATTCTACGTGACATAAAGGAGAATATTTTTGCGCTCATTTTGTAAGAATCTAACCCACACTTGCATATTTTTATCCTCCGCCCCTCTTATAAAAAAACTAAAGGATTCCAAAATTGCCAATATGTTTTTGATTGTGTTTTTACACCACTTGATTTTAAAAATCTCCTTTCACACCCAAAAATAGAATCTAGCTCACGCAAAGAGATAAAATTATCTTGCCTTGTTTTCCTGCTTTTCTCTTATATACATATGCTCACTCTCGCAAATCTCTTCGTATCTTTAGAAACAGGTTTAAGATTCAAATTGTGTATTAGAAATAACTTCAATAGCAATATTTTCTTCATTAAGCACCAAGAATTCTTTGATATTCTTGCTATTGTCTGCAAATCTGCAAAATCCTGCTATCCGCGATTTGTGAGTGGATTTTATAATAATTCTTTTATATCAATCTCTAAGACTTTAGCGATTTTATATAAATGCTCTAAGTTAAAATGAATGTTTTTATATCCAGCCTCTGCTCCAGCTACAAGCGAAACTGACTTATAGCCTATCTCTAGGCTTAACTCTAACTGCGATAAACCTTTTTCTTTGCGTATTTGTGCGACATTCTTGGCAATTTGCCTATGGAAATTTTCAATTTCTTCTTTACTAAAATGATGTATCACAAACTCCCTTTAAACTCTATCATTATAGATTTTCTTAAGTTTAGTTTGTTTATAATCTTATTTCACTCTACTATAATAGAGTATTTTATTAAAAAGGAGCAGAAGTGGCTGACAAAAAGATGAAACCAGCAGATAATGCGGCAAATATGCAAAATGCAAATAAAGGCACAAGCGGACAAAACCAACAACACGCACAGAATCAAGGGAATCGTGGCAAACAGCTTAATCCTAATCAAAGAGCAAAGAAATGAAAAAGCTTGTATCGCTAGGAATAGGCATAGGAGTTTCATTCCTCATTTTTGGTTGTGCTGACCCTGAACCACAATTACCGATGTTTAAACCCAAGGCATTGGAAGCACAAGGCAAAGGTATCACGGTTGCAAAATCTACACCTTATAATTGCAAAGCTCTAGGTGAAGTTGAGGGAAAAGACGACACTCAAGGCACACAAGGAGCAACAAGAGAAACTTTGCGTGAAGGGGCAATCAACGATTTAAAAAATGAAGCAGGAAATGTGGTTGGTGAAAACAAACGCATTATGTTAAAAATTGATAAAGAAGAAGTGCTATGCAATGCTTTAGTGCAAGAAAACAGACAACTAATTAGAAAAGTAGTTAAATGTAATGATGGCTTACCTTCTAATGCGATTCAAGGCTCACTCGCTTCACATAGAATCCACGCTGATATATTTGACTGCGGCGAAAAGTAGGTAATAAAAACACTCATATCCTCTCATATGCTTGAGAGGGTGTTTTTAAATCATTCTCTACAAACAAGCTACTTACTCGGTGGCAATAAGACAAAATTATCCCTTCTGCCTTGATTTCTTCTCTTTTCCCTTATCATATAATATTCGCTATTTTGCGCCGCACACACACTCGCACATCTCTCATCATTAAAATTTGTATCTTGCGTGAGGACAAGAGCAACATTTTCTTGTAGTTCTTGTAGGTTCTGCGAATCCTGCGCTTGAGCAGCTAAGTAAGCCTCATCTGTTGTTTCTGCATTGACTAAAATCTTATCTTCTTGCATTTCATCTGTATTTATTGCATTTGCTAATGCACCCGCCTCATCATCTTTATAAATCTCACTTTCTTGCATCGCACTTGCAATCTTACCAAATCTCACTTCAGTAGCCATTATCACACTCGAGCTTAAAGTGCCATTTGGACGCACTCCTGCAAGTTCATTATTTTTATTCACATAACATACAACAGGCTTCATATTTTTTTGGATATGCGTGTTTTTTGTAAGTGTATAAATCGCTTTTTTATCTACACTCATAGATTCTATTGTATCATACGCACCGATAAGATAGTGATACATTGGTTTAGAGTCTTGCTCACTCACATAGACTATATAAGGATACTTTTCAATCTGTGCGAGAATATCCTGCGACATTTCGCCTCTATATGCAGCAACCTGATAATAATAGCCCTCCTTAGCATAGGGAGCAATAGACATAAAATCCTCTTTAATATTGCTTTTGTCTGCTTCCGTAATATTGTCTGTGGCATTTTCTGCTAAAACCTCCTTTGTAGCAGATTCTCCCTGTGAATATTGTGAAGCCCCAGCACAAGAAGCGATAAAAAGCACGATAAAGCTTAAAAGCATAATGTATATTGCACTGCGTCCTACAAAATATATGGACGATAGACAACAAAGAAAAGACTTTGTATGAGAGAAAAACAAAGTAGATATATGAGACATTAGAATCCTTTGTATAAATTTTAAGGATATTCATAAATCGGCATTATCAGCAAAAACCTACATCCATTCTAAAATTTTACTCACCTCATTTGCTTCAAAACATTTCAGTCCAGCGGGTGGATTACTCGGTTTTTGAGCGAGGATTACTTTTTGGAATCCATAGCTAGAAAGCTCCTTTAAACGCACATCGATATTACTCACCTCGCGTATATCACCCACGAGTGAAACCTCGCCCACAAAGGCAGTTTTAGCATTAAGCGGACGATTGCGGAAGCTTGAAATAATACTTGCAATAACTGCCAAATCTGCGCTTGTCTCGTTGATTCTAATCCCGCCCACGACATTGACAAACACATCATATCGCCCCAATGGAATCTCGAGTTTGCGCTCCAGCAGGGCGAGAAGCATATTTAAGCGATTACTATCAAAGCCGGTGCAAGAGCGTCTAGGATAGCCTGATTCACTCACTAAGGCTTGAATTTCTATGACTAATGCGCGAGAGCCCTCCAAAACCACTGCTATGGCGCTCCCTGCCTGCGCACTCTTTTGTGTGAAAAAAAGTTGTGAAGCATTTTTAGCGCTCACCAAGCCATTTTCTTTCATCTCAAAAATCCCTATTTCGCTTGTGCTACCAAAGCGATTTTTGAATCCCCTTAACATTCTTAGCTCTTTACTTGGGTCGCCTTCAAAATACAGCACACAATCCACCATATGCTCTAGGATTCGAGGTCCTGCAATCGCGCCCTCTTTTGTGATATGCCCGATGATAAAAATGCTAATATTGCGCTCTTTGGCAAGACGCATAAGTGCAAAAGTTACTTCTCTCACTTGCGAAATAGAACCGGGTGCGGAAGTAATCTCCGGAGAATAAATTGTCTGTATAGAATCTATCACGCACAGGCTATAAGGCTGCTCATTTATGGCATTGGTGATGATATTTAAATCAATTTCATTCAGCAAAAATAGCTCTTCGCTCATCGCATTAAGCCTAGAAGCACGCATTTTAATCTGCCCTGCGCTCTCCTCACCGCTCACATATAAAACGCGTTTATGCGCCTTTGTAGCGAGATTCCCCGCGATTTTTAGCAGCAGTGTGGATTTCCCCACGCCCGGACTACCACCGATAAGATATAAACCACCCGGCACAATGCCTCCACCTAGCACAATGTCAAACTCCTCTTCACAGGAGCTAAAATGCGTAATTTCCTCTAAATGCACTTGCGTAATAGGAGTGGCTTTGATATTAGAGTTAAGCGGCTGTTTTTTAGCACTAATTTGCTCTTCTTTAAGCTCGACTAATGCGTCCCAACTCCCACAACTACTGCATTTACCAAGCCATTTTGCACTCTGCCACCCACAAAATTGACATTCAAAAATCGTGTGCTTTTTTGCCAATTCTATCCCTCAAAAATGCTATCAAGTATGACTTTGACATATTCTTTCGCATTAAATTCGCTCAAATCCTCTGCCTTTTCGCCCACACCAATATAACACACAGGAATCTTCAGCTCACTCACTATACTAAAAATCGCCCCACCCTTACTTGTACCATCAAGCTTAGTGATGATAATGCCGCTAAATGGCAAAATCTGCGAAAATACACGCGCTTGATTAATTGCCGAACTCCCCTGTGTGCCATCAAGCACGAGGTAACTACGCAAAGGCATATCGCCCAATGCCTTTTTACTTACGCGCACGATTTTTGCAAGCTCGTTATTGAGGTTAGTATGATTATGTAATCTCCCTGCGGTATCAATATATAGTTCATCAATCCCGCGCGCCTTTGCAGCACTAATACTATCAAAAGCCACCGCACCCGGGTCGTGCATATGCTGTGTGCTAATCACAGGGATATTTAGTCGCTCACCCCATAGCTTAATCTGGTCGATTGCGGCAGCTCGAAATGTATCTCCTGCGGCTAACATCACCTTTTTGCCCTGCTCTTGTGCACGTTTGGCAAGTTTAGCAATGGTAGTTGTCTTACCCGCGCCATTCACGCCCACAATAAGCGTTACAAGCGGTTTTGTTTTCTCTAAATCTTGTGCGGATTCGGAATTTAGCTCAAGCAGAGCCAAAAGTTCCTTTTCTAGTGCCTCACGCGAAACATATGAGGGGATATTATCAAGCACAGATTCTACAATACCATACTCCACATCGCATTCTATGAGAATCTCCTCAATCTGCTCTTTGGTGTATTTATTATTTTTTGAGCCAAGCAGAGCCGCAATATTGTGCGTGGTTTTTTGTAAAGTTTTAGTAAGAGAAGCTATCATTGTGCGTTTTGTGAATCTACCTGACTTAAATCTTGTTCATCGACTTCTTGCGACTCTGGCGTGAGAGTTTGCAACTCATATTGAGCCTTCGCATCAAGCTGGTCTTGAATCTGATACCTTATATCAATCTCTACCATTTCTTCTGGCACAAGCCCAACATAGTCAATCACCTTTTCGCCTTGCTTGTCATAGAGTGAAATATAGCTATGCTTTTCATCTTTGTCTAGGAAATGGAGCAGATTCTTATTGTCTATGGGTGCATAAAGCTTGAATCGAGGATTTACTCTGTCAATTTCCTCTTGCAAATACACCAATTCATCTTTTGGGCTAATGGCAATTATGGAGATAAATTCTTGGTATCTATTATGTAAATCAAGAATATGCAAAAGCTCATCTTGACACTCTTGACAAGTTTTGGAGAGAAAAAAAAGGAGTGTTGGACGCGCAACAGAGCTTTTAAAAATGCTTTGATCTTCATTTGTCTTAAAACGCAAGGATTCATTTTGTGTATTTACCACTTCAATGGTTAAAATCTTGTCCTTACTGCCGCCCTCAAAGCCAAAGACATCTTTCTCGCGCTCCCCATCATCGCTACACGCTTGAAATATCGTGCCTAGAAGCACAAAAATGACAAAAAACTTCGCAAAACCCACAAAAGTGCCACAAATAGCTTTCATTAAATCACTCCATTTATGCTATGTTTAGGTATCATTATATCTAAAAAAAGGATTAACAATTACCAAACAAGATTTTAGAATCCACGCAAAAACACGATTAAAATACTGCAAAAGCCACAATCCGTTTGCACACAAAAAGCTAAGCAAAGCACTATTTGCACATTTAGCACGGCATAAGTGCAAAAATGTGCTTGTATATATGCCTTTTGGCAATGAAGTAGATATTATGCCTCTTATTGCTACTTTGCGACAGAGAAAATATCGTGTTTTTATTCCTTTTATACAAGAATTTAGCTTTAAAATGATACCATTGCGCCTACCATTGCATAAAAATGCTTTTGGTATTTATGAATCAAATAATTCTCATTTCAATTTAATCAAAGTTGATGTTGTGATTATCCCTGTTTTGGGTATTGATAAACTTTTTAGGCGAATAGGTTTTGGGAGGGGTATGTATGATAGATTTATATCTGCTCTCAAAGATAAGATTCAAATCATTTTTGTAGCACGAAGCGCAAACTATGTACTAGATGTCATAACACAAGATTATGATGTGCAGGGAGACTATTTTTATACACCATCGGCTTTGTGTATAAGGAAACACAATGGAAATATGGTATGTGATAGGAAGTATAATCTTTGGATTATTGGTAGGGATTAGTGTATATATCATTACAAGAAAGGTATGCAACTCTCACGCTCAAGTCGTGGTAGAACAAGCTAAGGCAAAAGCAAAGGCGATTGAATACGAGACGCAAAAAATGCTCCAAAATCATCATCTAGCGATGAAAGAAGAGGAACTTCATCTCAAGCAAAGCTACAAGCAAGAATGTGCAGAATTAGCACGAGAGTATGATTGTAAGTTAGCTAAACTTGACAAACTCGAGCAATCAAAAATCAATCAGCTCAATGCGCAAAAAGCAGAGCTAGATAAACAGAGCAAGGAAGTCAGTGAGCTAAAGACAAAGGTATTGCGCTCACAGGCGGAACTTGATAAGCTTAAAAACGAAACGATGCAGAGCAAAAAGGAGATGCTACAAATTCTCTCAAAATATACGCAAATGAGTAAAAATGAAGCAAAAGATATTTTACTCGCTCATCTCGAGGAGGAGTTATGCGAACAAAGAGCGCACCTTATCCGCCAATACGAGAGAGAGGCGCACCAAGAGGCAAAGAGAAAGGCAAACTATATCCTAGCTCAAGCGACCACGCGCTATGCAGGGGAATTTGCAAATGAACGACTCATCAATGTAGTGAATCTACCTAGCGATGAGCTAAAAGGGCGGATTATCGGTAAAGAGGGGCGAAACATCAAAGCCCTAGAGCTTATTAGCGGCGTAGATGTGATTATTGATGATACGCCCGGTAGCATTATTTTGAGTAGTTTTAATCTCTATCGCCGTGCCATTGCGACAAAGACCATAGAACGACTCGTGGAGGATGGGCGGATTCAACCCGCACGAATCGAGGAAATGTATGAGCGTGTGAAAAACGAAATGAACGAGCAGATTCAGCAAGACGGCGAGGATATTGCGATTGATATGGAGCTTGGCTATATGCACCCAGAGCTAAAATTCTTGCTTGGCAAAATGCGCTATCGTGCATCGTTTGGACAAAATGCGCTCGGGCATTCTATCGAAGTGGCGAAACTCGCCGCTATTATCGCCGGTGAGCTAGGTGGTGATGAAAAACTTGCTAGACGCGCGGGAATCTTGCACGATATTGGCAAAGCACTCACACAAGAACTAAGTGGCAATCACGTGGAGCTAGGTGCTGAAGTATGCACACGATACAAGGAACACCCTGTTGTTATCAACGCTATCAAAGCCCATCACGGCTATGAGGAGATTCAAAGTATAGAATGCGCCGCGGTATGTGCTGCTGATGCGCTATCTGCCGCTCGTCCGGGCGCACGAAGAGATGCGGTGGAAAATTTCTTAAAAAGAATGCAAGATATTGAACGCATAGCTATGGATAAAGTAGGTGTGAAACAAGCCTATGCCATTAACGCAGGGCGCGAAGTGCGAGTGATTACACGCGCAGAACTTGTCAATGATGAGCAAAGTATCGTTCTCGCACGAGATATAGCTAAAGATATAGAATCCACCCTGCAATATCCGGGTGAAATCAAGGTAAGTGTGATACGCGAAACCCGCGCGGTGGAATATGCGAGATAAACTCGCGTGTATTATAGAATCTAAAAAGTAGGCATTAGATTCTATAATTTGTAAGTCTTAGATTCTAAAACTTCACGCGGACTTTCACCCAAAAGCTGCGTCCGGGCTCATACACTCTCTGTGTGGGAGCGATATTTAATGCGCCAATATTTACGCCATTTTTAGACAAATGATACGCATAGAGCGTATTTGTGAGATTATCCACTCCTGCAAGAAGCATAAAATATTTACTCTTATAGCCACCATACAGATTCAAAAGTGCAAAACCCTTAGAATTGCCATAATCGCGCCCTATCACATTACCATAATTCAGGGCATAGCGATGTTGTGCCGCATTTGCTATCATATCAAGGCGCAAAAGCCAATTACCGCTTTCATAAAAGCTAGATACTTGAGCCTGAAGTGGAGCGACTTGTGGAAGTGGTGAATGAGATTGTAAGCCTTGTTGGCTGCTTAGATTTAAACCATAAGTATAAGCAAGAGAGGCATAAAAATGCAAAACCTCCCAAGTAATAGCTTCTGCCTCTATCTCTCCACCCATAAGCATAGCATTTGTATTAAAAGCACTTGGATTGCTTGGATTGTAATCTAGCACGATATAATTTGCAATATGCGAAGCATAGGCTGAAATCTTACCCTTAAGCACATTATCTTGATAGGTAAGCCCTATATCAAGTTGAGCATTTGTTTCAGGTTTGAGAGCCATTCCTCCTGTCTTACTTACTTCCCAAAAGTCTGCTCCTCTCTGCGCTACACCTAATCCTGCATAGAATGTGGATTTATCCAAATAATGCTCATATCGCACAAAAGCACTTGCGAGATTATTTTTATCCTCTGCTGCTTGTTGTGTTGTTCCTCGTTGTTTTCGCTCTGTTGTTAAATAATCATATCTTGCACCAAAGGCTATGCCAAAGTTTGATTGTGAATGATATTGCCCTTGTGTGAAAAACCCTAGATTTTTGAAAGTAAAGTTTGGATTATATTTTTGATTGAGTATAGCATTTGCTACAGATTCCGTTTGCCCTCCACCATTGCGAATCTCGTGCGAATCGTGGTTATAATTACTCCCTACATACAGCTCCACACTCTCACCAAAATAGAATCTCCCCTCTACCCTACCGCCTGTATTGGTGCGTTTGGGATTGCTGATATTGTAAAGATTCCCATTTAGCACTTGTGGGGGGCGATGTGAAAAATTATCCATAATATGGTCTATAGCATTATGCCAAAGTCGCACATCAAGCCTATCAAAAGTATCATTAATATGCTGCTCTAAGGCAAGATTATAGGAGATTCTATCAAATGTCCGCGCGTCCATTGCCCTATCTGCGTAAGAAGCCCAGCCTCGCCCCACATCAATATCAAACTCAATCGCTGTGCTTGAAGTAGGCGTAAGTGTGCCTATAACACTTGCAGATTCTCTATTATAAGCCGAATGCACGATTGTATTATCTCCAGCGCGATAATCTGCAGATTCATAATGTGAAACTATCGCCTGTAAAGAACCATACTTTCCCCCAGCTAAAGCATTTATATTCATATCAAAGCGATTAAAGCTCCCATACATTGCACTTGCATCAACATTAAAACTTCCCTTCTCAAGCCTGAGTATGTCGCGTTCAAACAACAAACCACCGCTTATAAGTGCGCCATATCGCACATCTTGAGGACCTTTTAATATACTGATGCGATTATAATTTTCGGGAAAAATATAAGTGATTGTTGTATCCATACGCCCGCCACAAGCACCATTAAGATTCCCACCACTTATAAAAATCGGCAACCTTGAAGCACCTTGTGAGCGGTAAAGTATTTCACTTCCGCCACCACCTTTGCGCGTCATTGAAAATCCCGGAAACAAGAGCATAGATTTAGCCACATCACCTGAATGCAATGGTGTATCGTTACCATACATATCTACATTTAAAGGAGAATCTAAGATGTCCTTAGAATATGTGGCTGTTACAACTGATGTGGGAAGAATGCGTCTTTTTAGCTCCTTATTTTCTTCCTCTGCATACAAAGTGCTTTGTGCTAGAAATATCCCACAAACATACAACCACTTACATCTTAACAAATCCATAAAAGCCCTCCTCTAAAAATCAATGTTATCTTATAATACAATATATCTTAAGAATTATCTTAGAATTATTTTCTTTTTTTTGAATTAATGAATTGTGTAAAAAATAAACAAAAATGCAAAATACATATTGTAATATTAATTTTTTGTGATAGAATCCCGCACAAAATTCAAATTACAAGGTGAGTTTATGTCAAAATCATTTCTTTTTACTTCGGAATCTGTAACCGAAGGACATCCAGACAAAATGGCTGACCAAATCAGTGATGCGGTGCTTGACTACATCATTGAGCGTGATAAAAAGGCGCGTGTAGCGTGTGAAACACTCGTGAGCAATGGCTTTTGCGTAATTGCAGGTGAGCTCAAAACTCACATTTACGCCCCTATGCAGGACATTGCGCGAAAAGTAGTGCAGGAGATTGGCTATACTGATGCGCTCTATGGCTTTGATTATCGCTCTGCTGCGGTGCTTAATGGCATTGGTGAGCAAAGCCCAGATATTAATCAAGGCGTGGATAGAGAAGATGGCGAGATTGGTGCGGGCGACCAAGGGCTAATGTTTGGCTATGCGTGTAGAGAAACGCCCTCACTTATGCCACTGCCTATTTGGCTCTCTCATCGTCTCACAGAAGGTTTAGCGGCAAAGCGTAAAGATGGCACTTTGCCTTTCTTACGCCCTGATGGCAAAAGCCAAGTAACCGTGCGCTATGAAAATGGCAAACCTGCAAGTATTGATACGATTGTTATCTCAACGCAGCACAGCCCGGAAACACAACAAAATCATCTTAAAGATTCTGTGATTGAAGAAATCGTGCAAAAAGTGCTACCAAAGGAATTTTTAAACGATAATATCCGCTATTTTGTGAATCCCACCGGAAAGTTTGTTATCGGCGGACCGCAAGGCGATGCGGGACTTACAGGGCGTAAAATTATCGTAGATACCTATGGCGGAAGCTGCCCGCACGGCGGCGGTGCTTTTAGCGGAAAAGACCCAAGTAAGGTAGATAGAAGCGCAGCGTATGCAGCGCGCTATGTCGCTAAGAATCTTGTCGCTAGTGGCGTATGTGATAAAGCAGTCGTGCAAGTAGCCTATGCTATCGGCGTGGTAGAGCCTGTATCAATTTTAGTTGATACGCAAGGCACAGGAAAAGTTGAAGATTCTAAACTCACTGAATGCGTGAAAAAGGTATTCCGCCTCACACCAAAGGGTATTATAGAATCTTTAGACTTACTCCGCCCTATCTATCGTCAAACCGCAGCCTATGGACATTTTGGGCGGGAGTTGCCAGACTTCACTTGGGAGAGAACAGATAAAGTTGAGGCAATTAAGGATTTTTGCGGTATTAAATAGTTTCTACAAAACAGGCGAAATTCTAAAAGCTTACTCACTTTGGGGAATCTCGTACAACAGGGTATAAAGTATAATGCAGGATCTTTCTAAATCCTACCTTGAGGGCGCACAGAGTGCGCTACCTCGCCGATATGGTATAAAAGTAGGCAAAACCTTTCTCTATGGCGCACCGGGTGTGGGCAAAAGTGCATTAGCACTTTTATATAGCAAGGGGCATAAAAATACGCTCTATATTAATTGCGAGGATTGTCGCACCGATATAGAATCTGCAAATGCCTTTATTCTCAAATCCTACCTTGAGCGCAAACTCGAGCTTCTCATCATCGATAATTACACACCTCATATTTCTTTACCAAATCTCAATCACATTATCCTTATCGCAGATTCTCTCACGCTCTGTCCAGAGGACTTCAAGCCAAAACATATTCGCGCCCTAAGCTTTGAAGAATATGTGAGTTTTGATAATAAAAATCTCTCGCTTCATCACCTCTTTAACGCTTTTTTGAAAGAGGGCAACCTCGCTAAAGTCGCCCTGCTCCCTACATATCAAAAGGTCTTGTATAAACAGGATATGCTCAAACTTGCCCTTTGGAATGACTTTAACCTATTTTGCGCCCTGCTCCCACTCCAAGCACAAAAATTCAGCACGCACCACATTTACACATTACTAAAAAAATCACATAAAATCTCAAAGGATAGAATCTACCCACTCCTGCGCTCACTGCAAGAGCGAGGCATCATCCACTTCGTGCCCCACATCACAAACGCGCATAAGAAGCTGTATTTTTATGATTTCACGCTCCCGCTTTGCGTGAGGATTGAAAAAAACCTACAAGCTATGCTAGAAAATATGCTCCTCTTAGAACTTTATCACTTTTGCGAGAGATTCAATGTTAGCACAGAGGTGAGCTATGGGGATATGGGGGAATTTGTTTGTGCACTTGGCGTGTTTCTCTTTCTCCCCTTTGCCACAAGTGAAAGTATAGAATCTAAGCTTACAAAGCTCAATGCACCCTATACAAGTATTTTCATCATTACTTTTGATTTCGAGGGAAATGGAGAGATACACGCTCCACAACCCTTACAATGGGTAGCGATGAGTTTTATTAACTTTGCCTTAGAATTTAGTATAGATTTGATTTAGAATCTCACTCTAAAATCCCGCAGGGTAAGACTTATAACTATCAACAAAGGCAAAAAATTATAAACTCCTTGCGTCAAGGGCGCGATTGAGCGTTTTATTCAAATCTCGCGCTAGGGTCGGATTGAGCTCTCGTAGCTTCTCCTCTGTCTTTACGATGAGTTCAGTAGAAGTATTATGATGAACCGTTATCGCAAAAAGAAAACTTCTCTTGCGGTAGTCGCTTAGCTCGAGCTTGTCATAGTTTTCAAAAAAATTATCCGCGGCTTCTGTGAGCTTAGTAAGAGTGCTTCGTGGATTATCTAAAACCTTCATAATTTCTTCGATAGTTACAATACCTTTTTCTTCGTTTTCAGATTCTAGTTTTTTTGGTGCTGGACCAAAGAGCCACAGCATAGTTACTAGCACAAAAATCGCTACACAAAATATACTTACAAGCATAAATACACTATCTGGTGATAAAACCATAACATTCCTTAATATTATTTTATTAAAGCAAAACGATGATTTTAACATAATATTATGCTATTGTGGATAAAATTGCGCGATAAACAAACCTTACACATCAAATTTGTAGAATCTTAAGCACAATCTTGCCTTGCTTACTTGAAGCATAGCTAAAGTATGCGCGGTAAAATAGGAGTAGATATGGACTATGTAGAGCTTGCCAAGACCTATAAAACGCCCCTTTATGCGTATGATTTGGCGCATATCACAAATGCCTTTAATGCTATAAAGAACGCTTTCAAGGCGCGAAAATCGCTTATTTGCTATGCATTAAAGGCAAATTCTAATCTCTCTATTATTCATCACCTAGCTCAACTTGGGAGCGGAGCGGATTGTGTATCTATCGGTGAAGTAAGACGCGCTTTAAGAGCCGGGATTCCTAAATATAAAATTATTTTTAGTGGTGTGGGGAAAAGCGATAGCGAGATTTTAGAGGCTTTACAAAGTGATATCTTATTTATCAATGTCGAGAGCGAAGAGGAATTATCCCGCGTAGAATCTTTAGCAAAAAATATCGATAAAGTTGCGCGTATCTCTGTGCGTGTGAATCCAAATATTGACCCAAAGACCCACCCCTACATCTCCACAGGTTTGCACGAGAATAAATTTGGCGTGGATATTGAACAAGCAAAGGCGATGTATATTTTTGCAAAAAATGCTAAAAATCTCGAGCCAGTGGGGATTCACTTCCATATTGGCTCACAGCTCACAGACCTAGAACCAATTAGGCAATCCGCGCAAAAAATCGCAGAACTTGCCCATAGCCTCCTTGCACTCAAAATTGATTTGAAATTCTTTGATGTGGGCGGTGGCATTGGCATACGATATACTAATGAATCTTTGATTGAGCCATATGACTATGCACAGGCGATTCTAAGCGCATTGTATGGGCTTGACTTGACAATTATTTGCGAACCCGGGCGATTTTTGGTGGGAGAAAGTGGCGTGTTGCTTACAAGTGTGTTGTATGAAAAACACAATGGAGCGAAACGATTTGTGATTGTTGATGCGGCTATGAATGATTTAATGCGCCCATCGCTGTATAATGCCACGCACGAGGTATGCCTTGCAAAAGAAGCTAAAGATACACAGGATCCTAAAAATATAGAGGATTCGCAGAATTCTAAAATCACACAAGATTCACAGAATTTGGCAAATGCACCCGAGTCAAACAAAAGCCTATGCGATGTCGTGGGACCAATATGTGAGAGTAGCGATTTTCTCGCAAAAAATGCGCTTTTACCTCCACTCAAAGCTGGAGATGTGCTGATGATAAAAAATGCCGGTGCATATGGAGCGAGTATGGCGAGTAACTACAATACGCGTCCTCGTCCTGCCGAAGTAGCTTTTATGGGAGAAGATGTTCGCATCATTAAGCATAGAGAATCTCTTGATGATATAATGAGAGATGAGGCAGAGTTATTACAAAATTATAAAGATTTTAAGTGTGATTGAGGGAGAGCAGCAAAATGCAAGAAAACATATTACAAGAGCTACGCGCACAGATTGATAAAGTCGATGATGCGATTTTTGATGCATTAGAAAAGCGTATGTTGCTCGTGGCACAAGTGGGTGAGTATAAGCATAAATATGGTGGTGCGATTTATCGTCCCGAACGTGAAAAGCAGATTATCCAAAGGCTTGGCACAAAAAATAGCAGATTTATGAATTTACACGCGATTGAGGCTATTTATCAAGAGATTTTTGCAATTTCGCGCAACCTTGAACTTCCTCAAAAAGTCGCCTTTTTAGGTCCTATTGGCAGCTACACGCATCAGGCGGCAGAAGAACGATTTGGCGCAATGAGCGAATATATACCACTTAATACCATTAGTGCGGTATTTGAGGCATTATGCGCCAAACGTGTAAAATACGGCGTTGTGCCACTTGAAAACAACACAAATGGAATGGTGGGCGAGAGTATCGACCTACTTGCTCGGTTTGACTGCAAGATTATTGCGGATATGATTTTACCTATTCACCATAGCTTTTTGAGTAATTGCGAACATTTAAGCGAGATTAAAACCATTTATTCTAAGGATATTGCTTTTGGGCAGTGTCGTAACTTTCTCAACGCGCATAATCTTCACCACATCGAGCAGATTCCCACAGATTCTACCGCGCGCGCGGCGCAGCTTGCTGCAAACAATCCAAACAGCGCGGCGATTGGCTCAAAAATCGCTGGTAAGATATACAAACTACCCTTGATGTTTGAGGATATTGAAGATTCTACAAACAACAAAACGCGCTTTGCCATTATAAGCGATTTTGAAATGGCACCGAGTGAAAGAGACAAAACCTCGCTTTTTGTAAATCTTAAAGAAAAAGACCAAGTGGGGGATTTATTTCGGCTACTCGGTGATTTTGAAAAAGAAGGCATTAATCTTACACGCATAGAATCTCGTCCTGTGCGCGATAGTAACGACTTTAGAATGGGATTTTTTATCGATTGCGAGGGACATTACAAAGATGCACCATTGCAGAGACTGCTAAATAAACGAGCTGATGAGATAAAATGGCTTGGGAGTTATGTTTTCACAGATATGCGGGAGTAGAAATGATAAATTTTAAGTTATTAGAATTAAGCGATAGGGCGGTTTTACAACCTTTTGTGAGCGTGCAAGGGCGGTGGATTGCGGATACAAGCTTTACAAATATGTTTATGTGGCGACACGCACGGGAGATTAGCTTTGCCTTGCTACAAGGGCATTGTGTGATTCAAACGCGCTACCCAAATGCAAATCCCTTTATTTTTTATCCTCTAGGAAAGGGGGATAAAAAGCCCATTATCGAGGCACTTATTGCGTATTACAAGACTTTGAATCTCCCACTTGAGTTTCACTCACTCACACAAGAAGAATGTGATGAGCTAGCACGCGACTTTCCGGGACAATTTGAGATAGAAAAGCAACGTGATAGATTTGATTATATCTACAATACGCAGGAGCTTATCTCGCTCACTGGGCGCAAGTTTCACAAAAAGAAAAATCACCTCAACCGCTTTTATCTGCAGTATCCACAAACAAAATTTGAAACTATAAGTAGCACAAACATTGATGAAGTTATTGCTGTAAATAACTTATGGTATAGCAATGCAAACAAAGATGACAAGGGATTGTATTTTGAGAATCTTGGCATAAATGATTCACTCACATATTTTGACGAGCTGAGTTTGCAAGGTGGAATTTTGCGTATTGATAATGAAATCGCCGCTTTTAGCTTTGGTGAGGAGCTTGATAAAGATTGCGCATTGATACATATTGAAAAGGCAAATATCATATTTAATGGCGCATATCAGGCGATTAATCAAGCCTTACTCAAACATACTTTTTCGCACACGCAATATGCTAATCGCGAGGAGGATTTAGGCATAGAAGGGTTGCGTAAGGCAAAGCTTTCCTATCAGCCCGCATTTTTGCTAGAAAAGTCGAATGCGAGGTTTAAAATGTGAAAAAAATAGGTTTCTTTTTTATTGATATTATCGTTCTTTGTGTGCTCGGAGGGATGTTTTTTATCCTGCAAAACAATGGGCTTGTGTGGTTTAATATGCCTAGTGATAAGTCTTATCCCATAAAGGGCGTAGATGTCTCTGCCCATCAAGGACATATTGAATGGAAAATACTCAAAGAGCAAGGCATTAGCTTTGCCTTTATCAAAGCCACAGAGGGTAGCAGTTGGGTGGATAAACATTTTTCATATAATTTCGCCTCCGCAAGAGATTCTGGGCTATATGTGGGGGCATATCATTTTTTTAGCTTTGATAGCAGCGGACTTACACAGGCAGAGAATTTTATTCGCAATGTGCAAGATTCTAAATTGCCTAAGAGCTTGCCGCCTGTAGTAGATATAGAGTTTTATGGCACAAAGGCAAGCAATCCTCCAAGCGCTCAATCTGTGTATAAAGAGCTTGATAATCTTCTCTTGCGCTTAGAGCAATACTATGGAGTGAAGCCTATTATTTATACTACGCCGAGTTTTTATGATATATATTTACGCGGGCGATATAAAGATAATCCATTATGGATAAGGTCTGTTTTTTTCGCGCCAGATTCTCTATGGGCGCGACTCTTTAATGTATATTTTGACAAAGACGCTTGGGTATTTTGGCAATACAATCCAAAGGGCATTTTAAAAGGCTATCGGGGTGCAGAAAAATACATTGATTTAAATGTATTTAATGGTGATGAAACAGATTTGAAGAGATGGATTCAAAACAATGCGCAAAGCTCTAAAAATCCCTAATTAAAGGAAATGAATGCAAAACATCATAAAGGAGCTTGATTTAAGCTTTCAATCAAGCGTAGATTATCTGCGAATATTTTACGATGTATATATGGATTCTCAAATAATAGAATCCAGCACAGATTCTCAAAGTTTAAAATCTCGCATAGTGGTGCAAATCGCACACGGAATGGTCGAGCATAAGGGAAGATATGAATGGGTAGGTATGCAGTTGGCACAAAAAGGCTTTGTTGTAGTCATTAACGACCATAGAGGACACGGCAAAAGCATAGATAGCACACACCCGTGGGGTGAGATGAAAGGCAAAACGCAGGGCTTAGGATATGCGGAAAATACAATGGATACAGAAAGCTTAAACAAGATGCAAAATGATGATTTACAAAATAATGCAAAAATATCAAATGCGCCACAAAAAGATACACAGAATCTCAGTGGCTTTATGCGCGCAGTGGCGGATATGCACGAACTTACTACGATTATCAAGGCACGTTTTAAACCCACGCATTATGTGCTACTTGGGCATTCTATGGGCTCACTTCTTGCCCGCTCTTACATTAAAAACTATCAATATGAAATAAATGCGCTTATTCTTTCGGGTTCGCCAGCATATAATCCACTTGTGAATCTTGGCAAATTTCTCGCGCAAATCCTGCATCAATGCGGTTTAGAATCTCGTGGCAAGGCACTCATAAATGGGCTATCTTTTGGGAGCTTCAATAAGCCATTTTTATGCAATAAGGACGAGGATAATACAAAAGGTGGCTTTGCGTGGCTTTGTCGCGATAAAGCCGTAGTTGAGGCATATAAGGCAGATAGCGCGTGTCAGTTTATCTTTAGCCTACAAAGTTTTATAGGACTTTTTGAGGGTATGAAATATGTCAATGATATGCAAGATTTAAAAGGTGAGGGTTTGCCACTTTTGGTTATAAGTGGCAAAAGTGATAGTTGCGGAAATTTTGGCGTAGGTGTAGAAAAAATTGCATATCAATACCAACAATGCGGTTTTAATATGGAGTTGATACTTTATGAGGGCGCAAGGCACGAGATTCTAAACGAGATAAATAAAGAACAAGTGCTAAGTGATATTATATGCTTTATAACAAAGCTAAGTAAGAAGTAGATACGCTCAAAGGAGTCGGCTACCTCTTTAAAGGAACTTTACTCTTATCCTCTCTCAAATCTCCTTGAATTGTCTGCAAAAGATGCAATGTGTTTGGCATTTGATATTTGAAGCATAGGAATTATTTTATCTTAAGTTAATTATGTGTAGCATTAATGCACTCAAATAAGCTTTCAGGGTGAAAGAAAACAAGTCTTCTTATAGGCTCATAAATTTTAATGAAGTCATTTTATGCAGAATTCAAAATCCTGTGTTTTTATGGGTAGCTTACCTATTGGCGCATTCTTTTTTATGCGACTTGAAAATGCTTTTTTATTAACAGAAAAAGGCGCATTGATAGAAGTTGTAAGTGATGTAGATAATTTAGAAAATGACCTTATTATGTGGTGTGCTTTTAAGGGTGAGGAGTTTGTCCAAAAGTGTGCAATAAGTCAAAATGCAGATTCTAAGGGTAATTTTGTGTATATCTTGTGCAAAAAATCCCCCACAAGATTCCAAAAATTTGATTGTCATTCTCACATAAGTCCATCGGTGCAAGGTTTAGCACCAAATGGTGTGCAAGTGGAATTGGCAAGTCCAAATTATCATTTTGGTATAGAATCTAATAATAATATTTGGAGCAGTAATGCTTTGCAAATTTATGAGGATTCTAAAAAGTCGCAATGGAATGCCACCACAGATATAAAATGGCAAGAAATACCAGAGTTTAGCCCAGCCCTGCAATTTGCAATCGCACAGATTATGACTTATTTAACTGAAAATGAGTTTTCAGCTCTGTATATCCCCGCACGATTTTTAGGGCAGATTTCACCCTTTTTCACGCCTATTCCGCTTTTACTCTCCTCTATTATCGGTGATGAGAGCCGACATATAGAATCTTTTATCAAAAGGGCAAATATTACAGGGCTTGGTGTGCAATACTCCACACTTACAACGCAACAAAGCCTTTTTAGCCTGTGGAATGAGAAAGATTATTTCAAATCTAGCTTTTTGCTGCATATTATGGGGGAAGGGACTTTTATTGATTTGTTGAAATTCTTAGAGGAGAGCTTTAGGGCATTAGGAGATGAGGCGAGTGCATATTTACTTGCTTTAGCAAGAAAAGATGAAAGTCGCCACGTTGCCTATGGAATCAATAATGTGAAACAAGCAATAGCGCAAAATCCTGCCAAAATTGCTGCCTTAAAGGAAGTCGTTTTTGCGCGTAAAAATTATTTAGATGCGCAAAGTGGCGAATCCTCCCTGCTTTTAGAATCTATGGCTCTATTGCGTGGAGGTGGAGAGGATAGCGTGTTAATTTCAAATGGATTTGAGGAGGTGCAGGAATTAAAGAAAAAAATGGAGAAAAATCGCACAAAGCGGCTTGTGGAATGTGGCATTGATGAGGAACTTGCCCTTGATTTAAGCAGGGCTCATACACCTAATTTTATGTAAGGAGAAAATATGTTAAGTTTGGAAAACTTAGAACAAAAAGCAGCGGAGTTTGGCAAGGCATTTGTTGCCCCTCATACAGAATCTATTGACAAAGAAGCAAGATTCCCAAAAGAAGCCTATGATGAGCTCAAAAAGCAAGGGTTTATGGGATTATTAGTGCCTAAAGAGTATGGCGGAAGCGGTGGAAATTGTCTTAATCACGCGCAGGTGTGTTATACTTTAGCGCAATTTGACGCTTCTACTGCACTTTGCTATATGATGCATAATGTTGCAACGGCTTGTATTGCGACTTTTGGGACAAAGGAGCAAAAAGAGGAATTTTTGCCAAGAGTAGCAAAAGGTGAGATTTCTTTTGCTCTTGCTTATAGTGAAAGTGGCTCTGGGACACATTTTGGGTTGCCTGATATAACAGAGACAGAAGCGGGAGAGTATAGAATCTTAAAAGGGCGGAAAAGCTTTGTAACTTCGGCTCAACAAGCTAACTATTATCTTACTTATACAAATTCTTGCAAGGTAAATGGTGGTAAAAATAATTGGATTACACCCAATAATGCGGAGGGTATTTATCACGAAGAGGGCGTGTGGAATGGGTTAGGTATGCGCGGAAATGTCTCAAAACCTGTGCAATATAATGATGTGAAGCTTCATACAAAACAATATTTGCTTGGCATTGACGGAGAGGGTGAAGCACAAGCTGGAGTTGTAGCAATGTATTTTGTCGTGGGACTTGGAGCAGTATATAGTGGCGTTGGCAAAGCTGCCTATGAATGTGCACTTAGTCATTGTAAGAGTAGAAAATATACTGATGGCTCCTCTTTGGCAGATAAAGAGTTAGTGAGAATCCATATCGCAGAACTCTATACCAAAACGCAAAGCCAAATTGCACTGACAAAAGAGGCTGCAAGGGCATTTGATAATAAAGAATCTGATGCAATGTGCAAAATATTTGCGTGTAGGATTAACGCCACACAGCTTGTTATGGACATTTGTGCTCTTGCAATGCGACTTGGTGGAGGAAAAGCTTATAGTAAGCTCTTGCCACTAGAGCGATATTTGCGAGATGCGTTCGCTTCACAAGTAATGGCGCCAAGTCTTGATATTTTACAAGTGTGGCTCTCTGATGCACTTTTACCAAAGGAGTAAATATGAAGTCAATTTTAGTAGGTGCAGTGGCGTATGCGCCACAAATTGTCCCTATTTGGGATACGATTAGGGAATATGCTAATGATTATTTTAAAGATATAAGGCTAGATTATGTGTTATTTAGCAACTATGAGCGGCAAGTGCAGTGGCTTAAAGAGGGAAAAATAGATATTGCTTGGAATACAAATGTGGCTTTTATCCGCTCTAGGCATTGCACAAATAATGGTGCAGAGGCAATTTTAATGCGCGATACTGATGTTGGCTTTAAAAGTGTATTTGTAGCCAAAAGAGATACAATGAGGGGCTTAGAGGATTTGAAGGGTAAAAAATTTGGTTTAGGGAGTTTAGATTCTGCTCAAGCGGCGATTATGCCTTTATTTTATTTGCAAAAAAATGGATTTAAACTGCAAGAAATTTCTCCTGCTTTGCTTGGTAGCGCACAGGTGGAAAGTGGGAGTGTGGGGATATTTCGCTTTAATAGCGATGTGGGCAAACACGGCGATACAGGGCGAAGTGAATTTGATGTGCTGGATAAAATAAAAAGTGGAGAACTAGATGCAGGAGCGATTGGCTCTACTACTTGGGTGAGGGTTATGCAAGAGGGAAATTATCCTCAAATGGTGAATTTTTACACAAGCCCTGCTTATTGTCATTGTAATTTTACAACCATAAAAAGTTTTGATTCTTACTTAAAAAGAAGCTTTGTAGAAATGATGAAATCACAAAATGCCCTTAAAAATGACCCAAAAATTGCACATATGATGAGTTTAGAGGGACTTAATGAATGGGTTTTATGCAATCAAGATGCACTGAAGGGTTATGAAGAGATTGCTCAAGCAATGGGAGAACAACATCTCTTAAATTTACCCCACTCTTAAACTTAATGGGGTTTGTGTGCTTCCAAGAAAATAGCCATATAGTCTCCTTTAGGGAGGCTTACAATCTGTTTTGTAATTATTTAATTAATAATAATTCTTAAGATTGATTTTATTTATTTTGTTATATACTTGTAATTATAAAAATGATTGCAAAGGAGAGTCAATGAAAAAATGTTTATTATCTTTTACTCTGTTAGGAGTAATAGCTCAAATAGCTTTAGGTGATGAGATAATTTCAGATTCTAAATCTGTGAATCTTAGCAAATCTATCGTATATGGCTCTATGATGAACACGAGACTTGATGAACTTAATCGTAATGTTTATGAGATTGATAAAGAAAACATTATTGATAAAGGTTATCGTTCTACTACTGATATTTTTTCTTATACACCTTTTGTTGGGTTGGCAAATGTCGGTTTAGGAAGCAATCTTGATTTAAGGGGGCAAGGTAATCGTGCGAATACTTCTGTGCAGGTGTTGATAAATGGTATATATTCTAATATGCTAGATAGCTCCCACGGCGTTACGCCACTCAACACTCTTTCACCAGCAAGCATCGAATCTATTGAGATTTTGCCAGGTGGAGGAGCTGTGATGTATGGAAATGGCACAAGAGGTGGTGTTGTAAATATCATCACACAAAGGCGATTTGCTAAACCATTTTTTAGCGCAGGGCTTAGTTATAGCAATATCATTGCTTCCACAGGCAATAGTTATAATGCCGATGCGAAATTTGGCACAAAAATAGGTGAGGATACTCATATCTCGCTTGGGGTGGCATATATCAATCGTGAAGGTCCTAGGATAAATGACAAAACAAGTGGTGGGCAAGTTAATATGGGTATTATCAAAGATTTTGCGGGGGGGTCTTCTCTTAGCTTTGATATAGATTATTTTATAGGTTTGATTGATACAACGCCTAACAACTCCTTTATGGATAGAGCAAACCCGAGCAAAAGCGATAGAAAAAGTGCAGGAAATGGGGATTTACACAATAAACAACAACGGCTTGATGTGAGTGTGGGCTATAAAAGTAAGATGAGCGAAAATGCAAATTTTGACCTCAAAGCCTTTTATCACCTCAATAGAATTAGCTATATAGATTCTATAACACGCCTAAGTCAATATATAGCCTATGGAACTTCTTGGAGTGGGACTTATGCCGACCAAAGTGGCTCTTTATTTGATGACCAAAAGGCTGGACTTATAGCAAAATATGACGTAAAGCACAAGAATGGACATTTTTATTTGGGATTAGAATCTATTTATAATTATGGAAAACGCGTAATGAATCAATACATATGGGCTACCGGTGGAGTTGTAAATAGTATGAATAGTGGCAATCCAATGACTTATAGACACGCGATGAATATCCCATTTGAGGGGAGCAAATGGAGCAATGCACTTTATGTGTTAGAAAAATATGATTTTACAAAAGACTTTTCACTCACAGGTGGGGTGCGATATGAAGTAGCCACATATAAAGCTGATGTTATTTATAACACACAAGGTGGATTATATGATGCAAATACTGGAAGTGTGTTTAATCCTATAATAAATACCATCATTAGTAGTGCAAATGGAACAAAAGGTAATCTAGAAGATACACAGCATAACTTTGCCTTCGAGATTACACCAAATTATCATTATAGAGATTCTGGTAATGTGTATGCAAAATATGAGAGAGGATACTTTTCTCCAAGCCCAAACTCACTTTTAAGAAGACAAAGTAGGACTTATCTTCCCACTGATTTGAAAAAAGAAACTTATGATACCTTTGAGCTAGGTTTCAAAGATTTTGTGGGTAATGTGGCAATGGTAAGTGCGAGTGCATATTATACATTGACACAGAATGAATTTTATACCATTGGTAACGCTCATAGTGTTTCGGGTGTGCAGTATGGCAATTATGACAGGACACAAAGAGCAGGTATAGAGGCTTTTTCAGAACAATATCTCTTTGATGGGAGATTATCTTTAAGCGAGAGTTTTACTTATATCGATGCACGGATTCTTAAAAATAATAACGTGAGCGTGAAAGATAGGATTCCATATGTGAGTAACTATAAAGGCACTTTTGGTTTTAATGTTGCATTAAGTAAAATTTGGCATTTATGGAATCAGAATACATTCTATGGTAGTCAAAAAGACATAAGTGGGGATACGATTAAGGCTTATTCTCTTACAGATATAGGCTTAAGCGCGAAATTTGGGGATTTATCTTTAAGCGGAGGCGTGCGAAATGTCTTTGATACATTTTATTATAGCTACTACAATGGCGATGCGAGCGATAGCATTGCAGGATATGGATTTTTAATCGGGCAAGGACGCAGCACATTTATTGAGGGGCGATATACATTTTAGTAAAATTTATTATGTTTATAATGCTTGACTTTCGTTAGAAATAGCAGTATGATGCCAGCCGATAGTTTCCGTGAACCTCAAAAGTTTTATCTCTAGCAGTTGATCTTCCACGGCGACTATCCAAGCTAGAGATAAAACTTTGAAGCAAATTTGCTCATAGGACTCTTTCACTGAAAAAGCTAAACTCTAGACTTTTTTTGGAAGAGTTCCTATCTCCTTATATTTTCTACGCAATGAGTTACTGTATATTAAATTAATCTTAAGGAACAACAATGCCAAAACTTGTAATATTCAGTGGAGCAGGATTAAGCGCGGAATCTGGACTAGAAACATTTAGGGATAATGGCGGATTATGGGCGCAGTATGACCCTATGGAAGTCTGTAATTATGAAAATTGGCTAGAAAATTTTGCACTTGTGCATAGATTCTATAATTTGCGGCGTGAGGAGCTAGGCAAAGTCCAACCTAATGCTATGCATAAGTTTTTAGCCACACTTCCTCATAGTCTCAAAGCAAAGCAAGATATAGAGGTGATTCACATCACGCAAAATGTTGATGATTTGCTAGAGCGCGCCGGAGCAAGCAATATCATTCATTTACACGGGCAATTAAGCAAAATTATATGCCCCAAATGTGAGTATATCTTTGATATAGGATACACTCATTTTGAGCCACATAATTGCCCAAATTGTGGCTATGAAAAGCTCAAACCTTTCATTGTGTTTTTTTATGAGAAAGCACCGCAATATGCGACAATGTATGAGATTTTTGAATCTTTAAATTTTAGGGATTGCGTGCTAGTTATTGGCACAAGCGGTAATGTTGTAGATATTAGCTCTATCCTTGCACGCTGTGAATACAAACACAAGATTGGCTTAAAAATCCTCAATAATTTAGAGCCCTCAAATTCCATTGCAGAATCTGTATTTGATACGATTTATTATAAACCTGCTACACAGGCAATAGAGCAGATACAAGAGGCACTTTGTGATTTTTTTAATGAGGGTAAAAACTAGATTGGGCTTTTAGAATGCGGTGGTTTCTATCTATATATAGAATCCTCGCAATAAGCCCTCAAAGACTTATCTTAGAATCTCGCACAAGATTCTAAGACTGCAAAACTTTTAAAGTATCTACAAACTGCTTTATGTCTTAACGCTTCATTTGTGTGGGTTGAATATCTTTATTATCTGCAAGATTTTGTGCTTCTACCTTTTGCAACATCTGCACGAGTTTTTCGGCGGCTTCTCTATAACTCTGCGCAGACTTAGAATCTGGCTCGAAGAAAGTAATTGGTTTGCCATTATCCCCACCCTCACGCACCTTTGGTTCAAGCGGCACTTGTGCCAAGATCGCTGTATTGTAACTTTGAGCTAGGCTCTCGCTCGTGCCTTTGCCAAAAATATCATACTCCTCCCCGCAGTTTGGACAGATAAACCCACTCATATTTTCAATAATCCCTGCAATTGGCACTTTGAGCTTATCAAACATATCAAGGCTTCGTGCGCTATCATCAAGGCTTACCTTTTGTGGTGTAGTAACGATTACCCCCGCGCTCACAGGCACACTTTGGGCGAGTGTAAGCTGTGCGTCTCCCGTGCCCGGTGGCATATCAATCACAAGCACATCAAGTTTGCTCCATAGCACATCAGTTAGCATTTGCTCAATCGCACGCATAATCATAGGACCACGCCAAATGAGGCTCTGCCCCTCATCATAAAGCACCCCCATACTCATCATTTCTATACCAAAGGCTTTAAGCGGGAGGAGCTTTTTTTGCCCCTCATCAACCTGCGCCTTTGTCGCATTAAGCCCGAGCATTCGAGGGATATTAGGACCATAAATATCCGCATCAAGTAGTCCCACCTTTTTGCCCTGCTGTGCTAAGGCAATAGCGAGATTCACACTGCTTGTGGATTTCCCCACTCCGCCTTTGCCCGAACTTACCATTACAAAATGCTTAATATGTGGGGCGAGATTCTTCGCCTTTGGTTCTTTTTTGGGCGCGGGTTGGGGGATATTGATGAGCAGATTCAAAGTCTTATTTTGCAATACAGAATCTAGCTTTTGGCTAATCTCCTGCCTCAACTTTTCGCTTACCTCTGGTGCGCTTGAGGGTATATCCACGCGGATATTTACCGCATTTTCACTCACGCTTACTTCTTTGAGGAAGCCAAAACTCACAATATCTTTTTGAAAATTAGGGTAAATCACCTTTTTCAAAATATCAGTAATTTCTTCTTGCAATGCCATATCTTATCCTTTTTGTTATTTGTGTAGGCTCAAGGCATAAGCCGATGTGCCACGGACTAAAAAAGCGCGATTATAGCAAGTAAAATTTAATTTAGAATCTTGCCCCTTTCAATCACCAATATTTAAAGAACTATATTAGAATCTAAAGCACCTAGGCACTGCTTCAGTAGCAGATTCTAAACCGGAGAACTCTAATGCTTCTTGCGATTTATAGTGTATGTGTTTTTGTCCTCATCGGCTATATCGCTAAACTCCTGCGCCTTGTTGGCAATAAGCAAAGTGGAATCTTGCTTGGATTCTTACTTAATTTCGCCCTCCCCGCACAAATTTTTAATGGCACTTATCACGCCGAGATAAATACAGACTTTGCCCTTGTATGTGTAATAAGCTTCCTCTGCTCCCTAAGCGGTGGTGCAGTGCTTTTTATCATCGGCAAGATTGCAAAACTCCACCCCCATTCTATCCTTACTCTAAGCTTTATGGGCGCATTTGGCAATACGCTTTTTCTCGGACTACCTATCGTCAATGGCGCACTCGGCGAAGAGTATGCAAACAAGGTTATTATTTATGACCAAATTGTTACAGGCATTCCTATCGCCTTTCTCGCACCCTTAATCTTAAGTCTTGGCGGAAAAGGCGTTTTTAGCGCAAGAGCCATTACATCGCGCCTCTTTCGCAGCCCGCTCTTTCTTGCCCTCCTCTCTGGCTTGGTGCTGAAATTCATACCACTAGAAATACCTGATGAACTTTTTGTTCCGCTCAAAAGTCTAGCTCTTACTGCCACACCTGTCGCACTCTTTGCCATTGGAGTGCAGATGAGCCTAAGGGGCATTAAGGAGGAATGGAGACTCACCGCACTTTTGCTCTTTGGCAAAATGTTTATCGCGCCATTAGTTCTTTTGGCTATCGTGTTTATAGGCTTTGGTGGGTTTAATGATTTGTGGCGTATGGCACTTATTGAGGTAGCAATGCCCCCTGTAGTGAGTGCTGGTGCGATTGTGATTCGTGCGGGACTTAATGCAAAACTCGCCGTGAGTGCTATCGCTTTTGGAATCTTACTGAGCTTTGTGAGTGTGCCGCTGTGGCTTCAACTTACTTAAAAAATAGAATCTTAAACATTACTCAT
Organism: Helicobacter sp. MIT 03-1616; assembly: GCF_000765685.2. Taxonomy (NCBI): domain Bacteria; kingdom Pseudomonadati; phylum Campylobacterota; class Epsilonproteobacteria; order Campylobacterales; family Helicobacteraceae; genus Helicobacter; species Helicobacter sp. MIT 03-1616. The sequence continues at coordinate 104,991 of NZ_JROY02000005.1, read as the reverse complement.
TTCATCTTGTGAATCTTGTGCCAACTCCTGCACGAGTGGGCGATTAAGAAGAGATTCTAAAAAAATAGTCGCATAACTCCCCTTTGGCAGACTAAAACATAGCTCAAAATGTGCCTTTTGCGCGATATATTCACTCTGTATATCCTCCGCCCACACCCACGCATACCGCCTCGAGCCGCTCGCCTTTATCTGCGTGTCGATATAGAGATTTTCACATAGAGCGGAAAGACCTTGCGCGTAGGTAAGTTTAGTGCCACAGAGTGCGCCTGTGGGAGCAATATCTCTTTGTATAAAGCGCGTAGATTCACTGCTTGGCTCCTCGCATATAAAAGCTTTACCAAAGGGATAATGGCACATAATATCACCATTAAGAAGTATAAAATGTTGCTTTTGATTCTGTAAATCTCCTAGCACCTGTGCGCTACATTCTTGTGCTAATGCCCTAAATGCGGGGATTTTAGAATCTTGCAATGCTTTTTGTGCCTCACTCACGCTAAAGTGATGCAAGATTTGAGAGAGATTAATACGCGCATTCAACCATTCATTAAACAGATGGCTTTGATAGCTTGAGATGAGAAAATTACTCATTTTTTTATTCTTAATATGCTCCTTTTTGTGCGCTAATGCCCTACCGCTTTGAAAATTATTGCCATCTTTACCAAATCGCTGGTCTCCAAAATAGTTTGGAAAACCACTTTGGGAAAGGGAGGCAAGGACAGATTCTATTTTTGTCGCACTAAGCGAGAGACATTTTTTCAGTCTCATAAAGAAGTGATTACCCTTCAAATGCCCGACTTTAAGCTTATTGTGATGATAGGCAATGTTTAGAATCTTCACTTGCTTTTGCTCCAAAAACACTGCGGCAGATTCTAATTTTGGACGCAAAGAGCGATGAATACTTATATATTGGTAAGTCATTGCGGATTTATCTTTAAGCCCTGCGTAGCCAATATCGCGCACCTTACACCCTAACACTTGCGAAAGTAAGTTCAAAAGCTCAAATGTGCTCAAACCCTTTTTTCGCACATACACGAGACAATGTTCCCCGCTCCCACTTGGCTCATACAGGGGGATTTCTTTTACCACAAAATCGCGCGGTGAAGGGTTGAAATGGCACTCAATCGGGCTGTGGCTAAAGGGATAGAGACGCGACATCAAATAATCGTGCGCTTAATGCTAGGGGATAAATGTGTAAGAATCTCATAACTAATTGTGCCAAAGGCTTTGGCTAACTCGCTCACATCATCAAAGACGCAAATGCGTGGCTCATCGCATAAACAAGAAAAACAATCCATTGACAAGCGAGGCAAGATTTGATAGCCCTTAGCTGTATGGACTTTGTGCTGCTCACTCACACGGAAAAAACCATCACCATAGCCAATATCATAGGTGCTAATCACACTCTCTTTTTCTAAGGTTGTGCAGCCACTATACCCTATACGCGCACCTGCACTCAGTATGCGTGTGGAAACCCTGTCGGCATAGAGTCTAGCGACTTTTTGAAGCTTCGCATTCAGTGGATTCTCAAACGCAGTGTCTAAATATCCATAGAGGGCGATGCCAATACGCACTAAATCATCGGTGATTTTACCCTCACTCGCTACACGCACAGCACCAGAGGAGCTAAGAGAATGGAATCTGGGCACAACAAAGCCATATTTTTGGGCGAGTGCTTTTGTGCGCTCCTTAATCTCTAAAAATCGCTCCTGTGTGTGTAAAAACTCATCATCAATATCATCGCCATAGCCATTGTGAGAAAACACCCCTACAAGATTCAATCCTCGCTCTAAAATCTGCACGATATAACTTTCAAGCTCATCTGCCTCTATGCCATTGCGATTCATTCCAGCATTAACCTTGAGCTCTACCCTTGTGCCTTTGGGCAAACTCTCAATATGCTCTCTAGCATTTATCACAAAGGCGATATGCGGGGGGAAATCACCCTCTGGCATTCCATACAATGCGGTGATATGAGGAAAATATGCACTCACGCGCAGGGCTTCATTATAATTTTTAACAAACACAGATTTTATCCCACATTCACGCGCAAGGGTGCTTATCTGCTCTAAGCCGTGCCCATAGGCATTGTCTTTCAAAACTGCCGCAAGTTCTACATTTGAACCAATGTGTGAAGATATGAGATGAAAGTTATGTTTGTAAGAATTGGAAGAAAGAGTAATTTCAGCCATTGCAGATTTTAGTATCTTAAGAAAGTATGGCGGGAGACCCCGCCACAGCTTGATTTATTTAGGTAATTTAGAGATATAATCTGCTAATACCTCAATATCACTATCACTCACATTTGCCATTTGTCCATACATAATAGCAGCTGAACCACCATTGTTTTCTGTTTTTGCTTTATAGCCCTTAAGCTTTTTAAGCAAATTTTCCTTTGCCATACCAGCAATTGTTACATCGCCTTTACTTCCGGGAGCAACTTTTTTCGCATCAGGTCCGTGGCAAGCGATACATTTCTTAAACTGAGCTGGAGCATCAGCAAACGCAAAACTAGCAAAACCCAAAAGAGTAAGAATAAGCAACTTTTTCATATCTAATCCTTTACATTGTTACTAAGATAAAAACAACAAGCAGATTCTACAAATTAAAGCTTAAAAACTTCTTTAAAGACTACTAAACCTTTACCCGAGCGCTTAAGGCGCGTGAAAGCGAAAGCTGGTCGATAGAATCTAGCCCAATGCCCGTTGGCACACCCTGCGCAATTTTACTAAAATGCACTGCATTTTGAATCTTATCCTCAACATAAAGCATAACCGCCTCATTTGCAAGGCTAGGGGAAAGCGCAAAAATCACTTCCTTGATAGATTCGGTTACGATTCTGCTATTAAGTAAAGCAAAATCAATCTCCTCTAGCTCTCCGCCCAAAACAAAATAACGCCCACCAAACTCCCCCATATCCTCGATTGTGAGCACATCTTGCGGACTTGCTACGATACACAACTCACCATTTTCGCGCGAAGATTCGGTGCAAATCTCGCAAATCTCACTCTCACTTAAACAAAAGCATTTTTGACATTTGCGCACCATAAGTGTGGCATTTTCAATGGCGTGGGCAATGTTTAAACCTAAGGGCTTATTTTCCATACACAAAGCATACGCCATTTTTTGCGCACTCTTTTTGCCAATGCTCGGTAGTTTTTCCATTGCATAAATGAGTTCATAAAATGCCTTAAGACTACTTCTGTATTGATTCATAATAAACCTTATATCCTTTTGGGGTAAAATCATATCGCAAAAATTTAACTTTACCTTATAAATTTTAGATACAATCCCACATTCAATTTAGAGCAAAAATTAGGAGCAGATTTTGGATACATTTGACTATTATGAAATTCTAGAAATCACGCGCACGAGCGATAAAGAGACGATTAAAAAAGCTTATCGCAAAATGGCACTGAAATATCACCCCGATAGAAACCCAGATGACAAGGACGCGGAGGAGCAATTCAAAAGAATAAATGAAGCCTATGAGGTGCTAAGTGATGATTCAAAGCGACAAATCTATGATAATTATGGCAAGGAGGGCTTACAAAACTCGGGCTTTAGTGGCTTTAGCGGGAGAGACTTTAGCGATATTTTTGGCGATTTGGGGAGCATTTTTGAATCTGCTTTTGGCGCAAATTTTGGCTTTGGCGGCGGACAAAAACGAAGCAAGGGTAAATACAATCTCGATGATATTATAAGCCTTGAGCTACATTTCAAAGAAGCAGTGTTTGGCTGTAAAAAGGAGATTCACAATCACTACAAAATCGCTTGTAGTGATTGTGGTGGAAATGGTGCAAAAGGTGGCAAGGTGCAACAATGTGCGGATTGTGGCGGCAAGGGACAAGTCTATATACGACAGGGCTTTATGACTTTCGCGCAAACCTGCCCTACCTGCAAGGGCGAGGGAACAAAAATTAGTGAAAAATGCCCCAAATGCAAGGGCAAGGGCTTTGAAATGCGTGAGGAGAGCTTTGAGGTAAGCATTCCAGAGGGCATTGATGATGGAAACAGAATCCGCATTGGTGGGCGTGGAAATGCTGACAAAAGCGGTAAAAGAGGAGATTTATACATTGCTATAAGTGTGGGAGAGGATGAAAACTATGTGCGTGATGGCACAAATGTGTATATTGAAGTGCCTGTGTTTTTTACCTCTATCGTGCTTGGCACAACGCTCAAGATTCCATCTTTGCGAGGAGAATTGGAGCTGAAAATTCCCCCAAATACGCGCGATAAAGAACAATTTGTCTTTGATAATGAGGGGATAAAAGATGTCAATAGTAGCTATCGTGGGAAGTTTGTCGCGCAGATAAAAATCACTTATCCACCAAAGCTCAACAATGAGCAAAAAGCCCTCATAGAGCAACTTGAAAAGAGTTTTGGCGTAGAGAGTGAGCCATATAAAAATCTCTTTGAAACTTGCTTTAGCAAGATTAAACAATGGATACATCATCACAAGGAGCATAAGGGCGAATAAGATTTTAAGCAGGATTCTCTGCATAGAGGGATTAACTAGGATTCTACAAAACCAAACTAGAGAATCTACATATTGCGAATTCTAGCGATTTCATCGCGGATTCTAGCGGCTTCTTCAAATTCTAAAGCTTTAGCGGCTTGGTGCATTTTGAGGCTTAACTCTTTTATAATCGCATTGCGCTCACTTTTTGGAATCTTCTTGGCATTTTTTTCATAGAGTTTGCTTAGTCCGCTTGATTCTATTTTAAGCTCTTGCTCTACATTTCTTTGCACCGATGTGGGCGTAATATTATGCAGTTGATTAAATTCTTCTTGCTTTTTACGGCGATAATCTGTAATATCAAATGCTCTTTGCATTGAACCTGTGATTTTTTTTGCATATAAAATTACTTTTCCCTCGACATTACGCGCCGCCCTCCCCATTGTTTGTATAAGGCTTGTTTCAGAGCGTAAAAATCCCTCTTTATCTGCGTCCATAATGGCAATAAGGCTCACTTCGGGTAAGTCAAGCCCCTCACGCAAGAGATTGATGCCTATAAGCACATCAAATTCTCCTAATCGCAAAGAGCGAATAAGATGATTGCGCTCAATAGCATCAATGTCGCTGTGCATATAGCGCACCTTTATGCCAAGCTCGGCATAATATTTGGTAAGCTCCTCCGCCATTTTTTTTGTAAGCGTAGTAATAAGCACGCGTTGATTTTTAGCAATTCTTGCTTTAATCTCATCATATAAATCAAGCACGGCTTTATCAGAATCTCGCACTTCATAGAGTGGGTCAAGCAATCCTGTGGGGCGGATAATCTGTTCTGCGATATGTTTTTGACTTAGCTCTAATTCTTTTTGAGCAGGAGTCGCAGAGACAAAAAGAAAATGTGGGGCTTTATTGATAAATTCATCAAAGCGCAATGGGCGATTATCAAGTGCGCTAGGTAGCCTAAAACCATACTCTACAAGCACTTCTTTACGACTCCTATCTCCTGCATACATACCACCAAATTGCGGCAAACTCACGTGAGATTCATCGACAATAATTAAATAAGGCTTTTTCTTTTGCTCAAAGTAATCTAAAAGTGAGTAAGGTGTCTCACCTGCTTTTTTACCTGTCAAGTGCCGCGCATAGTTTTCAATGCCCTTACAAATGCCAGATTCTTTTATCATTTCTAAATCAAACTCTGTGCGCCCCTTTAAGCGTTGATATTCAATTTGTTTGTCTGCGCTTTCAAATTCACCTAAGCGCATTTGCAATTCGGATTCTATATTATGAAGGGCTTCTTGGAGTCTTTGTGCGCTTACGATAAATTGATTTGCCGCATAGAGGACAAAAGATTCTAATTGTGTAAGAGCAGTGCGCTCTAATGCGTCAAATACCCCAATGCGTTCAATCTCATCACCAAAAAATTCAATACGGATAAATTCATTTTCATTATATGCAGGAAAAATATCAATCACTTCGCCATTTACGCGGAAATGCCCCCGCTCAAAAATTGTGTCATTGCGCGTATAGCCCATATCAACAAGCTTTAAAAGTAAGTCTTTTTGCGTATATGTCGCGCCCACCTCGAGCTTTTCTATCATTGTTAGATATTCTTTAGGATTCCCTAAACCATAGTTTGCCGACACACTTGCAATTACGATTACATCATCATAAGCCAAAAGCGAGGTAGTGGCGGATAATCTTAATCGCTCCAAGTCTTCATTAATGCTTGAATCCTTTTCGATAAACAAATCTCGGCGCGGGATATATGCTTCAGGCTGGTAATAATCAAAGTGCGAGATGAAATATTCTATATGGTTTTTGGGAAAAAAGCCTTTAAACTCGCTATAAAGCTGTGCGGCTAGGGTTTTATTGTGTGTCATAATGAGCGTTGGGATATTGAGCTTGGCAATGATATTTGCCATCGTGTAGGTTTTTCCACTCCCTGTAACACCAACAAGTGTGCTGTATTTTGCACCATTACGAATAAATTGTGTAATGTGCTCGATGGCTTGAGGCTGGTCTCCTGCTGGGGCATATTGAGAATCAAGAATAAAATTTGACATTTTAAGCCCACTCCTTTGCTATTTGTGTTATTTGTGTTAAGATTATACTTTATTTTTACCAAAGGATTGCAGATGAATAATGTAATGGAGCGGCTTTCCCAAAAAATCGAAGAAATGCTTACAAAGATAGCATACCAAAAGGAAGAAATAGAATCCTTGCAGCTTGAAATCTCCACGCTCAAGGCGCAAAATGAAGCAAAAGATAGTCAAATTTCAAGCCTTTATGAAGAAATTGCCTCCAAAGATAAGGGTTTTGAAAATCTCTTTGCTAAAATTGATGAAGGCTTGAAATGAGTGATGAGAATCTAGAGATTGCACTTAATGGCAAACATTATTCTGTCTCTTTAAAACCCTTGCATAATGATGTCAGGGAAGAGCTTAAAGCGGTTTTTGCAAACGAAGTCGAACCGCTTACTTTGCTTAAACTCTATATCACAAAAGCACAAGAATACGCCCTCACCTATCAATCACTAGAAAATCTCTACAAAAACCTTGAGAGTATAGATACTCCCGCCACGCACCCTGATGTGCAGATTCAGCAAATTTGAGAGATGAGAATTTGCATTGTATTTTTATCTCATCGCTCCACTTGGTTTAAAAAGTCCAGCCCTCACTTACGCGTGTGAATATGAATGCGCCACAGGTGATATTTGTGCTATCACTATAAACAACAAATCCTATAAAGGCGTAGTGCTAAATCCCACGCAAAAACCCACATTTAAATGCAAAATCACCTCTAAAATAACTGAATCTTTCCTCCCATATCAACATATTTTAGCCTCATTTATCGCGCAATATTATTGTGTGGGGCTAGGTGAATCCTATGGGCTTTTTTTGCCACAGGAGGTGAGTGAGATAAACTTAGAATCTTTGCGCGTAGAAATTCCAAATGCTTTAAGTAAAGCGCAAAGCGATGCTCTTAGCTTTTGCCTTACCCATAAAAATCCCCTACTTTTTGGCGATACCGGCAGTGGCAAAACAGAGATTTATATCCACCTCATCGCACATACACTCTCTTTGGCACAAAATGCACTTTTCCTTATGCCCGAAATTGCCCTCACGCCACAAATTGAATCTCGTCTTAAGGCAGTATTTGGCGATTGCGTGGGCATATGGCATTCTAAAATCACTCCAAAAGCAAAAAAGCAGATTCTAGAGGGCTTAAGGGAGGGAAATATCCGCGTGATAGCAGGAGCGAGGAGCGCGATTTTTTTGCCAATTCACAACCTTGGGCTTGTGATTGTCGATGAGGAGCACGATGATGCCTATAAATCTCAAAGCTCTCCGCGCTACAATGCGAGGGATTTAGCACTTTATTTGGGGAACAAAAGCGAGATTAAGACTATTTTAGGCTCGGCAACACCAAGCGTGATAAGTTATTATTATGCGACAAAGCATAATAATCTCTATCGTCTTAAGGGGCGGTATTTTAGTTCAAAAAAACATATCGAAATTTTGCCTTTACCCGAGCAAGATTCTATGCAAGGTGCGTTAGATTCGCAGCATATTTTCAACGAATCCCTATATTTTATTAATGAATCCCTACTTGCCGCGCTTAAGCAAAGCCTCCAAAACAAGCAGCAAGCAATTATTTTTCTTCCCACGCGTGCGGATTATAAAATGCTCGTGTGTAGCGCGTGTGGGAGCGGGTGCGAATGCGATTTTTGCTCGGTAAATATGTCCTTGCACCTTGATAAAAATGCGCTGATATGCCATTATTGCCACTTTTCTAAACCTATTCCTACACATTGTCCGCAATGTCAAAAGGATACTTTGCGCTCATTCCGCATAGGCACAGCTCAAGTCGCAAAAATCCTAAGCCAAACACTGCCAGAAGCAAGAATCGCGCTTTTTGATAGGGACAATATTACCACGCAAAATAAGCTTAAAAAAACCTTAAAATCATTTAACGCAGGGGAGATTGATATTTTGGTTGGCACACAAATGTTAAGCAAAGGGCACGACTATCATCGTGTGAATCTCGCCATAGTGCTAGGAATCGACTATGTGTTAAAGAGTAGCGATTATCGTTGCAATGAGCGCACAATAAGCCTACTGCACCAAATCGCCGGACGCAGTGGGCGTAAATATGACGGGCAGGTGTATATACAAAGTGCTAATGGCACATTTTTGCAACCATTTTTAAATGATTATGAGGATTTTCTACTTTATGAGCTAAAGACACGACCGCATATCTATCCGCCATACCAAAGGTTTGCCACGCTAAATTTTGCACACAAAAACGAGCAAAAAGCACTTTTACATCTCTCACAAGTGCGGACATTTCTAACACAGATTCAGAATCTACATAAAGAAGTAGAAATTGTAGGAGAAAGCAGGGCTTTGCTGAAGCGCCTTTATAATAAACATCGCTTCGTGCTTTTGCTTCGCTCACACTCTACCCGCGCACTTTTGGAGCTACTGCATACTTTGGTGGCAGAGCAAAGCTTACGCGCTACATTTGAGATTGACATCGACCCTCTAAGCATATTATAGGGACTTTGTGCGCTATAATAAAACTGAATCTAAAGGAGTAAAAATGAAAATTGCCATATCCTGCCTATCGCCATTGGTGCAAAGTAGCTTGGAGTATTTTTTGAAAGATTCTGTTACGAGTGAAGCAGAGTGTGATTTTATCATCACTGATGATGAGAATAGACGCGATACAAAGCCATTGTGCCTTGTGCTTGATGAGGCGTATTCACACATTAGAAAGCCTTTTAACACTCAAAGCTTGAACGAAGATTTAGCAGCTTTTTATGAGAAGCTCACATACAGCCATAAAAACACAGAATCTTCCTCCTTACACACTATGAATAATGCGCTCTCACAGAGTGCAAATATCACAGATTTAGAATCTCGCATTCGCACCCTGTGCGATGAATCTGCAAAGGCGTTAGCGGATAACATTATCGCCTTACTTAAAACACGCTAGATTCTAAAAGTTTCGTAAATGGCGCAGTTTCATATTCAAGCGGGCAACTTAAAACATCTCAAGCTTATTTTTAATCCCGATGAAAGCACACGCCCGACAAAATCTATCGTGCGCGGCTCGTTTTTTGATACTTTGGGAAGCGAAATTGTGGATAGTGTGTTTATCGAAGCCTTTGGGGGCTGTGGCTCAATGGGGATTGAAGCCCTCTCACGCGGGGCAAGGGCAGCTATTTTTTATGAGATTAACAAAGAAGCCTATGAGATTTTATCGCGCAATCTTACCCTAATGCGCGATAGAGCACCGCATTTTCAATGCAAGAGTTTTAATGCTGATTTTTTCACCCAAGACATACAATCACATATCGAAAAAATAGCTCAAAATGATGATAAAAATGTGAGAAATGCACGGATAATTTTATATCTTGACCCGCCATTTTGCATACGAGAAGGAATGGCAGATATTTATGAGCGACTTATTACCAAAATATGCAATTTCTCACATTCACAGCAAAGTCGCGTTGATTTAATTGTTTTTGAACATTGGAGTGGCTATAATATGCCACATTTTTTTGGCGAGTATGAGAAGTATAAAACGCGTCAGTTTGGCAAAAGCACATTAACTTATTTCATAATAAAGGATTGAAAATGGCAGAAGAAGAAAAAGCAGCCCCAAATGGCGGAGAGAAAAAAAGTAAGGCAATTTTGTTTGTTATCATCGGCATTGTCGTAGTGCTCTTGCTTTTGGTGGGCATTGTGGTAGCTATGCTAATGATGGGTGGACACGATGAGGAAGAACAAAAGCAAGAAACCCCGCAAGTGCAAACACAAATGGCACCAGCACAAATCATCGTGGGAAGCACGGTAAATGTGCGCAATACAGATAGATTAGTGCCCGGACTCATCTATCCAGCGGAAGGTCCTATCCCTTTCACAGCCAACTTAATGACACAAACAGGCAAGAGATACCTTAAGACAAGTATGCAGTTTGAACTTGATAAAGACGAGCTAAAAGCAAATGCCACAAAAATCGAGCTTGATAGGAAATTGCCTTTACTCAAAGATACGATTATTGAGATTCTATCCTCAAAGTCTGTTGAAGATGTAGCTTCTACAAAGGGTAAAAACCGCTTGAAAGATGAGATTGTAAAGCGCATTAATGAATTTTTGATTGATGGCAAAGTAGGCGATGTGTATTTCGTGGAATTTGTAGTGAGCTAGATTGATAGGCATTGATATTATAAGCATTGCCCGTATGCGCGGTTTTGTAGAAAAATTTGGCATAAAGGGTTTGAGGCGATTTCTAAGTGATGAGGAAATCGTGCTTTGCCTTATTGAGTCTATAAATTCTCACAATGATTTTATAGCTAATCATTGCGCTTCTGCCCGTGTGGATTCTAAAACGACTTTTGATAACTTTCAAAATACCGCTCTAGGCGGAGATTCTAAATCTTTGCATCATATTAAAATACTTCAAGCACTAAACATTACACGCGTGGCTGGATTTTGGGCGGCAAAAGAGGCTTGCTCTAAGGCATTGGGTGTTGGGATTGGGCGAGAGCTTGGATTTTTAGATATAAAAATACGCAAAAACACAAAAAAAGTTCCGCTTGTGTGTTTGAGTGATGAGAAGATGGCATATTTTGGTGTAAAACAACTCTCACTTAGTATTAGCCACGATGGCGGCTTTGCCATAGCAGCAGTGATATGTGTATAAGATTCTATAATATTTGCAAGGTTTTAGAATCTCGCAATATCGTGCTTTATTGTATTAGGTATAAAATTCTCACTTAAGATTTTCATACCAACCGCGCACGATATAAACTGAAAAACTCTATAATCTACACATTTTTGTTACTTTTATACCACATATGAAAAACTTAATATTGTAATTTTGTTACATATACTTGATTGTCAAAATATTTATTGCTACTTTAAGCAGTATATTGCTTTTGCAAATAGCAGTATTTTAAACAAAAAGGAGAAATGTATGAAACTATCTAAAGAACAAGAAAAAGCTCTTTTTTCTTTTAGGTATTTTGTTTCATTTAGAAATAAAATTGCAGTTATTATGTCGCTAGTGATTTTTATTGCGTATTATGCCTTTGTGCTTGGCGTGGGGCTATTCCCAGAAGTGCTTGGCTATCGCTTGGGACCTAGTTCTATTACACTTGGTATTATTTTGGGAATCTTCCTTATCGCCCTATGTATTATCGCCACCGGGCTTTACACATTTTTGGCAAATACTTATTTCGATAAAGAACAAGAGGGAATTCTGCGCTCTTTAGAGGAAAACAAGATTGTAGAATCACTCGAAAAAGGGGAGATTTGTTACAAGGATTGCTCAAACGCACAGGAGGTAGCACAATGAAAAATATATTTAAGCTAGGCTTTTTATGTGCGCTATTTGCGCTTTTAAGCCCACTCTATGGTGCATCTATCGACTTTGGTGGGGCAGTATCAGACCTTAATCCTACGGCTATTGGTATGTTTTTAGCCTTTGTGTTAGCGACTTTGTTTATTACTTATCTTTCAAACAAAAAAAGTCAGTCAGCAAGTGGATTCTATACAGCAGGTGGAAATATTAGCGGTATGCAAAATGGTATAGCCATTGCTGGAGATTTTATGAGTGCGGCGAGTTTTTTAGGCATCACTGCGCTTGTTTTTACAAATGGCTTTGATGGACTTATTTACTCCATTGGGTTTTTGGCTGGGTGGCCTATTATTTTGTTTCTTATTGCGGAAAAATTTAGGAATCTTGGTAAATTTACCTTTGCCGATATTACCGCTTATCGCCTTGATGCAAAACCTATTCGTGTAATTTCTGCAATTTCTGCATTAAGCGTGATTGTTTTTTATCTAATCGCACAAATGGTGGGTGCAGGACAACTTATTCAAGTGCTTTTTGGGTTGCCTTATACTTTGGCAGTAGTGATAGTAGGCATTTTAATGATTTGCTATGTGCTTTTTGGTGGTATGCACGCCACTACTTGGGTGCAAATCATTAAGGCAATATTACTTTTGGCTGGGGCAACTTTTATGGCGATTATGATTTTGTATTTGACAAAATTTGATTTGAGCTATTATTTCTCTCAAGCCATTTCGCATCACCCAAAAGGTGAAGCGATTATGTCGCCGGGCGGATTCTTAACCGACCCCATTTCTGCGGTCTCTCTTGGACTTGCACTTATGTTTGGCACGGCTGGTTTGCCCCATATTTTGATGAGATTTTTCACGGTTAAAGATGCAAAAGAAGCGCGTAAGTCAGTATTTTACGCCACAGGATTGATTGGGTATTTTTATATCCTTACCTTCATCATTGGTTTTGGGGCGATTGTGCTTTTGCTTGGTAATGAACAATTTACAAATGCAGATGGCACATATAATGGCATTACAAATATGGTTGCTGTGAATCTTGCCTCTGTTATTGGTGGTGATTTATTCTTAGGCTTTATCTCTGCAGTTGCTTTTGCTACGATTTTAGCTGTTGTATCAGGCTTGGCTATTGCTGGGGCTGGTGCAATAAGCCACGATCTATTTGTGAATGTCTGCAAAGATGGTAAATGCGATGCAGAACTTGAGATGAAAGTAACAAAAATCGCTACTCTTGGTATTGGTGTGTTTGCTATCGCTTTGGGGATTATTTTTGAAAATCAAAATGTGGCTTTCACGGTAGGACTTGCCTTTGCCATTGCCGCGAGTGTGAATTTTCCTATCTTGCTCCTGTGTATTTATTGGAAAAATCTCACCACAAAAGGTGCATTTTGGGGAGGACTAATTGGGCTTATTGTGGTGCTTACGTTAGTGATTTTAAGTCCTAGCATTTGGGTAAAAAGCTTTGGTTTTGACGCGGCAATTTTTCCCTATGACCACCCAGCAATTTTCACTATGCCACTTACATTCATCGCTATATATGTGATTTCTAAGCTTGATGGCTCAAAGAGAGCGCAGATAGACAAGGCAGGATTTAGCGCACAAGATTTTCGTGCAGAGAGCGGTATAGGCGCGAGTGAGGCAGTAGCACATTAAGATTTTTAGAATCTTAGCCAAGATTCTAAACCCGCATAGCCCTAGATTCTAAAATTTTGGGGTTATGCACTTTTTATGTGTTTATTATAGACACAAACTATCAAGGGATAAGATACAAAAAACAACATAAATGTATCACTTATGCAAATAAGCACAAAATTTTTGCCTTTTTAAGTGCTTAATCAATGCGAAAAAGCTACAATGGCAAGTTTATAAATGAGTTTCGGCACTGGGGGAATGTATGTTTCAAAAGTATCTTATACCTATATGTATTTTAGCTATTATATATTTTGTCTCCACAAGTCCAGCACTTACAAGCGTGAGCGCTGGACTTGCAATTTTACTTTTTGGTATGCTAAGTCTTGGGAATGGATTTCGCACTTTCAATGGGGGATTCTTAGAAAATATCCTCACCACTTCGACAAACACCGCAATCAAAAGTGTAAGTTTTGGTGCTGTGGCTACGGCGATTATGCAAAGCTCCTCTTTGGTTTCTGTGCTTTCTATATCCTTTGTATCGGCTTCTCTGCTTAGCCTATCGCAAGGTATCGGTGTGATGTTTGGTGCAAATCTCGGGAATAGTGCTGGTTCGTGGCTCATTGCTGGGGCGAGCGGTATAAAAATTTCCGCCCTTGCCTTACCTCTCATCGTGGGCGGTGTGCTTTTTAATTTCCAAAGCACCAAAACCGCTAAAGGCGTGGGGCAGATTTTTATCGGGCTTGGATTTTTCTTTTTAGGCGTGGGTTATATCAAAGACGGCTTCGAGGAATACAAGGAAATTATTGATTTTTCGCAGTATTCAATGGATGGGTTACGCGGTGCGCTTCTTTTTGCCGGACTTGGGGCATTGATGACGGCTATTGTGCAAAGCTCCCACGCAACTTTGACAATTATCATCTCTGCTCTTGCCACAGGAAGTATGACCTATGAAAATGCCTTAGCAGCGACACTTGGCACAAGCATAGGTGGCGTTATGACTGCGGTTATTGTCTCTTTTAGCACAAATATAGACGGAAAACGTTTGGCGGCAGCGAATTGTATTTTTAATTTTTCTATTGCTATTCTTGTTATTGCTACTTTTGATTACTTTGTATGGCTCAATACTGCTATTTCATCAATTATAGGTTTAGCAGAGGATAGTGTGCTAAGAATCGCAGTGTTTCACACACTTTTTAATCTCGTGGCAGTGGTGCTTTTGCTTCCTTTTATCCCAAAAATTTCTACTTTATTAGAAAAAGTCTTGCAAGATAAAGATACACAAATTGATAAACCCCTATATGTCAATAACGCGATTGTACAGTATCAGGATACAGCATATCTTGCTATGTATCACGAAGTTGAACACTTGTATGAAAATGCCTTTGAGCTTATTGCGCACACGCTTGGTTTTTCCCGTGCAGATATTAAAAGCGATAAAGATATGAACGAAGTTCTTAAAGCGAAAATATGGGCAAAAGAAGATATTGATGTGGAAATTTTCTATATCAAAAAAATCAAAGTGCTTTTTAATGCCATACTTGATTTTTCTACACAGGCACAAGCATATACACAAGATAAAATATATGTACGCAAATTTGCCCTTCTTACTTCAGCATCACGTAATATTGTCGAGGCAATTAAAAATGTAGAGCTTTTACAGCCAAATTTAAAGAAAAATAGTCTCTCTAAGGATTTAGTTCTCTCAAGTGAATACAATACGCTAAGAGTCCATCTTGCAATGCTTTTACGAAATATAAATGAAGTCCTCCTTTTTGAAAATATTCATCCACAAGAAGCAATCATCAAGCTCAAGGGGCAGAAAAAAGTATTTAAGAAAATGGATAAAGATTTTGTTGCATATATAGAATCTCTTCTAAATAAAAAGAATTTAAGCATACAAAATAGCACTTCTTTGCTCAATGCTGTGGGCTTTAGTAATAGCATTGCTAAAGAACTTGTGAATGCAATTATACGAATGCAAAAGGCGCGCTTAGATGGAGAAGAGGAAGTGGTAACAGATGTGCAAAATCAATAGGCACTAGTATTATTGATGAAAAAAAATATTTTTTTTATAAGCTTTTTTCTTATAGGTATTGTTTGTCTTATTGCAGTATTTAGTTATAGAATTTATGTGAAAAAGATTCATCCAATAGCTCATATTTATACCTTAGAGGAAATAGAGCATAAGTATAAAAATATTGCACCAACGCAATGGGGTGAAAATCTCGAGGGTGTTACTACGATTTTGCCTAATGAGAGCAAACCTGTTGCATATCTCACATTTGACGCTTGTGGTGGGGCGTATGATAAGGCATTGATTGATTATTTAATAGCTCATAATATTCAAGCCACCTTATTTATTAATGCACGTTGGATTCATAAACATACAGATGATTTTATAAAACTCGCTCAAAATCCGCTTTTTTCTATCCAAAATCACGGCACAAAGCACCTTCCTCTTAGCGTAAATGGCAAATCAATTTATCATATCAAAGGCACAGATTCTGTGAGCGGAGTATATAAAGAGATTATGGATAATGATGAGCTTATTTTTAAACTCACAGGTAAAAAGCCACATTATTTTCGCTCTGGCACAGCATATTATGATGAAATAGCAGTATCCATACTCAAAGATTTGGGTTATAAAATTGGTGGATTTGATGTATTGGGCGATGGTGGAGCAACTTTTTCTAAGCAAAAGATTATCAAACAAGCACAAAAAGCGCGTAATGGTTCAATTCTTATTTATCATTTCAATAAACCTCAAAGCGATACATTTGCAGGAATTAAAGAAGTGGTGCCTATGCTTTTGGAGAAAGGTTTTTATTTTGGAAAGCTTGAAGAGTAAAAGTAAACCCCTCCCTTAGATAAGGGAAAAGGCTAAAGGCAAGACTTAGTTGCCTTTTACGATTGTTGTTGAAGTTGTATAAAGTCCAAGAATACTCCATATTTTAGTATCTACACTTTTAATTTGTGAGATATTACCAGCTTTTGCTGCTGCATCAACAGAACAATTACCAACACTAACTAAACCAAGAATGTTTGAGCATTTTGCTTGTCCTTGTTTAGAATCTCCACCTGTTGAAGTTGCTGCCACAGGACCTGTCATATCAGAATACAACACACCTGAAACAAGTCCTGCGGTGCTACCTATTGCACAACCACTAAAAAGTGCTACTGCACCACCAAAACCTAGAGCTAAAACTAGCTTTTTCATATAAACTCCTTAAAGAAATAATGAAACATTGGATTAAATCCTTAATGCTGGAATTTGATTATACAAAAAAAAAAAAAACAAAAGTCAAGAAACATTATTCCTTGCAGCAAATTCTGTAGGTGGTGTTGTAGGTAAAATGATTTCTCCACAAAGTATTGCGATTGCTTGTGCAGCGGTTGGGTTAGTTGGTAAAGAATCAGATTTATTTAAATTTACTTTAAAATATTCTCTTGCATTTATCATTCTTATTGGTATTTGGACAGCTATTATTGCTATGTTTATTCCTTATATTATTCCCGAAGCGGTAGCCCTGGTTAAATAGCTAATGCTCCTCTAGGGGAGCATTAGCATTGTTTAGAATCTGCTTTAGTTTTATATTCTAAGTTTATCGATTTGTCCTGTGTAGTAGAAATATTTTTCAAGCACTAAAAGAGAAATGATAGCTTCACGTTTTGTATCAAAAAATTGTTTAATATACTCTTGGGCGTTATGGATAATTTCTTTAGCTTCATTTGGGTGTTTGATGAAATATTCTAACCTTTCCTCCAAGTCTTCATAGTCATCGCGGATTTGTGCATAATGCACATTTGATTTAAGTGTGCCTTCCATAAACCAAGTTTCAAATTTTGGCTTTGACATAATTGCAAGAGAATTAGAGCTCATTACCCATTTGAGATTGCTTGCAACATCATTCCCCTCTAAAGAGAGCAAAAATTTATAAGGTAAATGTTTGGCTATGCCAATTTTTGGCTTTTGCCATAAGTGATGCACTCTTTTACTTCCGGTATGTCCTAAATCACAGAGCCGATGATTAAAATACTTTTCAAAAAATTGTGTGCGATGGGGTTGATAAATCCCGCCACGATAAAAAAGTTTATCTTGTTTATCTTCAAAGGTATATGGATCATTGATAAATGTAAAATGTCGCACTTTCTCAAGATTAAGCAAGGTGGAGTTGGCAAATGGAGGTTTTACTGCCCCCCCCCAGTTAATTGCGCCAAATCAGATTCATAATAGGATTTGATAGGGCGGGATTTGGTAATAGAGGGCTTGGGGCAGATGAAATTGACATCGCCAAATGCAAAATGCGCTTTAAAATCTTGAGGAAAATATCTTGTGTATTCATAGGTATCAAAAAAATACACGGTTTTCTTGCGTGTAAATCGCACAAAGCTAAGATTTTTCGCTTCATCATCAAGGGTGATAGGATTATTTAATTGGCAATAATAATCTACACGTGATTTAATATATTCAATATCAGGGCGTGTGAGCACATCTTTTAAAATTTTCTCACGATTTTTGGGCAAAAATACTGCAGGTGTTAGCATACGAGAGATTCCCTTAAGATTATAGAGAAAATAATTATTTTTCATATAATTTCCTTAAAATACGCAATTGTTTTTATTAGCCCTTCTTTAAGCTCAACATTTGGATTCCACCCTAGCTCATTTTGAGCAAGGCTAATATCGGGTTGCCGTTGTTTTGGGTCATCTTGAGGTAAGGGTGAAAAAACAAGTTTGGATTTAGAGTGAGTGAGCTCTAGCACTGCATTTGCAAGTTCAATCATACTAAATTCACGTGGATTCCCTATATTTACAGGTCCATAGAATCCATCTCTACTATCCATAAGTCTTATCATACCCTCAATCAAATCATCTACATAGCAAAAACTACGAGTTTGCTTGCCTTCGCCATAAATCGTAACATCTTCGCCTTTGAGTGCTTGAATGATAAAATTACTCACTACACGCCCATCGTTTGGGTGCATTCTAGGTCCATAGGTATTAAAAATTCTCATTACTTTAATATTTAAATTATGCTGCCTTTGATAATCAAAAAAAAGTGTTTCTGCACATCGCTTTCCCTCATCATAACACGCCCTTATACCAATAGGATTCACTGAGCCTTTGTAGGATTCTACTTGTGGGTGGATTTCAGGATCGCCATAAACTTCACTCGTGCTTGCTTGCAGAATCTTCGCTTTCACTCTCTTTGCAAGTCCTAGCATATTGATTGCTCCCATAACAGAAGTTTTAGTTGTTTGCACTGGGTCAAATTGATAATGCACTGGAGAAGCAGGGCAAGCGAGATTATAAATTTCATCAACTTCTACATAGAGAGGAAAAGTTACATCGTGGCGCATAAATTCAAAACGGGGATTTGAGAGTAAATGTATAATATTTTGTTTTGTGCCTGTGAAAAGATTATCCACACAAAGCACTTCATCGCCCCTCTCTAGTAGCTTTTCGCATAAATGTGAGCCTAAAAATCCCGCTCCACCGGTTACCAAAACTTTTTTATTAAGCATTATTAATCCTTTTTTATGGATTTAGAATCTGCTAATTATATTTGAAAATCTTTATAGTGTTATAAAAACAAGAAAATTTTGGTATTTTAGATTATTTGTGTCTTAAGCAAAAAGCTTTTAAATAAATTTGGCTAAAATCTGCTTTTATTAAAACATAAGGAGTTTCTATGATAGAACGCTATGCGCGGGAGGAAATGAAAAAACTATGGGATATGAATGCTAAATATTCTGCGTGGCTAGAGGTGGAGAAAGCCCTCGTGCGTGGGTGGAACAAGCTAGGACTTATCCCTGATAGCGATTGTGAAAAGATTTGCAAAAATGCGAAATTTAACATCGCAAGGATTGATGAGATAGAAGCAGTTACAAAGCACGATTTAATAGCTTTTACCACAAGTGTGGCGGAATCTTTAGGCGAGGAGAGCCGCTGGGTGCATTATGGGATAACCTCAAGTGATTGCATTGATACCGCTGTGGCACTGCAAATGCGAGATTCTCTAAAGATTATTTTAGAGGATATAAAGCAGGTGCGTGAAGTGATTAAAAATAAAGCAATGGAACACAAAGGCACGCTTATGGTGGGACGCTCTCACGGAATCCACGGCGAGCCTATTACCTTTGGGCTTGTGTTGGCGATTTGGTATGATGAGCTAGGCAGACATTTAAAGGCTTTAGAATCTACTTTGGAAGTCATCTCTGTGGGGCAGCTTAGCGGTGCAATGGGGAATCTCGCGCATACACCTATGGAGCTAGAAGAAATTGTATGCAAAGATTTAGGATTGAAAGCCGCACCTGTTAGCAATCAAGTTATTCAAAGAGATAGATACGCTAGGCTTATGAGCGATTTAGCACTCTTAGCGAGTAGTTGTGAAAAAATTGCTGTAGAGATTCGGCATTTGCAACGCACCGAAGTGTATGAAGCGGAGGAATATTTTGACAAAGGGCAAAAAGGTAGCTCTGCTATGCCTCACAAGCGCAATCCAGTTTTGAGTGAAAATATCACGGGGCTTTGCAGAATGATTCGCTCTTTTGCACTTCCAGCAATGGAAAATGTTGCCCTTTGGCACGAGCGAGATATTAGCCATTCAAGCGTGGAGCGATTTATTTTGCCAGATAGCTTTATCACGACAGATTTTATGTTGGCTAGGCTTACAGGACTTATAGAAAAGTTACTTATCTATCCTAAAAATATGATGAAAAATCTTAATCTCACCGGTGGGCTTGTGTTTTCACAAAGAATTTTATTAGAGCTGCCTAAAAAGGGTGTGAGCCGAGAAGATTCTTACAAAATCGTGCAAAGAAATGCGATGAAAGTATGGCAGGATTTACAAGAGGGCAAAGCCGCGGTGAATGAAAAAGGAGAGAGCTTGTATTTGCAGTATTTATTGGCAGATACTGAATTAGTTGGGCTTATTGGTGAAGTGGCTATTAAAGAATGCTTTGAATTTGGTTACTATACAAAAAATGTAAATGCTATTTTTAAGCGAGTGTTTGAGGAGTGAAAATACCAACGCATTTAAGCACCAAAGAAAGAATTAATCTTGGCAGCTTTTACACTAATGAATTTTTGGTGCAATATGCCTACAATATGCTTAAGCAATATGTGGATTTTAAAGAATATGTGCTACTTGATAGTTCGTGTGGAAGCGGAAATTTTTTTGTGTGTGAATGGGTTTGCTAAAACCATAGGAATTGATATTGATGAGAGGGCTCTAAAAATTACACGAAACAAGCTAGAATCTAGCGTTATTTTGTATCACAAAAACGCATTAAGCAATGTTTCAAGAGAGAGTTTTTATATAGCATAATCTTCTAAACTTGTGATTGTAGGCAATCCACCTTATAATGATAGAACTTCTATTGTTCAAAGCAATCTTAAAAATAAAGAGTCTATCCCCATAGACTCTGCCTTTCAAGCTAGAGATATAGGCATAAGCTTTTTACGCTCTTATGAGAGATTAAGGGCGGATTTATCTGCGTATTGCACCCGCTCTCTTATTTGATTAAAAAAACCAATTTTAAGGCATTGAAGGATTTCACAAAAGCTTATAGGCTTTTAGATTCTATGATTATTAGCTCAAAAGAGTTTTGCAAGGATTCTAAGGGGCATTTTCCTATTATCATAGCCTTATACTAAAGAGATGATAGGGGAATGGATTATGAGTTTATTTGTAACTTTAGTTTTAAAACCTGTGAGGGCAAAACTTTTAAACTTAATGAGTTTAATTTCATATCACAATACATTGATAAATATCCAAATAAAAATCGTGTTATAGAATCTAAAAAAGTAGCGATGTTTTATACCCTACGAGACATTAATGCTTTAAGCCGTTCAAAAACTTTTATGCAAAAAGAAAACACTAACACAATTTATGTTACACAAGAAAAATATAGTCTTTATTGCTATGTTGATGTATTTAAAGCTTTTTTACCACATATTCCTTATTATTTTGGGAATTGTGATGTGATGATTGATTTTAAAAAGTTTAAGGCTTTAGAATCTTGCTTTGTCAAGGCAAGTGAAGAAAAGATTCTAAGCCCAGAGATTTTGCAATATTTTAAGGACTTGTTAGGGGTGCATTATGAAAATTCAAAAATGTGAAAATCAAAAAGTATTTGTAGAGATTCCACTTACTACACAAAGTGGCAAAACAAGAGTAAAAACTCGCAATAGCTTCTATGAGTATGGATTACCCACTGCTACAAGGCAAATACCCTTTTCACAAAAGCACTATATAGAATGGCAAATTGGCTATGATGTGGATAAAAGCGATAAAGAAAAACTTGCTTTAAGCACATTGCAACACACAGAATTTCAAGGAGCAAATGGCAAAAAAACAAAAGCACTTTATGAACTAAGTGAGTATTTGCATTATTTCGTGCAGTGGGGAATTATTACAAAATATGAAATTGAGGGTTTGACAAGATTTTTGCAAAACATTCAAGAATATGAATTTTTGGATTCTAGGAATGAATTGCAAATATTGCGAAGCCACCCTGTGGGTAAAAATATTTAGGTATAGAGTTTATCAATCACAAATAGCCTACCCGCTTTTAGTGCATAAGTTTAATAATTTTGATGTTCTTATAGAAATT
Organism: Helicobacter sp. MIT 03-1616; assembly: GCF_000765685.2. Taxonomy (NCBI): domain Bacteria; kingdom Pseudomonadati; phylum Campylobacterota; class Epsilonproteobacteria; order Campylobacterales; family Helicobacteraceae; genus Helicobacter; species Helicobacter sp. MIT 03-1616. Next base: position 82,915 of record NZ_JROY02000005.1, on the reverse strand, counting down.
GTGATTAAAGAAAAACAAAGAGCAGTTGGGGTGCAACCAATGCTTTATGTTTGCTTTCCCATCACAGAATTACAATGCCAACCTCTACTTTTAGGCAGGGTAGCAGAGCCTAAAGAATGCAGTTTGCTTGTTTTAGATTCTAAAGATAAAGATTTTTTGCTAGAGACCTTTAAGATTTTTGGAATGTTAAGCAAGAATCACAATTATGATGTGCTTGAGATTTTAAAGATTATTTAAACACCTCACGCAAAAGATTTTTGTTGTTGTGATAAGTGCCTTAATGGAACATCTTTAAAGTTAAACATTGAGAATCTCTTTGACCTAAGTATCAAAATATGCTAGATAAAATGAAATATGGCAAAAAGAAAAATACATAAATTATTCTTTACTGATAATTTCCTGTAATCTTAACTCCTTATCATAATCCTTTGCGCTCTCTCTATTTCCCACCATACGCGCACGGGATTTAAGCAAGGTGCTATCTTCACTAAGGATACTACGCGCCTCCTCATAGCCATTCAAACTAATACCTGCAATATCAAGCAAAGTGTGCATTAAATCATCATTCATATATTTGGTATTTTGCGCCCTTTGCAATCGCTTGTAAAGCTTGGGGTGCTTTTGTATAAGGTTAAAATATCAATGAGACATAGTCAAAATATAAATTTGAATCTTTTTGCGCTTTGTAGATCCGTGGTGGATTCTATGGAATCTTATACGAAGAATCTGTTGAGTTTTGTTTGAAATAGCCCTTTTACCCCTGCGAAAGGGTAAAAGGATAAACCTAAATAAGAATTATTTAGGAAGTGCTACCGCATCAGGTATGATGCTCGATAAGAACATAGCAATAATAGCTGTCCAAATACCAATAAGAATGATAAATGCAAGAGAATATTTTAAAGTAAATTTAAATAAATCTGATTCTTTACCAACTAACCCAACCGCTGCACAAGCAATCGCAATACTTTGTGGAGAAATCATTTTACCTACAACACCACCTACAGAATTTGCTGCAAGGAATAATGTTTCTTTAATACCAAGCTCTTGTGCAGTAACTTGTTGAAGCGGACCAAAGAGTAGATTTGAGCTTGTATCGCTTCCTGTGATAAACACGCCAAGCCACCCAATAACTGGACTAAAGAAAGCAAATAAATCGCCTGTTTTTGCAAAAGCAATACCCAAAGTTGCACTCATACCACTATTTTTTGAGATAAAAGCAAAGGCAACAACAAGCCCAATTGTGATACAAGGAATCGCCATTTCTTTTAAGGTATCTCCAAGTGCTTCTTCAGCCACACTTGATTTTATTCTCAAAAAAGCGATGGTTAAAAAAGCGGCTACTAAAATCGCTGTGCCTGCTTGAAGCGCAATAAGATTAATGGGCAAATCAATTTTTATAGGATTGCCGCTAGGGTCAGTTATGACACTTGTAAGAGGATTGAAAGCCATACTCACTTGGGTATAGTTTAAGGCTCCAATTTGATAATAACCTATCGTTGCTCCCGCATCATCAATTATAGGCTTTATGCTAAAAAAGAAACTCTCTTTAGGTAAAGCAATAGCTCCATTTATCAATAAATCTGGATTCTCAAATAAAATTTTCTTTGCTTCAAATATTGCTTTAAACCAAGGCTGAGTCCAAATAATTACACAAATAATGAGCAAAATAAACGGAAGCCACGCTTTAAAGACTTTAACAAATTCAAGTTTTTCGTGGTTTGAAAAATCTTTTAAATCATCAAGCCTAAATATATTTGTGGGAGACCAAAACTTCAAAAAAGCTGTGGTACAAACTAAAGATACCACAGCAGAAACTATATCAGGAAGCTCTGCGCCAAGATAGTTTGAGCTAATAAATTGAGTAGCTGTAAAGCTCACTGCTGCTACCAAAATTGCCGGGAAAGTTTCTCTCACACCTTTGATTCCGTCCATTAAAAATACAATAAAGAAAGGGATTGTTAAACTCAAAGGCACAAGCATACGCCCAACCATTGCCGCAACAGAATATTGCTCTACACCTACAAGATTACTCATTGCAATAATTGGAATCCCAACTGCTCCAAAAGCCACAGGAGCAGTATTTGCAATCAAACAAAGTCCTGCTGCATATAATGGACGAAGCCCCAAGCCCACAAGGAGTGCTGCTGTAATCGCAACAGGTCCGCCAAAGCCAATGGCTCCCTCCAAAAATGAACCAAAACAAAATCCAATTAAAATCACTTGGATTCTATGATCAGGCGTGATAGTCATTACACTTTGTTTAATTACTTCAAAAGAGCCAGATTTCACCGAAAGCTTATAGAGAAAGATTGCTGCAATAATAATCCAAGCAATAGGCCACATTCCTTGTGCAAATCCTTGCACAAAAGAAGCACCTATGAGTGAAAAAGGCATTTTATAAGCATAAAATGCCACCAAAGTCGCTACAATCACTGTGATAAAGCCAGCTATATATCCCTTAAGCTTTAAAACAAGCAAACATAATAAAAAACACGCAATAGGTATAAAAGCTACTGCTGCACTTAACCACATATTGTTAAGTGGATCATAAATCTGTTCCCAAGCACCCATTTTAGAATCTCCTTTAATCTTTATGGTTAGAATCTTTTCAAAATAACAACTGCAACTGCCATTTTGCTATTGATTTTAAAAAAAAAAAACTTAACCTTATCTTAATCTTAACCTTATGAAATAGATGAATGAGTATGTATTTTATATGCCAATGTGTAAAATTTTCACATTAAATCCATTTAACATATAATTGAGAAAATTTTACACATTTATAAAAAGAAAAATAACTAAACTTTTACCTTTTGTATTTTTAAAGCTCCTTATTTATATCATAATTGTTTTATGAAATTTAGGAAGGAGTTAAAATGCGGGTGTTTTTTTTCTCAACTTGTCTAGGCGGTGTGGCATATGCCGATACTTGTGTAAATGCAATCAAATTATTACAAAAAGAGGGCTGTGAAGTAGTGTTTAAAAAAGACCAAACTTGCTGCGCACAGCCAAGTTATAATTCAGGCTATTATGAAGAAAGTCGTAAGGTAGCCTTATACAATGTCGAGCTTTTTAAAGGAGAAGAGCCAATCATCGTGCCTTCAGGCTCTTGCACGGGTATGATGAAAGAGGATTATCTCTCGCTTTTTGAAGGCACAAGCGATTTTGAGAGAGTAAAGCAATTTAGCAGTCGCGTATATGATTTAGGCGAATATCTCCATAAGATTCTCAAGGTGAAATATGAGGATAAAGGTGCGCCGACAAAAATCACTTGGCATAGCAACTGCCACGCTTTACGCACGGCTAAAGTGGTAGATAGCGCAAAGGCACTGCTTAACTCACTCAGTAATGTAGAGCTCATCGAGCTAGAGCGCGAAGCGGAATGCTGCGGTTTTGGCGGGACTTTTAGCGTAAAAGAACCCGAAGTTTCAAATGCAATGGTGAGCCAAAAAATAGAGGATATTCTCTCGCGCAATGTAGAATATGTCGTATCTGCAGACGCCGGGTGCTTACTCAACATCAGTGGCGCAATGAAAAAGCAAAACATTGCGGTTAAGCCTATACATCTCTATGATTTTTTAGCCCAAAGAATTGGATTAGGAGCATAATATGAGCAATCAAGGACACAATGCCATCGTGCATAGCGCACTCAACGATAATCAGTTAAGAAAAAATCTAAAAAGCGTTATGGATACGCTTAAGGGCAATCGTAAGAATCTTATCGCTTCTCGCTACACAGATTGGGAGGCTTTGCGTGAGCAAGGCAGGGCTGTAAAGCAAAAATCTCTCTCACAGCTTGATACCCTGCTTGAGCGATTCGAGCAAAATGCGCTCAAAAATGGCTTTAAAGTGCATTGGGCAAATGATAGCACAGAAGTAAATGAGATTATCTACAAGCTTATGCAGGAAAAGGGTGTAAATAAGATTCTTAAAGGCAAATCAATGGCAAGTGAGGAAACCCACCTTAACGCCTTTTTGAAGCAAAAGGGCATTGAGCCGGTGGAGACAGATTTGGGCGAGTTGATTATTCAGCTTATTGATGAACCGCCAGTGCATATTGTTGCCCCTGCTATTCATAAAAATCGCTACCAAATTGGTGAAATTTTTCAGCAAAAACTCGGGGCAAATTTAGAATCCGAGCCAGAAAAACTCAATGAAATTGCGCGCGTGCATTTACGCAAGGAGTTTAAAGAGTTTAAAATGGGACTAAGCGGCGTTAATTTTGCCATTGCAAATGAAGGCGCGATTTGGCTTATTGAAAATGAGGGCAATGGGCGTATGAGCACCACAGCAAGTGATATTCACATCGCTATTTGTGGGATTGAAAAGGTTGTTGAAAGCTTTGAAGATGCAAGTATTTTAGACGCGCTGCTTGTGCCTTCAGCCACGGGCGCACCTATCACTTGCTACAATAACATCATCACTTCCCCGCGCAAAGAGGGTGAGCTTGATGGACCAAAAGAGGTGCATATTATTATGCTTGATAATAACCGCTCGAATATGCTTAAGGATTCACATTTCTATCGCTCACTCTCGTGTATCCGCTGCGGGACTTGCCTCAATCATTGCCCTGTATATGACAAAATCGGCGGACACGCATATCTTAGCACCTATCCCGGACCCATTGGCGAGGTAATTTCACCTCAACTCTTTGGTATGCAAAAATTCGGGCATATGGTGAGTTTATGCTCACTTTGTGGGCGATGTAGCGAGGTATGTCCTGTAAAGATTCCATTAGCCGAGCTTATACGCGATTTACGCAGTGAAAAAGTAGGACAAGGGCGCAAGAATCTTAAAAGCAATGACGGCTCATCACGCGACAGAAATGAAGAATACGCAATGAAACAATTTGCTAATGCTGCAACTAATGGTGATGCTTGGCGTGAATTATTGAATTTGCCAAACAAGCCTCTACTTATGCCTCTAGTAAAGCTTTTTAGTGGATTTATACCCGGGCTTAAAAATTGGGTGGCTTATCGCACTTTCCCTACTTTAAATGGCAACCTCCACAAAAAAGTTTCAAATATGAAAGGAGTTATCTATGAGTAAGCAAGACATTTTGGCGCGTGTGAAAGATTCAATGCGTGTTAATCCGCTCCATACAGAATCACCAAAATATACAAATCCGCTCAAAAGCGCACAGCAAGACAAGGTGCAAGAATACATTGCCTTGCAGAATGCGAACAAAGCCATTGTGATAGAATCTAGCAAAGAAGCGCTTACACAAGATATTGCTAAAGCCTTAGTAGAAGTGGGCGCACAAAATATTTTGTATAATCCAAATATAAAAGACGCGCTTGATATAGGTGCGTTAAAGGGCGTTAGCGGGGTAGATTCTATGCATTTTGTCGCATATGAAAAAAGCGTTGATGAGACTAGAAGTGAGCTTTTTAACATTGATACTTCTATCATTCACGCAAATTGTGGCGTGGCAAATCTCGGCATTATCGGCATTGCTTCACACAAAAATGCCCCTCGTCTCTCATCACTCATCACGCGCACCTGCGTTGTTTTGCTAAAAAAATCAAACATTGTGGAAAACTTCTATGACGGCGTGTGTGCGCTCAAAGCTCAAAGCGAAAATAATATCCTGCCGACTAATATGATTTTTATCGCTGGACCTTCGCGCACTGCGGATATTGAGCTTCAAACCGTCTTTGGTGTGCACGGCTCATTACGCACCTATGTGATACTCTATTAAGGAAAGATTATGAATGTTTTTGCGCGGTTTTGGTTTGAAAAAGATAATAAAAGCTACATTGGGGTAGGACGCGCAGAGCTACTCACGCGCATAGCAGAATCTGGATCCATATCAAAAGCGGCAAAACAAATGCGTATGAGCTATAAAGCAGCGTGGGATAGTGTAGATATTATGAATAAGCTCTCCCCCTCTCCACTTGTGCAATCAAATAATGGCGGCAAAGGTGGTGGTGGCACAAAACTCACTCCACTAGGACATAAAGCCCTTGAAACCTTTAATGAAATTGAAAGGGTAAAAAATATATTTTTTGATTATTTGGATAACTCACAAGATTTTGATGAGATTCTCTTAAAATTATCGCATTTAGAATCTGCTTTAAAAGATTTTAAAAAACAAATTTCCAGATGAGTCTCATAAAAGCAATTTTGAATCTACACTTTCATTGATGATTCTATGGCTTAATCGTGTGCTTTTTCTTCAGCTTATTGAAGCAAATTTAGTGCATTTTAATGGTGGCGATGAGCGTTTGAAATTTTTAAATTTTCATAAAATTCCTACCTTTAGCACTTTAAACACACTTTTCTTTGAAGTCTTAAGCCAAAAAAGACAGAGACGATGAAAATTTTAATTATTTACCTTATCTAAACTCCAGCCTTTTTAATCGCAACGAAAAAGAAAAGGCTTTATGCGAAATTTCAGCACTTGATGACACTTTAAGCCTTGCATATTTTGAAAAAACTTCCCTCAGGGATTTAATCAATTCTAGTGTTTTGGGGCTTATCTTTGCAAAACTCAATGGCTACAAGGAGGGCAGTTTCTACACGCCTAAATCACAAAAGCAAACCAAAAAATTGCAGATAAAATTTTAGAATCTAAACCCAAGATTCCACATTTGACACTTCCGCTTTAGAATCCCGCACAGCACATTAGCACACAAATCATATAGCCTTACAAATGATGAGATACAAAGATATAGAAGCGCATAATTGGCTTTGGTTATATAAGTTAGTATATAATTTTGCTACTTGAATCTTATGGAAGGTGTTATGATATTTGTTAAAAAAATTCTCAATATATCTATTCTAAGTGCTTTTATCTGCGTAGGTGCGGTGGCTGAAGAAATTAATGTCCTTGCCGCAGCAAGTCTCAAATATGTGCTTGAAGATATTAAGAATGCGTATTTAAAAACGCATAAAAAAGATAAGATTCAAATTAGCTATGCCTCATCAGGCAAGGCATATGCGCAGATTCACAATGGCTTACCCACACATCTTTTTATCGCTGCAGATACAAGCTATCCACAAAAACTTTATGAGGCAAAACTAGCCGCCACCGCGCCACAAAACTACGCTAAAGGCAAACTCGTGCTTTTTAGTATCAATAAGAATTTTAATGCGAGTGATATTAATGTGCTTTCACACCCACAGGTGCGTGATATTGCGATTCCTAATCCCAAAGTCGCCCCCTATGGCAAAGCCGCACAGGAATTTCTCAAGTCTCAAAAGCTTGATAAGAAACTTTCTCCTAAACTTAGAATCGGCGAAAGCATAGGACAGGCGACAACTTATGTGCTACAAGGCTCAAGCGAGATTGGCTTTAGCGCACTTTCAATGGTAATAAAGGACAAAAGCCCCTCCCTTACTTACACGCTCATTGATGAAAGCATATATAAGCCCATAAATCAGGCACTCATTATCCCTAACTATGGTGCGGATTCTACACTTGCTAAGGACTTTGCGGATTTCATACTCAATGATAAAAAGGCTCAAAAAATATTCCAAGAATATGGTTACGACAAAGCAGATGAATAGTATTAAAACTCACATTAGCCACATTGTGCTAGATTCTCATTGTGCGCTAATAAGCGCGGATTCTGTCTTTGGCACATTCCACGCACTGACAATAGAATCTAAAGATAGCCCACAATATACAAAGGGCGATGAGATATGGCTAAGATTCAAAGAAAATAATGTGTTTCTCCTGCCAGATGATACGCCACAGATATGGGGCTTCAACGCATTTAAGGGACAAGTAATTACCTATGAGGCAAACTCTATTTTTACGCGCATAGCCTTACTGCCCCTGCCCTTTCAAAACGCGCATTTGCAAGATTCTACAAAGCCTTTAGAATCCCCGCATACTTTAGATTCACAATCCACCAACTCCCACACAACAGCGCGATACAACACAGATAATAAACCAATCTATGCGCTTATTCCCTCTATTCAAACACCCTTAATAAAGGAGGGGGATATTTACACTTGGTGCGTTTTAAGCTCACATATCATACTTGAAGGCATTGCATAATGGACTTTATAGAGACAATGCGCCTTACCTTCTTTATCGCCTTTCTCACCACGCTTATCTTACTTCCACTCGGCATAGTCATCGGCAATTTTCTTGCCTATTCTACAAATCCCCTGCGCCCCATATGCGAAGTGCTCGTGTGGATGCCTCTCGTGCTACCGCCCTCCGTGTTAGGATTCTATCTCCTCATCACTTTTAGCCCACAGAACATATTGGGGGCATTTTTGCTCAAATACTTTGACATAAAGCTTGTATTTAGCTTTGAAGGGCTTATCTTAGCGAGTGTGATTTTCTCCCTACCCTTTATGTGTAATCCCATAAAAAGTGCGCTTTTGAGCCTCCCCTCCTCGCTCAAGGAAGCAAGTTTCACACTTGGCAAAGGACGCGTTTATACGCTCTGCTTCGTGCTTTTGCCAAATATTAAACCTGCCCTTTTGTTGGGCTGTGTAACGAGCTTCGCACACACCATTGGGGAATTTGGCGTGGTAATGATGATAGGTGGGAATATCCCAAACCAAACGCGCGTGGCAAGTATTGCTATCTATGATGAGGTAGAATCGCTCAACTACACATTAGCGCACCAATACGCCTTTACGCTCTTTAGCGTGTGCTTCGTATTGCTTTTGGCAATTTTTTATGTCAATAAACGCCTAGCAAGGGGCAAGCAATGAGTGATATTCATTTGCGTTTTAGCAAAACCCTGCTTGGCAGTGAGGGTACATTTAAGCTAGAAGTGGATAAACAGCTGCAATTTGGTGAATTTGTTGCACTTTTTGGTAAGAGTGGCGCAGGGAAAACGACAATTTTAAGAATCTTAAGCGGATTAGAATCTGTCGAAAATGGCTATATTCGCGTGGGTGAAAGCGTATGGCTAGATTCACAAAATGGCATTTGTTTGCCACCACAAAAGCGATGTATCGGCTTTGTATTTCAGCACCACGCGCTTTTCCCCCATCTCAATGTCTATGATAACATTTGTTTCGCGCTCAAAGACAAAAAAGATAGAATCTTTGCCGATGAACTCATTGCGCGTATGGACTTAACACCCCTTAAAAAAAGCAAAATCTCCCAACTCTCTGGCGGACAATCTCAACGCGTAGCCCTCGCGCGCTCACTCATCTCACGCCCTCAAATATTGCTACTTGATGAGCCTTTTTCAGCACTTGATAATGCAATGAGGAGAATATTGCAAGATACGCTAAAGGCTCTCCACAAGCATTTTGGACTTACGACTATACTCGTAAGCCATAGTATGAGTGAGATTTTCGCACTCGCCTCGCGCACATTTGTATTACAGAATGGACATATTACCCGTGATGGCAGCAATGATTCTATTTTTACGCACAAGCTCTTAAGTGCGAAGCTCAAACTCAAAGGCGAGATTATCCATATACACAAAGAAGCTCTAGTGTGTGTTATCAGTGTGCTATGCAATGATGAAATTTATAAAATCATATATGACCCAATCGAATGCGCACAATTCCACATAGGAGAGCAAGTCATTATAGCCGATAAGGCATTTAGTCCTATATTGTATAAATGCGATATAGAATAGTAAAAATTAATGAAATACTTAAAATAAATGTAATATAATACGCTTTTTATTTTGGAGGAAGCGCAATGACTCAAGAAGAGCTAGATTCTCTTATGGATGGTGAGCCCGATGTGAGCAAGGTAGATGGTGCATCGGTTTCTGCCCCAGAGGATGATGAAGTGAAGAAAGTAACTATTGATCCAAATGACTTCCGCGCAGAAGCAGATAAAAAATGGCCTCCACCTCCACCCACAGAAGACCACAAAATCGTTCATCAGCTTGATGAAGTTACAAAAGATACAGAAGTCAAGGGCACACAAATTTTCGACCAGCTCGAAGTAATGAGTAATGACGCAGATAAAATCTCTAAACTTGCTAAGGGCATTGAATCTTACCTATGTGAGCAAGAGGAGTTATTTACCAAACTTTGCACGACTTTTCCTCATATACAAAGTTTCCAAATCGCTTTAGAATCTACCAAAAACACTCGGTCACATAGCAAAGAAATCACAGATGCAGCAAACGATATTAATGATGCTTCAATGCAGGCAATGGATTTAATGCAATACCAAGATATTCATCGTCAAAAAATTGAGCGCGTAATCAATGTAATGCGCGCCCTCGCACAATATATGAATTCACTCTTTGAAGGCAAGATTGATGATAGTAAGCGCGTAAGCTCCGCTGTCTTTATTGCAGGAGACGACAAAGAAGATGTGGTCAATGAAGATGATATTGAAGCAATGATTGCTTCATTTGGCACAAAGTCTTAAAGTGATGAGATTCTAAACTAATAAGTCTAAAGACTACATAATGCAAGATTCTATAAACTTAAGCACACATAATCCTATGCAAAATAAGGCTCATTCTAAAACTTCTCATAAAGTCCAACTCCTCTCCCCCGCAGGAAACCTTACAAAACTTAAAATTGCCCTTGCTTATGGGGCTGATGCTGTGTATGGAGGCGTGAGCCATTTCTCCTTAAGAACACGAGCAGGAAAAGAATTTAGCTATGAGGACTTTGCAGAGGGTGTGAAATATGCTCACGCACTTGGCAAGAAAGTGTTTGTTACAATCAATGGATTCCCATTTAATTCCCAACTCAAACTTTTAGAATCTCATATTGAAAAAATGGCAAGTCTTAAGCCTGATGCCTTTATTGTCGCCACTATTGGTGTTGTGCGTCTAGCTAAAAAAATCGCCCCGCAAATTCCTATCCACCTCTCTACTCAAGCAAATGTGCTTAATATCCTTGATGCACAGAGCTACTATGAAATGGGTGTGAAGCGCATTGTTGCGGCACGAGAAATAAGTCTCAAAGATATTAAAGAAATTAAAAAGCAACTCCCCGATTTAGAGATTGAAGTTTTTATTCACGGCAGTATGTGTTTTGCCTTTTCTGGACGATGTCTCATCTCTGCCTTGCAAAGTGGGCGTGTGCCTAATCGCGGGAGTTGTGCGAATGACTGCCGATTTGATTATGAATATTTTGTGCGTAATATTGAGAATGATGAGCTTGTGAAGTTTGATGGCAAGGAGCTTTTTGTCAAAAATCCCGATAATGGCGTGATGATGAGGCTACAAGAGCAAGAGGGACTGGGGACACATATTTTTAACTCAAAAGATTTGAATCTAAGCGGACATATGAAAGAAATTTTAGATTCTGGCGCAATAGATGCGCTCAAAATCGAAGGGCGCACAAAGTCAAATTATTACGCAGGAATCACTGCTAGGGCTTATCGTGCAGCAATTGATGATTATTATAGCGGGAGTGAAAATAGCGCATTTTATGCCAATGAGCTTAACACACTTAAAAATCGCGGATTCACTGATGGCTATATCATTCATCGCCCTTATGAAAAAAATAACACACAAAATCATCTTACCGCGATTAGTGATGGTAATTATCAAGTCAATGCCGAGGTGCTAGAAAATGGTTTATGTGCGATATGTAAGCATACAATTCGCGTAGGAGAAGCCAAAGAGATTGTCGTGCCTTTTGGCATAGAGGTGGCGTGTGGCAAAAGTGAGCTAGGTGAGATTTATGAAGAAAATGGTGTGAAAAAAATGCGCTTTGAGAAAATTATCACACAAGAGGGCAAGGAGTTAGAATCAATCCATAGTGGCAATACAAATGCCTTTAAACTCCCTCTGCCTTTGCCCCCATTTAGTTTTTTGCGAGAGAGATTATAGTTTGGGATTTTTGCGCTCCTGCTTGACGCGACTTTTGCTTCCCTATACGATTCTAGGTCAATATATTGCGGATCTTGCAGAATCTGAAGATATTTACTCTCAAGACTGCGGGATTAAAATAGGGCTTTCAAGCCTTATTTTTTTAATTATCCGCTTAAGCCAAGTAGCGTGTATCAAAACAAAAATAAGCAAGGCGAAAGTGAGCTTAATGCCAAAGATATTGTGGGCTATATAGATTTACCACTTGCTTTAATTGTGCAAAATAAGTGCTTGAGTGAGCCATTTTATGAGCTGATTAAGATTCCTTCTTGTGATAAAGAGCAATTTAAAGACTTTATCAAACGCAATAACGTGCAAGAAATACATCATATGGATAATTGGATAGCCTTGCTTGAAGAGTATCTTGATACAGAATATACTAAGGAAACCCACGAATGGTGTATGAATCATCTTACAAACAATGGCTTTACTCAAGAGCAAATAAGTGCTATTAAAAAGCGTGAGGGAAAAATGATATTTAGATACAATACTTACGCGTGGGAGTGGATGGGATTTGATGTATTTGATGTGCTATTTGTCAAACAATGCAATAGGCACTGCTCTAATAAACACACAGCCTTTTATCGCAGAGCAATGGAGATTTCACTGCAAGGGGCAAAGCTCCCAAAGCTTGAGTATTAGGGCTTTGAGCTAGTGCCTGAAGTGCATTAAGTTAAAATGTGAGAGCGAATCTATACGCAAGAGATGTATAATGAAGAGATTCAATCACTGATTAAAACCATTGATTCGCATAATCTGCCCACATCACACCTCCTTAACTCATCAAAATAACCCTTATTCATTCTTTCATCATCTTTTTATATTTGCACTTTTTTTATTGTTTATGGAATCAACTTTGCTACACAATCAAAACTTTTAAGCTAAAGGAAAGGGTATGCGGATTGATGTTTTTTGCGAGAGCGGGGCGAAATATGGCTTAGGACATTTTTATCGCTGTGTGAAACTCATCGCGTTATGCGCCAAAACAAGGCAAGTCAATGCCCTCACTTTGCATAATCGCGTGGTAGGGGATTTTATCCCTCCGTCATTAGCACAACTGCTCGATAAAGAATTATTAGAATCTATATCCTATGAATGTAAAAATTACGAGTGGCTCTCTACCCAGCCTCAAATGCTTGATATTGCTATTGTCGATAGTTATGAAGCACAAGAGTGGTTTTACTACCGATTAAAATCCCAGAGCAAGGCGCTCATCTGTCTTGATGATACTCTGCGCGATGTGTATCCGCCACAAAGCTATATCCTTAACCCCACTCCACATATACAAGAGTATTTTTCGCACAAGAACTATTATCTATGGTGCGGGGAAGAATACATTATCCCGCCCATTATGCCAACGCAGGATTATACACAAGATTTTAAGCGGGATTTTATACAAGATTCTATGCAGAAGTGCGGGAAAAACACATCGCGTATAAATGTGTTTGTTACCTTTGGTGGCGTGGATAGTGGCAATCTCACGCAAGAACTTATTGAGAATCTTAATATTCTTGCAGATTCTATTTTCTTAGAATCTTGCCATTTTCATATCATCTTAGGCGGCGGCTACCCGCACACACTTTGTATCCCGCCTCGCCTCACAAGCTACATTAGCACTTATCACAACCTTAACCCCAAAGATTTTTTAGCCAAGGCACAAGAATGCGATTGTGCCATAAGCGCGGGGGGCGGGAGTATGCTCGAACTCCTCACACTAAAGATTCCAAGCATTATTATAGAATCTGCCACAAATCAACATCTCCACATCACAAAATGGGCGCAAAAAGGCGCGATTGCCACCGCCAAAACCCCGCTTGACGCACTTGAAATCTTACGCATTTGGTATAAAGATATTTTAGAATCTAGCGCAAACGACTTTGATACGCACACAAAGCCCCAAACCCCAAAAAGCCTAGAATCTATTAAAACCACGCTTCAAGACTTACACCCAAGTGAGAAGCTTTTAGATTCATTATCTGCACTTTTTACGCAGATTCACAATCTCATATCACATAACATAAATGCGCGAGATAAAAGCGTGGATTCTAGAAATTCTCTTATCGCCCTACCCTTTACGCATTTGACACAAGAAGAAAGCGAAATTGTCCTCTCTATGCGTAATCACAAGCAAGTAGCACAATGGATGTATTCTTCGTATATCACTCCCGCTTCACACAAGGCATTTTTAGCTCATCTCACTAATGATACTTCAAAGCAGTATTGGCTTTTTAAATCCAATGATGAATACATTGGTGTAGGCTCACTCACGCGCATAAATCCCGCGCATAAACACGCCTTTATCGGTATCTATACAAATCCGCTATGCGACAAAAATAGCAAGGGAGCACAGATTCTATCCTTTTTAGAATCTTATGCTATGCGTAATCTAACCCTACACACCCTACACCTTGAGGTGCTTATCCATAACGAACGCGCCATAAAATTCTATGAAAAATGTGGTTATATGCGCGAGGGCGTATTACACGACTTTGTGTGCCGCAAAGATGATGAACAAAGACGATATTATGATGTGATTTTAATGTATAAGGAGCTCAAATGACAAACTCTCCTCTTATTATCGCTGAATTGAGTGCAAATCACAACCAAAGCCTAGAAATTGCTAAAGATTCTATTCGTGCGATTGCCGCTTGTGGCGCTGATGGCGTGAAACTACAAACTTATACGCCAGAGTGCCTCACACTTCAATCAAATGAGCCACATTTTTGCATTAGTGGTGGCACACTTTGGGATAAACGCAATCTCTATGAACTTTATAAAGAAGCCCAAACTCCTTGGGAATGGCATAAAGAACTTTTTTCTCTTGCAAAAGAGTTAGGTTTGCTTATTTTTAGCTCGCCTTTTTCACCTAAAGGTGTTGCATTTTTAGAATCTCTGCAATGCCCGATTTATAAAGTAGCAAGTTTTGAAGTAATGCACTATGAGCTTATAGAAGCTATTGCCAAAACAAAAAAGCCAATCATTATTTCCACAGGCGTAGCTACGCACAAAGAACTTAAAACTGCACTAGAAATTTGCCATAAATATGGCTGTAAGGACATTACATTGCTTCATTGCATAAGCGAATATCCTGCCCCGCTAGAATCTGCAAATCTCCTTGCTATGCCTCAACTTGCTAAAACCTATAAAAAATATAACATCAAATATGGATTATCTGACCACACGCTTGGTGCACTTTGTCCAAGTATCGCCACAAGTTTAGGAGCAAGTATGATTGAGAAGCATTTTATTCTTGACTCCTCGCTTGGTGGTGTAGATAGTGCGTTTAGTATGAATAAAGATGAATTTAAAACTATGGTAGAGCAAGTGCGCAATAGCACCTTAGCATTAGGACAAAAAAACCCGCAAATTCCTGCAGATATTATGAAAAAAAGGCGACAATTTGCACGAAGTATTTGGGTAAGTGCAGATATTCAAAAAGGTGAGAAATTCACACATAAAAATCTTGCCGTATTGCGTCCTAATGGTGGAGTACACCCACGACATTTGTCTAAGATTCTAGGCAAAAAAGCAAAAAGGGCTATCAAAAAAAGTGAGCCTCTAAACTTAGATGATGTCAAATAGTCAAAAGTAAAGGTATTTCAAGTATAATGCGCTTTTGTTTTTATATAAATCATTAAGGAGTCATTATGCTACTTTTTACGCCCGGTCCCACACCTGTGCCAGAATCTATACGCAATGCGATGAGTGAGCCTACCCTGCACCACCGCACACCAGAGTTTGAAGCAATTTTTGCTCAAGCGAGAAAGGGGCTTTTAGAGATTTTGAAAATGCCTGAAGTGCTTATGCTTGCAAGTAGTGGCACTGGTGCAATGGAAGCGTGTGTATGCACTTTTACTCAAAATAAAGTGCTAAGTATCAATAGCGGTAAATTTGGTGAGCGATTTGGTAAAATAGCAAAGGCGCACAAAATCCCCTATACAGAAATCATTAATGATTGGGATACGCCTGTAAGTGCGAAAAGTGTGCTTGAAGTGCTACAAAAAGAGAGTGAAATTGATTGCTTTTGTATCCAAATGTGCGAATCTGCAGGAGGATTGCGCCACCCTGTAGAAGAAATTGCTCAAGCAATTAAAGCGCATAATCCGCGCATTGTAGTTGTTGTTGATGCTATTACTGCTATGGGTGTTGAAGAAATTGATACGACATATATTGATGCACTCATTGGCGGCTCACAAAAAGCTTTTATGCTCCCACCGGGCTTAAGCATTATAGGACTTTCTCATTATGCGATAGAACTTGCAAACGAGCGGAATATAGGTTTTTATTTTAATCTCAAAACAGAGCTTAAAAATCAAGCACAAAATACGACTGCTTGGACTGCGCCTACGACAATTATCACAGGCTTGACACGATATTTTGAACTCATCAATGGCAATATGCAACAAGTTTATGCGCAAACCAAAGCGCGTTCTCTCGCTACACAAAAAGCCCTAGAATCACTCGGGCTTAAAATCTACCCAAAATCTCCTGCAATAGCGATGAATACAATTTATGATGAGGTAAATGCCGCACCTCTTAGGAAGATTCTTAAAAATGAATTTGCACTTAATGTAGCAGGTGGGCAAGATAAGCTTAAAACAAGTATTATACGCATTAATCAAATGGGACTTATCGCACTTAATGAGAGTGTGTGGGTTGTGAACGCAATAGAGCTTGCCCTAGAACGATTAAATCTTAGGAAATTTGATGGCACAGGAAATAAAGTATTTCTCACTACCTATTATGAGATATTAGATAAATAGGTCTCTAACTTCATATATGAAAATCATTGCAGTGCTTGGCTCAAGTGGAAGCGGCAAGAGTGCTCTTGCTCATCGCATAGCAATGGAGCAAAATTGTAAGATTTTTAGCCTTGATTCTCTAAGTATTTATAAATATCTTGATATTGCTTCTGCTAAACCCACACTCTTGGAGCAATCACAGGTATGTTATTATGCGCTTAATATCCTAGAGCCACATCAAAAAAGCAATGTGATGATTTTTAAAGATCTTCTGCTCCAAAGCATTGAAGATATCAAAAATAACTCTCCACACACGCCTTTGCTTATCGTAGGTGGAAGTAGCTTTTTTCTTAAAAGCATTATGGAGGGCTTAAGCCCTATGCCTCCCCTTGAAGAACACGAAGAGTGGGTAAAAAGTCTAGGAAATATAAATATGCAATACGCACAATTAACACAAATTGATAAAACTTATGCTCAAAGTCTCTCACCCACAGATACTTACAGAATCTGCAAAGCCCTTGCACTCTTTAAAGCCACAAATACACCTCCAAGTATATATTTTGCCACACATAAAAAAGAGTCTTTAGGCTATGACATTGAGATTTTTTGCCTTGAATGCGAACGCGATGAGTTAAGAGAGCGCATTGCTAAACGCACAAAAGCAATGATTCAAAAAGGGATTGTGGAGGAAGTGCAAAATGTATTAGAATCTTATGGCGCACAAGCTCCTGCGTTAAATGCTATTGGCGCAAAAGAATGTGTAAATTTTTTGCAAGGCAAAGTTGCGACTTTACAACAGCTTGAAGAGCAAATCTTTTTTCATACTTGCCAACTTGCCAAACGTCAGCGCACCTTTAATCGCACTCAATTTGCACAAATTACACATTTAAAGGAAAAAGCATTAGAGGCACAATTAATACAACAAATTCATAATAATACTCTTTGATTATTCCTTTTTGCCATATCGTTCAAAGTAGGTTTTCTCAAGCTCATACAACTCATATCTTACCTTTTTAAAATCAGCACTATTGCCAAAAGTAGGAACAAGTTTAGTATATTCTTCAAGAACTCGTGCACTTTCTTGAGCACGTTTAAAATTTGCCATTACCAAATGGGCGAGATTCTCACGTTACAATTCATCAGGCACACTTCCTTTTAACACATCGCCATTTACATTACGACAAGAAAGTAAAGATATATTTGAAGAGATTTTAATTTGATGTCGGAGATTCTTTAATGACGAAGAAAGCAAAACATCATTATGAAAGTAGCGGAGAGTATCCTCAATCACTCGGACACCCTCTTTTAAACGATTGAGGTTAGCATCAATGACTCTACCAACCTCCATTGTGTGAGCCTTAGTCGCGATTTGCTAAGCCAATGAGCGAAAGTAAGCTTACAAAAATATTATAAAAATCCAAATAAAGGTTAATAGCTGCATCTACTGGGCTAGTATATAAACCACGCACAATATTTTGCGTATCATACGCTACATACAAACTAAAAAGTATAGCTGCTGCACTTGAAATCAATACTTGAAACATAGAGCTTCCAAGAAAGAGATTTATAATTGAGCATACAACCACAACAATAAGAGCAATAAAAAGCATTTTGCCCATATTAGCTAAATCTTTTGTAGTTTTAATACCAAAAATGCTCATAACGCCAAAAATAATTGTTGTCATAGCAAATGCCATTGCAACTGCACCAGCACCAGCTTTAAATGCTACCATTGCTACAAGAGGCGTAATAGCTAAGCCTGTAAGTGTAGTAAAGATGAAAAGCATAGCGATATTTAAGCCCGGCTTAGAACGTGAAAACATAACCCCAAAAAGTGCTGCAATTTCAGCAATAAAAATAAAAAGGCGATATTCTACTACAAATTCTAAATACATAAAACCAATCATCGCACCGATGAAAGCAAAGAATAAACTTGCACCAAAAAATTTGTAAGTCGTCTTTACAAAATTCACTAATGCACTATCACGCTCCGCTATTGCTTCATTTGCAAACTGCGCGTTGTTAGTGTAATTCCTATCATAAAGTCCCATTATTTTCTCCTTCTTTATAAAGTTAGGTTGTGATAGTAACATAACTTTACTAATCACATTTTACATAAAGGAGAACAATGCGTTACACTCATCGTGTATTCCTTGCTTGGCTTTTCTAGCTCCTTTTCTATGCTCCTTATCTTAGTCACTCCTCTACAAAAAGCATAGAATCTATACTTTTGCTTGAACTCTCAAAATATTCTCTCACAAGGGCAAGCATATTGCTATATGCAATATCAAATCGCCCAAGCCTCAAAGCAATGATACAAACACACAAAAAGCGCAAATACACTGCAAAGAAAAATATCTTTTTTCTCATTTTTGCCCTTACTTCATTTAAGTCATCGCCTAATATATATGCTTAAACGCGTGGGATAAAGCAAATCCCTACTTCACGTTTTTGCTCATAGCTCACATATCCATTAACTTGCTTTTTATCCACATAGGCTTTGATTTTCTCTTCATCTGGCTCACCTTGATGTATGCAAATATGCCATTTTATGTCGTTTATAGCTTTTTGTATGTCTGATTTATAGGTATATCCCGCCTCTTTATAGCAATATATAGGCTCTTTATATCCTAGCTCTTTGAGCCATTCTAACACTTGAGGCAACCCCACAGGAAGTTCAACCTTAATATTATGTGCTGCAAAAATCTCATCTAAAAACGCGCTTTTTCTCACTCTGCCCCAACCTATATAGCACAGCCCCTCTTTACCTGCACCTAAAGCCTTTTTGAATCCTGCAAGATTATTGAGTGCGGGTGTCATTGAAGCAAAGGCAAGCTCAATCTCTCCCAAAGATTTTATGTCAAACTCTTCCCACGAGCTTACAAATGTGGTGATATTATCTAACCCCAAATCTCTTGCGTCTTCTTGCAGATGTGAAAGCATTGTTTGGGAAATATCTGTGGCATAAATGTGCCTTGCTTCAAAAGCAAGTTGCAAGGCAAATCGCCCATTTCCTGCGCCTATATCTAGCAAATTTTTATCTTTGAATACCACATTTTGGGCGCGAAAAAAATCTAAAATTTCTAAAGTATCCTGCGTATCTTTTTTAAAGCGCGGAAAAGTCTGCGCCTTTTTATCCCATAGTTGCTTACTCATTTGTTGCTCCTTTTTGCAGATTCTAAACTCATAAACCTTGCAGTCTATCATACTCCTCATCGCTTAATGGCTTGAGAAATGTTTTATGTTTTTATACTTGTTATCATCTTAAATAGACAAAATGACAAAAAACATAAAATGTGCTACAATAGCGCACTATGAGCTTTAAACCTAAATCCACACAAAGAGAGAGAATGGATACACTTCCCATAAGCGTAACAATCTTAGTGAAAAATGCACAAGACACCATAAAAGAATGCTTAGAGTCTTTAAAAAATTTTGATGAGATTATCTTGCTTGATAATGGTAGCACTGATAAAACTTTGGAAATAGCACGCAACTTCTCTAATGTGCGGATTTTTGAGAGTGAATTTATCGGCTTTGGTGCTTTGAAAAACTTAGCGATAAGCTATGCGAAGCACGATTGGATTTTGAGTATTGATTCTGATGAGGTGCTTGAGTTAAGCACACTTGCGCTTATAGAATCTTTAGAGCTCAATTCTCACACGATTTATGCCCTGCCACGTAAAAATCTCTATAATGGAGAGTGGATAAAGGCGTGTGGGTGGTATCCAGACTATGTTTGGCGACTTTTTAATAAAACTTTCACGCGCTTTAATGACAATTTTGTTCACGAGAGTGTGATAATCCCCAAAAATGCGCACACACTCAAGCTCTCAAGCGGAATAAAACATTACGCCTATGATAATATCGCTCATCTCCTTGAAAAACTCCAACGATACTCAAGCCTTTGGGCAGAGCAAAACAAACATAAAAAATCAAGTCCATTTAAAGCAATCACGCACGGAATTTGGACATTTTTTAGAGATTATTTTTTCAAAAAAGGCATTTTTTATGGATACAAGGGTTTTGTGATTAGTATTTGCAATGGATTAGGCACTTTTTTTAAATATATGAAGCTTTATGAGCTTCAAAACACGACCCCCCCCCGAGTATGTTCGCTTATCATCACTACTTATAATCAAAAAGAAAGACTAGCTTTAGTGCTAGATTCTGTAAAAAATCTTGCGCTTTTGCCAAGTGAAGTGCTTATTGCCGATGATGGCAGCACAGAGGATACAAAAGAATTAATAGAATCTTATGCAAAAGACTTTCCTTGTCCTTTAAGGCATATTTGGCAGATGGATAAAGGCTTTCGCTTAAGTGAGATTCGTAATCGTGCTATAAATGCGGCAAATGGAGAATATATTATTATCATTGATGGCGATATGATTTTAGATTCTTTTTTTATAAAAGAGCATCTTCACTTTGCAAAAAAAGGTGTATTTTTGCAAGGCTCTCGTGTGATTTTAAATGAAAGCACTACACAAAATATTATGCAATCTCACGCAAAAGACGCATTTAGCTTAGCCTCTAAACAAGGTGGATTCAAAGCAAAACGATGTGTTTTACTCTCGTCATTTATTTTTAATACTTCCAAAATTACCTCATCATTTTTTGACAAAAAAGACTTTATCAAAGGCATTCGCGGGTGCAATATGAGCTTTTTTAAGACTGATTGTATAAGCATCAATGGCTTTAATGAAGCATTTATTGGCTGGGGGAGGGAAGATTCTGAATTTGTGGCGAGATTTTTGTTTAATGGTGGAGAGATGAGGCGATTAAAATTTGCAGGAATTGCCTATCATCTCTATCACCCTGAAAACTCCCGCACGATGTTAGAATCTAATCATAATATCTACTTACAAACTCTAGCAAATAAAAGTCGCTATTGTGAGAGGGGCATAGAATCTAAATAACTCTATAATTTCTAGATTCTTTAAAAGCATTCAAGCTACATTATTCTTTCTTTTGGCATAAGCCTTGCTGGATATAGCTTTCTTGTGTTTTTAATTCTTTATCATAATCTTTTATATTACTCTTTTCGCCAACCTTACGCATTCTACTCTTAAGAAAGGCTTTGTTTGTAGCAATAAGACTTCTTTGAGATTCATAGCCTTTCAAACTAATACCTGCAATATCAAGCAAAGTGTGCATTAAATCATCATTCATATATTTGGTATTTTGCGCCCTTTGCAATCGCTTGTAAAGCTTGGGGTGCTTTTGTATAAAGCTATCACTTACATAAATAATGAATGGAATCTCTACCATAAAGCGCGAGATTTTAGAATCTGAATGTCCTATGAAATTTCTAAAATCATAAATTTCTTCTCCGTGGTCGCTAAAATAAATTACTATGCTATCGCTGGATTCAAATCGCTTAATAATCTCACTTAAGATAAAATCGCCATAGAGGGTGGCATTATCATAGTGCATATTTTCCTCTATATTTGCACCTTTTTGAGGTGAATTATCCTCTTGACAAAGCATATCTTTAGACGCAAAATGTGCGAAGTTGGTTGGATAGCGGTTATAATATTTGGCGTGATTGCCCATTAAGTGCAGGGCATAGAATCTATGCTTATCCGCGGGGATTTTTATGGCATTTGTGGTGCTACTCTTTAGCGCAGATTCTGTTGTAAGATTTATAGAATCTTTTGCACCCTCTATATCCTCTCTATTTTCAGGCAAATTAGATTCTATAATCTCTATGCTATCTAAAACCTCCAAAATGCTTTCATCAAATTTTGTCGTGCTCATTTTGTCATTGACATTGACAAAGCTTGCTTCATCAGCGCGTTTTAAAATCGTAGCAGCAGCATTGCCAAAGAGACTTACAGGCTCTTGATTTGATATGCTAATAGTGTGATAGCCTCCAAGCTTAAAGGCATCAATGATGTTTAAAAACTCATACCATTGCTTTTGTGGAAGTTTTTTATGGATTGTTTGAATACCTTGTGAATCTTGATTAGCTAATGTGAGACTTAATGAAAGGCTTTCGTGAGTTTGAGCGTGAGGAGAGATAATATCATTAAATATAAAGAGATTATTTGGTTTAGAAATTTTAAGTTTATCTAAATGTGGTGTAGTGGGTAATTCATATCCATAAAGACTTAATTTACCTCTTTGGGTAGATTCACCAATAACAAGGACTATATTATCAATATTGTTTTTTGCTTTTTTCACTTGCAAGGATTGAGCGAGAGTATCAAAATTAGCGTTAAGTTTTTTGTATTCCTCTATGAATCCTCGCGTGTTTTCAATCGCGCGATAGGTTTGCTTTGTATAGTTATAAATCATATCGCTCCAATCCTCATTAAGCGGCTTAGTGTGGGTAAAAATCATCGTAAGAATGATAAGGATTCCACACACAAGAGCAGTATAAAGCCTAAAGGCGATATTTTTTTGCTGCTTTGGCGAGGTGGTAGGATTTAAAGGAATAAGCACGAGCTTTGCGCTAAACTTCCACACAAGCCAACACGCAATACCCAAAAAGGCATAAATGCCAAAAAGTGGCAAGGTAAGATAATTATGCAAAAAATCCGCACTCTCTTGCGGATTTGTCTCTAGGGCAACAATGACAAGATAAGAATTAAGATTTGTATCAAAAGTATAGAGCAAAAATACATCAATGACAAAGCATACAAGGCTTATGACAAGGATAAAGAACGCTATGCCTTTAGCAAGTTGAGGGAGCTTACAAAAAAGCAAAGAAAGCAACCAAAAAATGAGAAAATAACTCACACATAGCAGAATCTCACGATAAAAAAATGAACTAAACCAATACAAATCCCAATGCTTCGTATAAACAAAATACTGCGAACCAAAGAGAATAAGTGTGTTTAAAAAAATCAGTAGGCAGTAGATTCTAAAAAACAGCGCGTGGGACAAAAGCCGCATTTACGCAAGCTCCAACTTACGCGAGATAAGATAATACGCCAAAGTATAAAAAAGCACCGCCCATACAAAATCACTAAATAAAAAATAAGACACTAAAAACTTAACAGAATCTCCAACAACCAAGAGAAAAAACGTCAAGCCAAAAACCTCTAAAAGCATCTTGGGAAGGAAAAAAATAATTGCAAGCAAAAGGGCTTTCATCAATACAAATCGCCGCACACGCAAAACATTCAAAATAGCACAAATAACAAGTATAAATGTAATAAAATACATTATAATGCCACATATTTTTAAGGTAGCAAAATATGAAAGAATATAAGAGAGCGACTCGTTCTCCAACACAAAAGTGATACCTATCACAAATCCAACCAAAGCACAAAATGCCCATAAAGTATAAATCAAAATCTTAGGCAATAAAATACAATGTAAGCCAATAGGCAATGTATGCGTGAGATAGCCCTCATCACCAAAAACCTCCCCCCAAAAGCTCTGCCACACCCACACAACCAAAATCACCAAAAATGCGAGAAAAAAACCTACGCAGAGTATAACCAAACTCGTATATATCATATTCTCTAATGTGCTATTATAAAAACTCATATCAAGCTTTAATAAACACAAAAACAAAAACCCAAGCGCATAGGTAACACACAGCGGTTTAAAGCTTGTGCGAAACTCATAAGAAGCATATCGCCAAAAACCTTGAAAAAAGCCCAGTGGCTGGAATAATTTCTCTTGCATTATATCTCCTTTGTAGCACTTGTGCTTGGCTGCTCTTGTATATTTTGGGTATTTATATCTTGCGTATTTTGTGTGGGCTGTAGAGAGCTATAAGCGCGGTGATAATCGCTCTTAAGTGCGGATTGCAAATCATCAAAAGATTCTAAAATCGTGTCTTTACGCTCATAGCGCAGCATTCTGCCTTGAGCGATAAAAAGTGCGTGGGTGCAAATGGGCTGTGCGTCATTGACAAGGTGCGTGGCAAGAAGCACGGCAGAATCTTTAGGAATATATGTTGTGATAAGCGAAAAGACTTGCTCTCTTGCGATAATATCCACCCCCGCGATAGGCTCATCAAGCAAATAGAGTTTGGCGCGGCGGGCAAGAGTGAATATCAAATGCAGCTTTTCAATCGTGCCTTTTGAAAGCGACTTAATGGGGACATTGGTTGGAATCTGCAAAAGCTCAAGCATAGAATCTGCACTCGCACTATCAAATGCAAAAAAATCAGCAAAAAACTTTTTGCATTCAAGCGCATTGAAACGTGGATTCAAAAAATTGCGATCAGGCAGATAGGAGACAAGGGGCTTTGTGTGCAAACCAATGGGCATACCGCAGATTTCCACCTCGCCTTGATATTGACGCAGGAGAGAGGCGAGAATCTTAAGCAATGTGCTTTTTCCGCTGCCATTCACGCCAAAAAGCCCCACGATATTGCCCTCTGTGATATGTAGATTCAAATCGTGCAGTGCTTGAAAATGTCCATAGGATTTACTTAAATGCGAGAGGGAAAGGATAGGTTTCATTGTATGCTCCATTGTTGATGTGGAAATGTGGGCGGCGAGGCTTGGTTTCTCCTTTGTTTTTCTCTTTGTGCCAATTTTTTGACTTTTGCAATGATTTTAGCCGATGTCGCAAAATCTATGATTTTCATTGCTCTATTTGGATTTTGTGTTTTATTTAAGCCCTTGGGACTTTATAAGATTCTCCCCCTTGTTAAAAAACAAGGGGAAATTTAGGTAATAAATCCTAAAAATGCTTGTATGCTTAGAGTTTAGACTCGTAGCGGCGAAGCATATAAAGGCGTTTAAGCATTTTTTTCTTTGCGTTAATCTTTTGCTTTTTGCGCTTTTCGGTTTTAGATTCAAAAAATCTTCGTGCGCGAAGCTCGGTTACAACAAGGTTGCGGTCGGTTTGTTTTTTGAACTTCCTATACGCTTCTTCAAAAGATTCGCTTTCTTTCACTTTGATACCCGGCATAGTCTCACCTACTTTCTTGTAAAATTTGAAAGCGGCATTATACGCGAGTTTTGTTTAATTATCCTTAAAACTGCATTATATAAAGTGAGTTTTAAGAAAATTTCGCTAAAATACCAAGCTTACTTCACATTTGTGCTCGTAGCTCAGCTGAATAGAGCAACAGGTTGCGGTCCTGTAGGTCGGGGGTTTGAATCCCTCCGAGCACGCCACTTCTACACTTACTTTAAGATTATTTTACAAAATTTAGAATATTCACGCGCTGTAATGTTTAGAGTTTTTGGCAAAAAACATATTGTTAAGAAAATGATAGAAAATTGAAAATTTTTGTGGTGGCTTTGCGCCATAGCCCTAAGCGCAATTAGGGCTTAACAGAATCTAGTCTCGTCCTGCACGCAAATATGTGGGGACATCAAGTTCATAATCAAGCAATCCATTCTGTTCTTTGAAAGAAGGTGATATTGCTCGAAAATTATCATTAAGCTTCTGTATAGCTTGCTTTTGCATAACCTGTTCTTGCGTCATTTGAGGCTGTTGTGGATTCTCATTATTAGCAATAATCTCTCGCTCAAAACCCGTAGCTATCACCGTTACACGCACAGAATCTATCTCTGCATTCTCATCTATATAAACTCCCCAAAAAATATCCGCGTCCTCATCGGCAGCCCTGTGGATAAGCTCCATAGCCTTATCTGTGGCACTCATAGGATAATCTTCATTAATCTCAAAGCACACAAGCACACCCTTTGCGCCATTGATATCGACATTATCAAGCAGTGGGGATTCTATGGCTCTGCGCACTGCCTCTATTGCTGCCTCATCACCCTTAGCTTCGCCAATCCCCATAAGTGCTAGACCACCATAGCTTAAAACGGTGCGTGTATCGGCAAAATCCATATTCATACCCTCGTTAGCACCCCTTAAGATGATGTTTGACATACCATTTACTGCACGAGCCAACACATCATCAACGATACGCATCGAATCCTTATAGCCAAGATTTGGCGGAATAATAGAAAGCAACCGCTCATTTGGAATCACAATTATACAATCACTCTCTGCCTTAAGCTTCTTTAAGCCCTCCTCTGCAAATTTTGCGCGTTTGTTGCCCTCGGATTTAAAGGGCTTAGTTACAACAGCGATTGTGAGCGCACCCGTTTCTCTTGCAGCCTTTGCTACTACCGGTGCCGCGCCTGTGCCTGTGCCACCGCCAAGTCCGGCACATACAAATGCGATTTGTGAGCCATTAATTGCAAGTTTTAGCTCCTCATAAGTCTCTAATGCTGCTTTCTCACCTACTTCTGGTCGCATACCTGCGCCCCAACCGCCTGTAAGTTTCTCGCCTAGCACCATTTTCACTTGAGCCTTTGTCGTATATAAATCCTGTTTATCTGTGTTTGCTGCGACAAGATTTACCGCGTGATGTGGGTTTGTATTTGAGAGGTGAGTTATCATATGTGAGCCACCGCCGCCCACGCCGATAGTGGTAATTCTTACATTATGTTCTGGTCTATCAAGCGTATCGTTATGCTTTGGTTGCACTTCTTGTATATCAACATAATCTGCATTGAAATCTGTATTCATATAAGCCTCCTAAAATAATTGACTCGCCCATTCGCGGAATCTTACAAAAAGATTGTTACGCTTATCACCATTTGAAGTCCTAATTTCTGACAAATCTTCAATTTGTGTAATCCTCGAGCCTATGCTCGGCTCTTCAATGGCACTTTTTGGCAGCTCGAGACTATGTATGTCCGCACTATCTGTGATGATATTGCTTTTATACAAAAGATTCCTTTCGTGATTCATCTCATAGTTTGTATGTCGCCCCGCACCGTGTAGTATCAAGCCCACTGCTGTCGCACCATCTGTGCCTCTTAAACGATCAAAAAGCCCATCTACGGCTATAGGTTTTGAGATTCTCACAGGTTTGCGAAAAATGCTCGAGGCGCATTCTTGCATACCCTCTAAATTCGCCATACCACCCGTGAGCGTAATCCCCGCGCCAATCTTATCCTTTAAGCCGCTTTTTTCAATACTCTTTGCCAGAAGCCTCAAGGTTTCCTCTACGCGTGCAAAAATCACTGCGTGAATCACCTCCAAAGGCACAAACTTTTCTACATTTTCGCCCGTCATCATTGAAACCTTGACAGATTTTGTTTTATCGTCCTCACTTAAGATAAGCTTACCACATTCTGCTTTAATCTCCTCTGCTATACTCGGGTGGGCGTTAAGCGCGGTAGCTAAATCAATTGTGATATTATGCGACCCTACGCTTAAAAAATCGCAATAACGCATAGAATACCCGCTATAAATCATCAAATCGCAAGTCTGTCCGCCCATATCCAAACACGCCACACCGAGTTCTTTTTCTTCATTGCTTAAAACTGCAATCGAGGAAGCATAGGCGCTCAAAACGATATTTTTAATCTCAATCCCTGCCTCACTCACGGCACGTTTAAGGTTCTCTAGCGCGGTTTTCTTTGCCGCTACGATATGCACGAATGCTTCAAGACGCGAAGCACTCATACCCATAGGGTCTTCAGCATAGCTTTGCCCATCGAGCCTAAATTCATAAGGCAAAGCGTGGATAAGCGTATGGTCATCGGGAATATCTGCATTATAAATAGCTGTCTGCATAACACGGCGAATCTCTGTGAGCCCAATCTCATTTTTTGGTGCATTGATGATAGCTGTTTCCCTAATGCTCTTTACATATGCGCCAGAGAGTGAAATAATCGCTTTGTCTATTTGCTCACCAGATACCATTTTAGCGTCATTTACCGCGTTTCTTATGGCAGTAGAGGCTTGCTCTATGTTTGAAATTGAGCCCTTACGCACTCCTTCAGCCTTGTGCATACCCGTGCCTACAATATGCGGGATTCCATCATCTTTTATCTCGGCAATAATGGCACAAATCTTTGTGCTGCCAATGTCAATACCTAAAATAATCCTATCCACTTTCGCCTCACTTGCTTACATCAATGTAAATGGTGGTTTTATAAGTTTTATCAAGATACTCTACAAACGAATCCAAAATTGCCTGAAGTTTCGCACCCTTTGCAAGTATTTCGGTATCGTTTTCATACTCTTGCCCTCCAGATTTAGCTAAAGATTGCTCAAGCACACGATAGAGCACCACCTTATCATCAAAAAGCACATATCCTTCACTCTCCTGCGAGCCAAAGACTTGTGAGAGAAAATGCGCCTGTTGAGTGTCCTGCAATGTAGGTATAGGTTGCACGAATCCATTATCAAAGGAGACAAAGCCAATATCTGTGCCCTTAAAATCCTTGAGGCTTTCTTTAGCGAGCTTTACGAGTGCTTCTCTTGCTTTTTGGTGTTTATACATTTGTGTAACTTCCGCCTTAGCCTCTTCAAAGCTTTGATTCACACTCTCTTTTTTACTCAAAAGTTTAAGCGTTACAAATCCATCATCAGCTTGTATAGGCTGCAACACTTGCCCAACTTGCGCTAATTTCATATCCGCTACAACCAAATCCACCCCATTTTGTATAAAAAAATGCTCATTTTCTTTTATATGGCGCACGATGCCACTCTTGCTACCATTTTTTAAATCCCTATACGCCCTCTTTGCCACCCGCTCTGCCTCGACTACCTGCACATCTTGCATAAGCTTATCCATACTTTGCTCTAGGGTCAATAAATGTCCATTTTCGTCTAAATAATCGCTCTTAAAGTTTTCATAATGCTCCTGTAATGCCTCTTGCTCTGGCTTTTGCTCACTAAATGGAATTAGGATATATTCTATTTCAAACTCCATTGGCGTTTTCCAATTATCCGCATTCATCTCCCAAAATGTCCTCAATTCCTCATCATCAAAACTTACTTGCATTTGTGAGAGTGGAATAGTCTTTATCATTAGTCTATCACTCACATTGTGCGCCATTTCTAGAGCATTTCTCTCAAGTAATGTAGCCTTTAACAAAGGAATAGACTGCGCACCGCCCGCATTCATAAGATTCAAAACCTTGCGCAAAATGAGTATGTTTCGCACATCTTCTTCAAATTCAGCTTTGTTTAGTTGCATATCTCTCAAAGCTGCTTCATACACATCTCGGCTAAACTGCCCATTTTCATCAACATAAATTTTCTCATCAATGATAGCCTGTCCTACTTCACTATCACTCACAACCAAGCCCAAATCCCGCGCAAAGTTGCGAATCTGTGCTTGCTGTATAAGCGACTGCAAGGCTTGTTGAGGCAGCCCAAGCTGCTTTGCCTGTGCCTCATCAAGCGAGAGACCAAATCTTTCGTTCATTATCTCTGCATTTTCCCTAAATATTTTGCTATATGTCCTTTGAAACTCGGGCAAACGAATATCAATCTCCCCTACTCGTGCGACTTTATCATTACTCGAGCCAAATCCATAAGAGCCCCAGCTCACCCCACCAGCACCAATAAATGCAATAGCACTCACCCAAATGGTGATGATAAGCCATTTTTTATGTTTTTGCATCCAAGTAATCATTTGATGTATAACCTCTTAATTGTGTTTTGTATAGTTTTAAGTTTGCGATTGTATCATAAATAAATGCACCAAAGGGCGCAAATATTGAATTTACTATGCAAAATTATGCCTTTTTGTCGATTTCTTACCTCATTTCGCATTTTTAATTGTAAATATTTTTAGAATCTGCAACAACTACCTACCCAATGTCTATTATTAAGATTTACTAAGCAGTAAAAAACTAAGGATTGTATCAAAGTGGTGGACCTTGCAGGATTCGAACCTGCGACCAATCGGTTATGAGCCGAGTGCTCTGACCAGCTGAGCTAAAGGTCCGGGCTTGGAGTTGGCATTATACTCAAAAACAAATCTAAAGGCAAGGACGCTTTCAAGGATTGTAAAAAGTGTCATAAATGTTACAAAGCTCGTCCCACCATAACTCATTAACGGCAGAGGGATTCCCACCACAGGGGCTAAACCTATAACCATACAGACATTAATCCCCACATACAAAAAGAGCAAAATAGCAATATATCCTGCCAATACACGCAAAAAATAATCCTGTGCATACGCGAATCCTAAACTTAAAATATGCACAATCAGCGCAAAAAATAATGCCAATAGCCCAAATGCGCCAAACAAACCAAATCGCTCGACAAAATACGCAAAAATAAAGTCTGTATTCGCATAAGGCAGAAATTTGAGTTGCGATTGCGTTGCTTCCTCTTTTGATTTGCCAAAAAAACCACTCGCACCAATGGCAATAAGAGATTGATTTACTTGATATGGGGATTTATCGGATATAAAATCCATAATGCGCCTTTTTTGATAGTCTTTGAGCGGATCGACTACATAAGCCACAGGTGCTAAAAATGCCACAACCAGCCCTAAAGTAATCCAAATTCTCCTATTTACACCAATTAAAAATAAGGTGCCAAATCCGGTGAGTAAAATCACCATAGCTGTGCCTAAATCAGGCTCTTTGAGAATAATAAAAAATGGCACAAGGATAAAAAAACTAATAGTGAGAAATTCCTTTACGCCATAACCACCCTGTGGTGGTGGATTTGTCGTAATATATGAAGCTAGGAGCAGCATAAGGGCAATTTTCATCACCTCGCTGGGCTGGATAGAAAAGCTTGTGAAAGGGATATCTACCCATCTCTGCGCCCCAAGTTTTTGTGTGCCAATGTAATGCACGAGGATAAGGAGCACTACGCACACGCCATAAATTACCATAATAATGCCATTAAGTTGTCTGTAAGGCACAATAAACAAAAGTGTCATAAGACCGCAGCACACAGCAATATACTTTACTTGTTTCGCAAATAACACACTATCAAGCTCACTCATCAAAAAAAGTGAAATCCCAATAAGTGGCAATATCAGCAATAATAAAATATAATCAAAATGTGCTAGAATCCGTCTATCAATCACAATTTTTCCTCTACAAAATTTATATAAACGTATTGAGTTCTAAGGCAGAAAAGATAATGAAAGAATTAATTGTATCAAATATTGACTTAAACAACAAAGATATGAATGGTAAATTGCGGCTAGATTCGCTTCTAAGCGCATATCTCAAAAGCAGCAAAAACCAAATCCACCACCTCATCAAAAGCAAAAAAGTCTATCTTAATGGCACACTTTGCACAAAAAATGGCATATTTCTTAAAGAAAATGACCACATAAGGCTAGATATTATTACAGAATCTAATCTTGAGGGTTCTAATCCTACGCACCCCACAGATTCAGATTCTATAAATCCCATCCCCACTCCACTTCCTCTTGATATGCAGGATAAAAAATTTAATATTGAGATTCTCTATCAAGATAGCGATATTTTAATTATCAATAAACCGCCTCATCTTGTCGTGCATCAAGCCCCAAGCCTTAAAGAACCAACCCTCACTGATTGGCTTAGGGCACATTCGCATATCCTGCATACATTAAGTGGCGAGGAGCGATATGGCATTATTCATCGCCTCGATAGACAAACAAGCGGGGCTTTAGCCATTGCAAAATCCCACCTTGCATATCAAATCCTCCCCCAAGAGCTAAAAGAGCGGCAAATGGGACGCTATTACCTCGCACTTATTGATAAGCCCTTAAAATCTCATCAGCAAATAGAATGCTTTATGGGGCGCAATCCCCACAATCGCCTCAAAATGAGCAAGATTTATATTCGCCCAAATGCGCCTATTCCTAAGGGTGTGCGGGATTCCAAAAGCTCCTTTATCAAACTCGCCACTGCGGATAATGGTAAATGTGAGTTAGTAGCAGTGAAGCTCCACACAGGCAGGACGCACCAAATCCGCACACACCTTGAAAGCCTCTCTCGCCATATCCTCGGCGATACACTCTATGGATACAAAAAGGGTACGGAGAGCTACCATTACGATAATAGAATTTTGCTCCACGCCTATATACTTTATCTCAACCACCCGCGCAACAAAGAAAATTATATCTTTAAAGCCCCCATTTTGACAGATATGCTAGAATTTCTCCAAAATCATTTTACAAAGGATTTGCCCGATGACTGCCAAAACATTATGGACTTGCTCGAAGTTGATAGGATTATTGACGCCTTTCATATTTTTCCTTAACTCGTGTAGCACCCTCAATCCCATGTTGCAAGAGGATAGCTCCCTGCCAAAGTTAGATTCTGTAAAAGCACTTGCTGATGTCTCGTCCGTGGGCTTTGAATGGAAACTTATGCAAGATGAAAATGTAAAAGGCTTTGTGATTTATCGCTCTAAGCCAAATGAGAAAGAGTTGCAAGAGATTGAGAGGATTAAAAACGCCTCTGCAACGCATTTCTATGATGATAATCTCAAACCCCAATCAACTTATATCTATGGTTTTAAGATTCTAGGCGAAAACGATACAATCTCGCAAACAATGCAAACGCTCGAAGTCAAAACTTCATTTATCGATGCGGTGGAGAGCGTTTTCGCTATAAATAACAAACCTAGAACGATTAAAATCATCTATTCACCCCACCCCAATCCCAGCGTAGATTCTTATCTTATCCAACGTCTTGATAAAGCCGGAGAATTTAAGACCATAGCGACTATCCCACACCGCTTAGGTGTGGAGTATTTCGATGAGGATTTGCAGGACGGGCAAACCTACACCTATCGCGTTATTGCAAAAAACTTTGAGGGCATAAAGAGCAAAGCTTCTGCGAGTGTGAGCGCGACTACTATCCCTCAACCCGCACCCATTGAAAACATACAGGCAAGCAATGACTTGCCACGCGCTATTATAATCACTTGGAATGAAGCACCAGATTCACAAGGGGTAAGCAAAAAAAGATATAGAATCTCCTACTCCGCTAATGGCAAAACTTATAAGAATCTCGCCACCACAAACCAAACACAATATACGCACAAGCTTAAAGACAAGGAAAATGGCGTAAGCTACACCTATCAAGTCGTGCTTTTAGGTGATAATGGACTGCAAGGACGCCTAAGTA
Organism: Helicobacter sp. MIT 03-1616; assembly: GCF_000765685.2. Classification (NCBI taxonomy): domain Bacteria; kingdom Pseudomonadati; phylum Campylobacterota; class Epsilonproteobacteria; order Campylobacterales; family Helicobacteraceae; genus Helicobacter; species Helicobacter sp. MIT 03-1616. The sequence goes on along the minus strand of NZ_JROY02000005.1, from coordinate 49,576 downwards.
GCTATCCAGCCAAGGGTTCTAGTCTCCCTCCACCCAGCGCACCTACGCAATTTGAAGGTACAATGCTCAATAATAGAGCCACTCTCTCGTGGCAAACGCCAAGTGATGACCGCATTGTGAGCTATGTCGTCTATCGCAAGGAAAAAAGCTTATGGAATCAAAGTATGAGGTTCATTGATATACACGATACGCGCTTCATAGATAAAGAAATGCAAGAAGGCAAAGCATATGTTTATAGTGTTGTAAGCGTGGATATAAATGGCATAGAATCTACTCCCAGCAAAGAAATCACGCTCCAAAAAGCAAAGCCATAATGCCGCATTTTCTTGCTTCAAATATTTCTCTGCCATCGCTGCCTTATATGCAGGAGGATTTTACCTTTGTCTATGAGGCTATAAAGTGCAATGACGCCAACCAATCGCTTATTCTTGTAGAATATAAACAAAACGCATTTTTCCTACGCAAACAAAAAAGAGCGACAAAAAACAATAGTATTCTTAAATGTGAAAAAAGCAGCGCAAAAGTGCATACGGGCGTGATTAAAAATGCCCTAAAGATTCTAAGCAAACACCAAGATTCACTCATTAGCCATAATCTCAACAATAATTCACCTCGACAAAATCTGCAATCGCCCTACTTTAAGCCCATAGAGTTTTTTTTGGATTTTAGAGATAGATTCATTATGGAGATAGGCTTTGGCTCGGGGCGACATCTCTTACATTTAGCGCAGAATAATCCGCATAGAATCTGCATTGGCGTGGAGATTCACACGCCTTCTATCGAGCAGATTCTAAGACAAATAGAGCTTTTGGGATTAGAAAATCTTTTCATTATCAATGCTGACGCGCGGGTTTTGCTTGAAATCTTGCCAGATTCTAAAGCAGACAGAATCTACCTTCACTTCCCTGTCCCGTGGAATAAAAAGCCCCATAGACGCGTATTTTCGGCTCGATTCTTACAAGAAGTTTTACGCGTATTAGATGAAAACGCGTTTTTGCACTTGCGTAGCGATGATGAAATCTATTTTAAAGACACGCTCAATCTTGCGCTGAATGAGCCACTTTTACACCTTGAAGTGTATAAAAATACAAAGCTTGATATTACGAGCAAATATGAAGCGCGTTGGGAAAGGCAACAAAAAGACATCTATGATATGAAAATTTTTAAGCAAAATGGCGAGAAAAATACAAAAAATGTGCAAAATAATCAAAATAGATTCAGTTTTGATAAGATTCTAAGAAAAAATGTGGATAATTACACAGATTTTTCGTATAAGAAAATTGCAAAAGATTGGTTTTTGCACATTGATGGTTTGTATTGTGCGGGAGATGTGTATGTGATGACATTGTGTTTTGGAGATTTTTTTCAACCTCAAAATGCGTTTTTACAAATTGCGTTTTACCCCACTCTATCCGCGCATTACATAGGTGGCGACCCTATCCCTACACAGGCGGCTATAAAGGCACATACGCATTTGATGCAGATATTAACACAGGAGTGAGAATTGAGTGCAATTATCGAGGCAAAAAATTTGAATCTTGGCTATAACGATGAGCTTGTGATTAAAGATGCTACTTTTAATATCAACGCCAAAGAGTTTGTGTTTATCACAGGGGCTTCGGGTAGTGGAAAAAGCACTATTTTAAGCTCATTTTTCGGGCATTTAGGTGTGAAAAGCGGACATCTTAATGTCTTTGGCGTGAGTATGCAAAAGGCTTCAAAAAACCGCGTTAATCAGCTCCGCCGCAACATTGGCATTGTGTTTCAAGACTACAAGCTTATCAAGGAATGGAATATCGAGCGCAATGTAATGCTTCCTATGGTAATTAATGGCTATAAAAAGGAAGTGTGTAAAGCACAAGTAGAGAAGCTTCTCGTGCATATTAAGCTTTCACATAAGTCAAATAAATTCCCACTAGAGTTAAGTGGTGGTGAGCAACAACGCGTGGCAATGGCACGCGCACTCGCACATAACCCGACAATCATCTTTGCCGATGAGCCAACAGGCAACCTTGATGATTATTCGAGTGAGTTGATTTGGAATCTACTCAAAGGTGTGAATGAACAGCTCGGCATAACCGTGGTTGTTGTAACACACAGAATGCCCGATAGACTCAATATCCCATACAGACGATTACATATCGAGGAAGGAGTGGTCTATGAGTTTGCTTAGGAGACATTTGGCACTAATTATCCCGCTCCTCGCTCTTCTATTTAGCTTTGAAAGCATTATGCTTGTCAATCGTGCGGTAAGTAAGCACGAAAATAAGCTCTCGGACAATTACTCAATTGTTATCGCCTCACAAAATGCACTCACACTTGATAAGATTCAGAGCTTTATTCGTGAAGCAAAGGAGCTCAAAGCCGTTACGCCAGATTATATGATGAATGAATTGCGCAAAGACTTAAGCCGCGAGAGCATTGAAACTTTGCAAAGAGAGTTACCTTTTTTTTACTCACTCAAACTCTCTACATTCCCTGATGAAGAGCGTCTGCAAAAGATTAATGCCACGCTTAAAAAGCTCAATGGTGTAACAAAAGTAGAATCTTTCAGCAAAAGCCACTCGCAGGTGTATAAGCTCCTACTTATTATCAAAAGTTCAATTGTCGTATTTGCCTCGTTGATTGCGATTCTAAGCTATATTTTGATGATAAAGCAAATTGAGATTTGGAAATTCGAGCATAGTGACAGAATGGAGATTATGGCATTTTTGGGTGCTCCCGCGTGGATGAGAAATGGCATTTTATTCCGCCTTGCGTTTATAGATTCTATTATCTCTACAATAGCGATTATCACGGGTATGACATATATCATTCATCACAACAAAATGCAAGAAATAATGCAAACGCTTGAAGTTACAAGCGATATTTTCCGCATAGGAAGCGATTTCATCATTTTGCTTTTTACATCAGTCCTTGTATCTATTGTGTCGGTGGTTTTTGTCATCATTAAACAAAAAGACCTGTAATGAGGGCTTTTGGCTATTTTGCAATATGCGCTATTGCAAGTATGTGCTTGGCGAATATTGACCAAAATACCGCAAAGGATAAACTCAAAGACGCGAAGTCCAAAGAGGCGGCTATTAGCAAAAAGCTTGATAATTTAGGCAGGGCGATAAATACTAAAAATCGTGAGCTAACCCAGCTTGGTATGCAAATTGATATATTACAAAAAGATATTTTGCAAAATCAAGGCAAATCCCAAAGTCAAGAAAAGACACTCAAAGATTTTCAAAGAAAGCAAAGAATACTCATAGAGCAAAAGCAAAAAAGCGAAGAACAGCTCGTGAAACTATTCGCGCAAAATATTGCCTTTTCTATGATTATCAATCGCACTGCTGATGCGGATTCAGTAGATGAAGTCATAGAATCTTATATCTACAACATCTTACAAAATAACACAAAAAACAATATTAAGACGCTTAACGCCAAACAAAATATCCTCAATAACGAGATAAAAAAGCTTACCAATACAATTTCGCAAATTCAAACTTCTATAAAAACTCAAACTGACAGAAAGGAGCATTTAGAGCGTGCAAAGGAACAGCAGAAGCAAACCTTGGCAAAGATGCAAACTGACTTAAAGATTTATGACAAACAACTTAAAGATATTGTCAAAGAGCGCGAGAATCTCGATAATATTCTTTCTAATCTCAACATTGTAAAAGAGCAAAAACGCTCAGACTCTAAACAGCAGGTATTTATTGATAATCAAAAGAATCCCGATAGCATCAAAGCCCCAAAGCAGTTTGGTACCTCATACCGAGATGTGCCTACTATCCCATATAAGGGTGCAAAAACTTTCCCACCGCTTGATAATTATGTAATTGAAAGAAGATTTGGACCATATTTTGACCCTGTGTATAAGTTTAAGATTTTCAATGCTGCAATTATTTTCAATCCAAAATCAAGCAATGCAAATGTAAAAAATGTGCTTGATGGCAAGATTGTGTATGCAAAAGATGCACCCGGACTTAAAAAAGTGGTAATTATTGAGCATCAAAATGCCCTACATACAATCTATGCGTATATGGATAAAATAGAATCTTCTATCAAAACGGGGCTATCCGTCAAAAAAGGCACAATCATTGGCAAGGTTAATGATAGACTAAGCTTTGAAATCACACAAAAAGATAAACATATCAACCCTGCCGAATTTATCAAATTAAATTAAAAAAAAATACCTAAAAGTCGATACTGCCTTACTTCAATTCTAAATCTTCACAAGGAGGACATTATGATTGATACTAATCATATCAGTAAGATTGACAATACAGAATCCATAAGGACACGACTTGTCGATATGGTAAATTCTAGTGGCAATGCAGTTGCGGAGGACACACGCCCTTTGGAAGTGCGAAGACGGGAAGAAACCGCGCAGCATCAAGATAAGGAAAACAAAAAACAGCTTGAAAATGAGTTGCGTGAATTAAGCAAAAAGCTCAATGATGAGATGAAACGTGTAGGCACGGATTTAAATTTTTCATATAATGAAAATATCCCCGGTCTTAAAGTAACCGTAAAAGAGAGCAATAGCGATAAGGTGATACGCGAGATTCCATCTAAAGAGGCTATTGAGCTTATGAAAAGAATGCGCGAAGTGATTGGTGTGATTTTTGACAAACAGGGATAGCTTTTTACTTTATGGTTTAAAATAATATCTACTTTAGAAGGGAGGAGGAATAATGGCACTTGGCACATTGAGTTCGCTAGGACTTGGAAGCAAGGTTTTAAATCACGAAGTGATTGATAAACTTAGAGAGGCAGACGAAGCCTCTCACATCAAGCCTATTGACAAAAAAATCGAGCAAAATGTGGAGAAGCAAACCGAGCTTGTAGCCATTACCTCTTCTTTACGTGGGTTGAAATCTAGCACGAGCAAACTTGCTGATTACTCTACTTACTTAGGACGCTCTAGTAATGTCATAGGAGATGCACTAAAGGCTACTATCTCCACAGGTGTGCCTACACAGGATATAAAAATCGATGTAGATTCTGTGGCAAGCTCTGATATTAACGAAATAGGCTCGAAGTATGAGAGTAGAGAATCTGTCTTTAGCCAAAAGGATTCTGTGCTAAAGTTCAACCATAAGGGGCAAGATTATAGAATCGAAATTAAAGCGGGTATGGAGCTAGGTGACGTGGCACAACTCATTACTGATACGACAAAGGGCGAGGTAATGGGGATTGTAATGAAAACAGGCGGTTCAAATCCCTACCAGCTAATGATTAATTCAAAAGATACAGGCGAGGCTTCGCGCATATATTTTGGCTCGACTGCCGTAGGCTCTGCCGTGCCTAGTGGGTCTTTTGAACTTAACGATGGGGATTTTTCTATCACTCTTAAAGACAAGAAAGGCATTGATAAGACCTTATCCATAAGATTGCCAAAAACAACTGCAAGTTCTAAGTCGCAAGATAATGCACAAGCACTCAAAGAGGCGATTATTGAAGCAATTAAAAATGATTCTGACTTTGAAGGTATGCTTGGCAATGACTTGAATATCGGCGTAGGCGGTGCAAATAGCGATATGCTCACAATCAATGATAGACGTGGGCATAGCATTAATCTCGAGGGTAGCAAGTCGCAAACTCTAGGTTTTGGTGAGGACAATAAATCAACTCAACAAGATGATTTAATAGTAGCAACCAAAAGCGTGGGTGCAGGACAACTCAAAGGCACTATTAATATAGGTAGTATTCCACTTGACCTTGCTACACTTACCAAAAAGAAAAATACAGCCGAACAAAATGCGAAGAGTATCGCAGAGGCGATTAACAATATTGCAGGTATTTATGCTTCTGTGAATAATGAAGGCAAGCTTGTCATCAATTCCGACACAGGCGAAGTGAGTATTTTTGCGGACAATGACCCTGATAGTAAAAAGGCATTGGAAGATTTAGGATTGAAAAGCGGCACGACTATGGATTATGCCAAAACACAAGAGGATTTATTTAAAATACGCAAGGTGCAAACAGCTGAAGATGCGGTGTTTTCATATAATGGAATCTCGATGAGACGCCCTACAAATACAATAGATGATGTGGTGAGTGGGGTAAATATCGAGCTTCTCACAACCACAGAGCCGGGCAAACCCGCAGTGATTAACATCACGCGCAATGATGAGGATATTATCGAGAATGTAAAGCAATTTGTGGAAACTTACAATGAGCTTGGGCTAAAGCTTGATGAAGTTACGCGCTTTGATGAAGATTCCAAAATAGCGGGTATCTTTAATGGCGATAGTGATATTCGTATGATACGCCCTACACTCAATCGCATTTTTTCTACGACTATTTCAACAGAAAGCGAGATTAAGGGACTTGCAAAATATGGCTTATCCCTTGACGAAAAGGGCAAAATGAGTCTTGATATGAATAAGCTCAAAATGGAGTTAAGCTCCGACCCAGAGGGCACACAGGAGTTTTTCTATGGGAGTTTAAAGACTTTAGAATTTAGGGAGGTGAAAACCGATGGTGTGTTTAAAAAATTTGACCAAGAATTAGATAGGCTACTCAATGGTGGTAATGCGCGGCTTAAGTTGCTTGAAGAAAGCCTTACTCGAGATGACAAAAAGTTACGCGAGGACCGCAAAAAAGCAGTAGAGCAGCTTAATATGCGCTATGATATTATGGCACAAAGATTTGCAGCCTATGATTCACAAATTTCTAAAACAAACAATGCTTTCAGCAGCGTTCAGCTGATGATTGACCAATCTGTAGCTAAAAAATAAGGAGTAACCAATGTATGGCAATAACGCTTATAGCCTCTATCAACAAAATTCAGTCTCTGTAGAATCTCCTGTTAAACTTGTAGAAATGCTCTATGAGGGAATCTTGCGATTTTGCGCCCAAGCGAAGCGACATATGGAAGCAGAGGATATTGAGAAAAAAATCTACTATATCAATCGCACGACAGATATATTTACAGAGCTTTTGAATACGCTTGATTACGATAAAGGCGGCGAAGTAGCAGTATATCTCACAGGGCTTTACACACACCAAATAAAGCTCCTTACACAGGCAAATGTGGCAAATGACCCAGCCAAAATTGATGTTGTCATAAATGTTGCTAAAGGGTTACTTGAGGCGTGGAGAGAGATTAACCAAGATGAATTGGTTCGATAAACTTAAAGTCGCCTTGCTCAAAGAAGACGACCAAGGCGCGTTCGTGCTTATAAGCAATCTCCCACAAGATTTAGAATCTGCATCTCTTGAAGATAAGCTCCAAGCCTTAGAACTTATCGATCAAACAAGACTACTTCTACAATCCAAGCAACTCCAAACTAAAATCCATATGGAACAGATTAAAGCCGCTAAAAAATTCCTCGAAAATTCTCTCTAGCATAGATTTTTGATAGAAAATCTGCTCAAAATACGCATACATCTTATATAAACCTTGACTCAAGCCTTAATTTCTTGTAGAATGGGCGCGTTCAAAATCTAAAGTAAGGAGTTTGCTATGAACAAGGCAGAATTCGTGGAATTGGTTAAAAAAGTTGGCAATTACAGCACAAAAAAAGATGCTGAACAAGCAGTAAGCGCTTTTACAGAAGCTATTTCTAAGGCTCTTTCTAAAAAACAAAGCGTTGAACTTGTTGGTTTTGGTAAATTTGAAACAGCAATTCAAAAAGCTAAAACAGGCAAAGTTCCCGGCACATCAAAAACATACAAAACAGCAGAAAAAGCTGTTCCTAAATTTAGACCCGGAAAAGGCTTGAAAGACCTCGTAGCAAAGGCTAAAAAATAAGCCAAACAGATGAAGCGTAGCTCTTTGGGCTACGCCATTAGAGACTTCAAACTTTCTTTCACACTTTTTCCTTCAATAATGAGACTAATTTCCCTTGCTATTGGGGTGTAGATATTTTCCCTTTGTCCTATCTCTGTAATAGCTTTTGCAGTAATCACACCTTCAGCCACCTCACCAAGCTCTTTTAGAATCTCATCAATAGGCTTTTTCTGTGCCAATCCTAACCCCACACGATAATTACGCGACATTGTAGAGTTTGAGGTTAAAAATAAATCTCCAGCACCTGAGAGCCCCAAAAATGTTTCCATTTTTGCACCAAAATGCTCTCCAAATCGGCTCATTTCTACAAGCCCTCGCGCAAGCAGCGAAGCCTTTGCATTTGCACCAAAATTCAAGCCATCGCATATTCCACCAGCTATGGCAATGACATTCTTATACGACCCAGCAACTTCGCCACCCACGACATCAGGACTTGCATAGGTTTTGATAAAATGTGGCATAAGTGAGCCAAACTCACGACTTAAGATAAGATTGCGTGAGTGTATCACAAGCGCACAAGGCAGGGAGCGCACCACCTCTGTAGCAAAGCTAGGACCACACAAATATGCGATGCTCTTGTGTGGCACATACTCTTCCATAATATCACTCACAAATGCACCACTGCCGGCTTCTATACCCTTACTTGCACAGAGCATTTTTATATCACGAGGCAAGGCGACACTATGTAGCCATTCACGCAAGGCACTTGTAGCAATAGCCATTACAAAATAATCCGAATCTAATGCTTGGCTGTGGCTTACCTGCGTAATGGGTGAATGATTATTATTTACAAGATTCTTATTAAGAGGTGCGAGGAGTGCGCTAATATCTCGCCTCGAAACAATGCTAACTCTATTTTTTTCAGCAAATGCAAAGGCTAACGCCCTACCCCAAGCACCGCCACCAAAAATAGTGATTGTATTCATAATAAACCCTACTAAATAATGCTATGTAGTCATATCAAAACACATAAGTATATGTCAAAAAAGACTGCGTGGTAATCATAAAAGGGTTGGCAATTACCAGATTCCCATCATTTAATACTGAATTTTGTTTCACACTGCCAACAAAGGTGGGGAAACCAATATGGGCGACAAGTGAATTATTCTCACCAGCAAATTGCGTTTGCTTCATTGTAAGCGAAATCCTATGAACGCCTAAAATCGTTAAAGCCACACCAACACTATTTACCCAACTAGATTCCACCGCTACACTGCCATAATCATATGTATTCTCTTCATACAAAGTGCCATCATTATATGGTTTAACCTTTCCTCCACGTCTTTGGGTATTTATCTCCAAAGCATTCAACAGGAAAAAATTTAATTTTACACGCGCATCAGGTTTAAAAGAATAATTAAGCTTCATACCAGCTCTATAACGCGATATTGGAGCGTCAAACTCATTCAAATTTGCCTTACCTGTTTCAAGTTCAAACTCTGAATATCCCTCATTTGCGGTTGTATCAGCTTTGATTGAGAAATTTTTACTCACCTGCATACTTGCACCAGAATCTTCACTCTGCTCTTTGCTTATATTTGTATCAGAAGAAGTCTTGTGTGCCTCTAATGATTCTAATTGGTTCAGTTGTGAATCTTCAGCCCACATTAAGCCTAAGACAAAACTTAACAATAGCATCATCACCTTTATGTTTTTCACTTGCCTCACCCCTAAAATCTCTTTGAAACCCTCTATAAAGCTACTTAAATATCGGTATTTTCTACTTTTTGTAAAAGATTCTATAAAATCTTAAACTATAATTTTATACCAAATATTGTTAAAAATTTATAAATTTTTTATCGGCTTTAGCCTATACTAGCATTTTATATTCCCATATTTTCAACACAAAAGGCTATGAAAATGTCAGCGTATGAAACGATTATCGGTTTAGAGGTGCATGTCCAACTCAATACCAAAACAAAAATTTTTTGCTCTTGCGCAACAAGCTTTGGTGATGAGCCTAACAAAAATGTTTGCCCCACTTGCTTAGGGCTACCCGGCGCACTCCCCGTGCTTAATCGCGAAGCGGTAAAAAAGGCGATTTCCTTTGGCACTGCGATTAATGCGACTATTAATCAAAACTCTGTCTTTGCACGCAAAAACTATTTTTACCCAGACTTGCCAAAAGCCTATCAAATCAGTCAATTTGAGATTCCTATCGTAGGACAAGGAAGTATTGAAATTGAATGTAATAACCAAACAAAAACTATCGGTGTAACGCGTGCGCACCTTGAAGAAGATGCAGGTAAAAATATCCACGAAAATAATTATTCAAAAGTAGATTTAAATCGTGCTTGTACGCCATTATTAGAGATTGTAAGTGAGCCTGATATGCGAAGTTCCGATGAGGCAATAGCCTATCTTAAAAAGCTGCATTCTATCGTGCGATTTCTTGGCATAAGCGATGCAAATATGCAGGAGGGAAGCTTTAGGTGTGATGCAAACGTTTCTATTCGCCCCAAAGGAGATTGCAAACTCTATACGCGTGTAGAGATTAAGAATCTTAACTCCTTTAAATTTATCCAAAAAGCGATTGAATATGAGGTAGAGAGACAAATTGAAGCTTGGGAAGAGGGAAAATATCAAAGCGAAGTTGTGCAAGAAACTCGTCTTTTTGACACTGTCAAAGGCATTACTCGTTCAATGCGTGGCAAGGAAGAGGCAGCTGATTATCGCTATTTCCCTGACCCTGACCTTTTGCCTGTATTTATTGATAAAGCCCTTATGTGTGAGGGAAGCAAGATTCCAGAAATGCCCGATGAAAAAAAGGAGCGATACATCAATGCCTTAGGACTTAAGCCCTATGATGCAGGTGTGCTTACAAGTAGCCTTGAGCTTGCGCTTTATTTTGAATCTATGCTTGAAGAAGGTGCAAGTGCTAAAGGTGCTCTTACTTGGCTTACTACAGAGCTTTTAGGACGATTAAAGGGTGAAAATACGCTGCAGACTTGTGGGGTGGATTCTAAAACTTTAGCCACACTTGTTAAACGCATTGAGGAGGGCAAAATCAGCGGAAAAAGTGGCAAAGAAATTTTAGATGTGCTTATGGAAAAAGGAGGCGATGTAGATAGCCTCATAGATTCTATGGGATTAGCCCAAATTAATGATGATGGCGCAATTATTGCAGTTATAGAATCTGTGTTAAGCGCTAATGCCGACAAGGTCGCGGAATACAAAAGTGGCAAAGACAAACTCTTTGGATTCTTTGTAGGGCAAGTGATGAAAGCAAGCAAAGGTGCAAACCCCGCTCGTGTCAATGAGCTTTTAAAAGAGAAGCTACAATGACTTATACGCTTATCCCCTTAGAAGACTTTCTATCAAACGCCCATAGTCCAAGTGAGAGTGAGCTAGAATCTTTTAGCAAACATAGGGATAAGCTTTTACACACAAATGAAAATGAGAGTGAAGAGCATCAAAAAATCGCATTGATAGAGTTTCTAGCCAAAAGCTTTGCCTATGAGTGCAATACAAAAAATCGCATTGATTTAAGCATTTATGAATACAATAAAGCTAGAGTGCTTTTTGAAGTCAAAAGTCTAAGCAATAAGATAGAGTTTGTTTCTAGCGGGGGGGGGGGATACACTACTTTTACAAGAATATAGCCTAGAATCCAAAGCCTTTTATGAATCCATTCTCTACTTTTTACGCGAGTATAAAACCCATAACAACAACGACATAAAACACATTATCCTAACTAACACACGAGATTTCTATCTCATAGACGCTAGAGAGTATCTCACATTTGCTAAAGATAAAACAATCCTAAAAGCCTTTGATAACTGCGATAAGAATCAAGGCACAGACACAAGCACAAGCAAGTTTTACGCCACACTTAAAGACTATTTGCTCTCCCTTAACTCCACACTAAAATTTACCCATTTTAATATACAGACTACACCCCTGCCCCTGCTATATCAAGCCCTAAGCCCACAAGTGCTACTCAAACAAAAAACCTACATTGACGCCAACACACTCAATCAAAGCTTTTATGATGAGCTACTCTACATTCTAGGGCTAAAAGAGATAGACCAAAAAGGCAAGATTCTAATCCTCCCAACCACAGAGCCAAACACGCTTTTAGATTCAATCTGCAACAAACTAGGACTTGATAGAGACAAAGACTTTGAGACAATCTTTTCCTTGCTTACCACTTGGAATAACCGCATATTATTCCTGCGACTTTTAGAATCTATGCTTTTAAGTTTCAAGCATATTACAAAGCCCTTTTTAGACATTGACACGCTACAAAACTTCACAGACTTAAACACACTCTTTTTTGACATATTAGCCCTTAAAAAAGAGAAGCGAAAAACAGACTTAAAGCTAAAAGATTCTATCCCCTATCTTAACTCAAGCCTTTTTGACAAAACAGAATTAGAAAAGCAAAATAACGAAATAAGCCACCTAGATTCTAATCATCTCGCCATTTTCAAGCACTCAATCCTTAAAAAAGACAAAGAGTATAAAGACACGCAATCCCTGCCCCTTTTAGAATATCTCTTTAAATTCTTACACGCCTATGACTTCACCACCACGCCAAAAGATATTATAAACCACACCAAAACAAACCACGACAAGCTGATAAATGCCGCCGTGCTAGGACTAGTCTTTGAAAAGCTAAATGGCTATAAAGAGGGCAGTTTCTACACGCCTAGCTTTATCACTAGCTATATGTGTAAAGAGTCGCTAGAAAAAGTCGTTATAGAGAAATTTAATGAAAGAAAATCGTGGGAATGCGACAGCTTAGAATCTTTAGCACAAAAGCTAGACAAACTCACAGATTCAAAAGATGGCTATAAAGAGGCAAATGCCATTTTTGATTCTATAAAGGTTTGCGATCCAGCCGTTGGTAGCGGACACTTCCTTGTATCTATGCTCAATGCTATGATAGAGCTAAAATTCCGCCTTAAGATTCTCTGCGAGATTCACATTGATGATAATGGAGAGCGAGACTACAAGCGATTAAAAGACATAAGATTACGCCTAGAAAATGATGAGATTTTAATACAAGATTCTAATAACACCCTGCATACTTATCAAACCCCAGCCCACGAAAATTTAGAATCTCACATAATCCAAAAAGCCCTATTTCACAACAAACGCATTTTGATAGAATCCTGCCTTTTTGGCGTGGATATAAACCCAAACTCTTGTGAAATCACAAAGCTAAGATTATGGATAGAGCTGCTTAAATACAGCTTTTATATCTTTGATTCTAATGGTAAAAATACAGGCGATTTAGAAACCCTACCAAATATTGATATAAATATTAAATGCGGGAATTCGCTTGTAAGTCGCTTTGATTTAAAAGATTCACTCAAACATATTCCAAATATTACACATCAAATAGAAAGATACAAAAAGCTTGTCTTTGACTACAAAAACGCCGACCAAAATATCTTAAACATTTCAAAGCAAGAGATTGAAGCACAAATTGAATCTATCAAGCAAACTTTCACACTCACACTCAAAGACCCAAAAACCAAAAATGAGCTAGAAAAAGCTATTGAGATACATATCACAAATTATGGCATTTCGCTTTTAGATAATGAAAGCTTATTAGATGGCTTATCCTACGCACACAATATATTTGGCAATCCACAGCTTAACAAAGAGCAAGAAGATGAAGCCTACATTTCCTATGGCAAAATAGTCGCCCTGCGTAAAAAGCTAGATTCTACAACAAGTGGTGAAGGCTACAAAAACGCATTTGAATGGCGGTTTGCATTCCCTGAAGTGCTAGATTCTAATGGCGACTTTCTAGGCTTTGATTTAGTCGTAGGTAATCCGCCTTATATGCAAGTGCCAAAGGGGCTTTATGACAAAACAAGATTCCCTTACAGCGAAGGCAAGGATAAAGGCAAACAAAACTTATATAAGGTTTTTGTAGAGCTAGGATACAATTTAGGACATACAAACTCGCTTGTTGCATTTATCACACAAAGCTCCATTATGTGCGATTTATCCGCACAATTTACAAGAGAGCTACTACTCAAAGAAACACAAATGCAATACTTTGTGGAGTTTAAGAAGAATCAAAAACTTTTCACAGGTGTGATACAAGGCGTTTGCATTATGGAATTTCTCAAAGCAAAGCCAAAGTCAAATAACCACTTTAAAATCGCTATCAATAACACAGAATCCAAAATGGATAAAATTGACTTTGAATCAATCAGCCAACAACAAATTTTAGAGTTTTTCCCACTTTATGAAATCCCACTTATTAAAAAAGGCGAAATGCCCATTATTGCCAAAGTTAAAACAAATAAAATCTTGCTAAAAGATATGATAGATTCTAGCTTACAGGGCAATATAAATACAATCCATTTAAAAAAGATTCAAAGCTCAAGTACAACAGATATTAAAATATATAAGGGGGCTTTTTGTCATAGATGGTATTTAGATAAGGAAGTATTTTATGGTATTGACAATGAAATAACACGAAAGATAATAGAAGCAAATCAAAATCAATATATTATTACAACACAAAACATTACAGGAACGACAGACAGGTATCGCATACACGCAAATTTTGTAGAATCCAAAAACACAAAAATTGTGTTTTTGGATTCTTGCAATATTACATATTGCAAGAATGCAAGAGACGCAAAATTTTTAGTGGGGATTCTTAACTCTAAACTTTTAAATTGGCTATTTAGAATCACCAGCACAAATAATCATGTCAATATTTACGAACTAGAAAATCTCCCTATCCCACAAATCACAGAAACTAATAAGCCCTTGTGCGATGAGATTATAAAATGTGTAGATAAAATCCTAGAAATTAAAGCTTGTCATACTGAGGCGTTAGCCGAAGTATCTAAAAATACAGAATCTAAAAAAGATTTTTCGCCTACGGCTCAATATGACAAAGCAGATTCCACCCTTGACACAAGCAAGTTAGAATCTAAACTTGACTCTTTAGTCTATAAACTCTACAATCTCACAAATGATGAGATAGAAATAATAGATTCCAAAACATAAAAAACTAATGCTAGAATTTTAAGCAACACAAAAGCCCAAAGGATAACAAATGACACTGATTATAGAAAATGCTAGTAAAGAGCTTTACACTGCGATAAAAAGCCTAGCAAAGATTGATAACGCAAAATGCAAGGTGCAAAAGCCCAAGCTTACAAAGTTTGAAAAAGAGATTCTAAAGGCAAAAGCAGAGCTTGAAAAAGAGAAAAGAGAAGGCACACTAAAGACTTATGCTAGTGCGAAAGAAGCGTTTGAAAAAGAGGGCTTACTCTAATGTATAAAGTGCATTTGACAAAAAGTTTTAAAAAAGACGCAAAAGCCCTAAATCAAGCAGATAGAATCTTATCAATGCAGATTATAGACACACTAGCCACAGGACAGCCCCTAGAGCCAAAGCACAAAGACCACGCCTTAAGCGGCAACTTGCAAGGCTTTAGAGAATGCCACATTAAACCAGACTTATTACTCATTTATGAGCTATGCGATGATATTTTGCAGCTTAATGCCTTGCGTGTGGGGAGTCATAGCAAATTGTTTAAAAAATAGTAAGTTATGAAAGGCTAGAATCTAGCAATAAACCCCTTGTGTGATGAGATTATAAAATGTGTAGATAAAATCCTAGAAATTAAAGCAAAAGATTCTACCCTTGACACAAGCAAGTTAGAATCTAAACTTGACTCTTTAGTCTATACACTCTACAATCTCACAAATGATGAGATAGAAATAATAAAGGGAAAATAATGAGCGATGACACAAAACAAGCCGCCAAAAATATAGCTCAAATTTTAGAAATAAGTAAGAAATATGTTCGTTATGATGTATAGAGAGAAAGTTTATGTTATAGAAAATTGCGTAAGCAAAAATAACTTTGAAGTTATCAAATTTGATAAAGATATAAAATTTGATAATTTATTAAATTATCCTTTGAAATTTCATAAATGTAAGTTTTTAGAAAGTGTAGATGGTTATGAAAAACAATTTAAACACAAACTTATTTTCACAAATGTAACTTTTAAAAAGATTTTGAATCTTGCATTTAGTATATTTAGCAATGAAATAAATTTTTTCAATGCTACATTGGAAGAAAGCATTGATTGCCGACAATGTGAATTTAAAGGAATATTTAAAGCATTTGGAGTTAAGTTTTTAAAAGGAGCAATTTTTGAAAACTCTACCTTTGAAAAAGAAGTCCATTTTGGCAAAGAAATTGATGACAGAAACACAGAAAAATCAAATATGTTTGGAAGTTGTAGTTTTGAGACTGCCTTTTTTGAAAATTGTAATTTCTTTGATAGTGTTTATTTTAAAAATAATGAATTTAAACAATTATTTTTTAAAAATTCCATATTTAAAGATAATGTCTATTTTAACAATTCCCATTTTTATGATTTTGCTGATTTTCACGAGTGTGAATTTGAAAAAACCGCTTGTTTTTATGGGGTAACTTTTCATAATAAAGCAATTCCTAATTTTTCACAAGCTATTTTCAAAGAGAATCTAAACTTTGTGAATGTGAAGTGCGATTTTGATTTTGAGAATCTAAAGGAGAGCATCAAACAAGCAAAAGAAAAAGAGCAGGACAGCAAGAAAACTTTGGATAAATTTGCAAATGATTTTAGAGATTCTTTTAGGCTTATTAAAAATGCTTTGATAAAAGATAATAATCTCCTAGACGCTTCAAACTTCCACAAATACGAACTCTATTGCAAAGAAATAGAGCTAGAACAAATATGGCATAAGCAGGGCAAAACTGCTGAAACTGAAGCTGATATAAAAAGAAATACCCATAAATTTAGAGATTATATAGACTGCTTGCTGCTAGGATTTTATAGAAAGCTATGTGAGCATCATACAGATTTTTTAAAGGTTTTTAATAATCTTATATTGCTCATCGTTTTGTATGCTTTATTTTTTAAGGGTATCGCGTATTTGCATAATGCTAAAATTGAAAACATAAGCGAAGAGTTCATATTATCTAAAATTTCTAATAATTTTGAGTGTTATTTTAATTTAGTGGCTATTGTTTTTATAACCCTTGGAAGTATTTTGATACTATGTAAAATCTATAAAAATTTTTTCATTTATTTTATTAGATTTTGTTTTAAAAAATTGAATTTTTACAAAAGACTTCATTGTAATATACGGCAATCATTTAAGAGTTTCATTACATTTTTAAAAATACTCATAAAAGATTTATGGTATTTGATAGAAAGTTTAATCCTTGCGTTCTTTTTTGCTTATGCTTTTTATGTATTATTGGTTGGATTTGGTGGGAAAATTATAGATTTAAATAAAGATTATGGATACTCATTGTTTATTAACACATTGTTTGTTGGATTATATGTTAGTTTAGTCTATACCAAATCTTTGATTATCGGTAGATATATATTGCTTATTGCTTCTTATATGGGTTTTTTTATAGTGCTGATAAAATATCCTAGCATAATTCACCCTTTGATAGGAAAAATCGCAGATACTGATAAAACTTGCACTTGTCCAAGCGTAGTGGCATTAAGCATACTATATACCATACTTATATTTCTAGTTCTTTTTTCACTCCAAAAAACCGCACGCAAAAACTCCATAATCCCACACTAAATATGCTAAAGCCTAGATTCTAATATAGCTCAAAGCCAAGCCGCAAATAGAATCTAAGCAGAATCTAGCAACGCAAGATTCTTGCCAAGCTTCAAATCTCGCCTACATTACCCTACTCTCGCACTTGCCCATTGCCTGTAATACAATATTTATAACTGAGTAAAGATTCTATACCCATAGGACCTCTAGCGTGAAGTTTAGAGGTAGAAATACCCACCTCCGCACCAAAGCCAAACTCCCCGCCATCGCTAAATCGCGTTGAAGCATTGACATACACACACGCCGCATCAACACTGCTTAAAAACTGCTCACACACCGCCTTATTCTCACTCACTATACATTCAGAATGCCCCGAGCCATAGCGTGATATATGCTCCAACGCCTCTTCAAAGCCCCCCACAATCTTAAGATTAATAATCCTATCCCCCCACTCTTTAGTAAAATCCGCCAAGCCATCAAGCTCCGTGCCTAGAGATTCTAGCAAGGCTTGTGTTTCAAATCTCACGCTGATTTTATGTGTATGCAAACTCTCCACTATCTCGCTTAAAACCTGCGTCCCAAGTGCAGAATCTACAATCACGCATTCACACGCATTGCACGCCGCAGGATAGCTTAGCTTAGCATTAAGCACAATCGCCTTTGCCTTTTGCAAATCCGCGTCCTTGTGGATATAGGTATGACACACGCCCTTATCGTGCTTGATGATAGGAATACTCGCATTATGTTTTACAAACTCTATAAGCCCCTCTCCACCACGCGGGATAAGCAAATCCACATACTTATCCATTTTGACAAATGCCAATACAGACTCACGCGAAGTATCTTGTATCATACTCACACATTCTTTTGGGAGATTGTGCTGTTGCAAGGCTTGTTGCAAGGCAGAATGAATTGCTTTGTTAGAATGATACGCCTCTTTGCCACCTTTGAGCACACACACATTCCCGCTTTTAAAGCATAATGCGCTTACATCGCTTGTAACATTAGGGCGAGATTCATAAATGACACCAATGACACCAAGCGGCACACTCACTTGCGTAATCTCTAATCCTGCCTTGTTTTTCCAGCTCTTTATCACCTGCCCTACACTGCAAGAAAGCTTTGCAATATCGCGGATAGAATCCGCCATAGAGCGCACTTTTGTGCTATTTAATTCTAATCTTTTACGCATTGCTAGAGGAAGATGCTCTGCCGCACTCATATCTTTAGCATTTGCTTCACATATTACCTT
Source organism: Helicobacter sp. MIT 03-1616 (assembly GCF_000765685.2). Taxonomy (NCBI): domain Bacteria; kingdom Pseudomonadati; phylum Campylobacterota; class Epsilonproteobacteria; order Campylobacterales; family Helicobacteraceae; genus Helicobacter; species Helicobacter sp. MIT 03-1616. The sequence continues at coordinate 30,977 of NZ_JROY02000005.1, read as the reverse complement.
GCTTTGAGATTCTATCTCATCTGCCATAGATATAAGCACTGCATTTCTTTGCTCATCACTTAATTGCTCTAGTATCCTTGCACTACGCTTTGCCGATATGAGCATTGCTTGTATATCTTGCATTATGCTTCCTCCCTTATGCTTCTTCTCTTTGTTTGGCAAGCTCCTCTACTTCTGCGATAAACCGCTCAAGTAATTTGTCTTCTTTGAGTTTGCAGAGAATCTTGCCACCTTTAATAATCAGCCCATCTTTATTTCCAAAAGCAATGGCAATATCTGCGTGTTTAGCTTCACCCAAAGCATTGACAGCACAGCCCATTACGCTTACTTGCAAAGGCGTTTTGATATGCTTAATGCGAGATTCTACCTCTTGCACCATTTTGACAAGATTTGCTTCAATGCGCCCACAAGTAGGGCAAGATACGATTGTTACTCCGCTTTTTTGTCGCCCAGAATATTGCAAAATCATACGCGCGACTTTAATTTCCTCCTCAAGCTCACCCGTGATAGACACTCTCATCGTATCGCCAATGCCCTCCATAAGCAGCCCACCAAGTGCCATAGCACTTTTTACCATAGAATGCGGCAAAGTCCCAGCCTCTGTAACGCCCAAATGAAAAGGATACTCTACTAAAGGACGAAGTATTCTATATGCTGCCATTGTGCGCTCTACATCACTTGCTTTGAGCGAAACCTTGATATTTGTGAATCCAAAATCCTCTAAAATCTTAATGTTATACAACGCAGATTCAACCATACCTTTAGGAGTTGCACCATATTTTTCCTCAAATTGTTTTTCTAAACTCCCACCATTTACACCAATACGAATAGGTATGCCTCGTGCATTACACGCATCTGCCACAGCTTTTACCCTATCTTTTGAGCCAATATTGCCCGGATTGATACGAATGCAATCCACGCTCTCTGCTGCAATAAGTGCAAATTTGTATCTAAAATGAATATCCGCGATAAGTGGCAGGGGCGAAACACTTTTAAGCTCTTTGAGTGCAGCCGCGTCTTTTGGGTCGCTCACTGCCACACGCACCATATCAGCCCCAGCAAAATACAATCTATCAAGCTGTGCTTTTGTCGCCTCTATATCACAAGTTTTGCTAAAAGTCATACTTTGCACAGAAATGGGCGCATCGCCGCCTACTGCCACATCTCCTACAAAAATTTGTTTTGTTTTTACCCTCTGCACTCCAAATCCCTTTATGAATTTTTGCTTATTTTAGCACTTCTTGGGTAAAATTATACCTATGACTTTATAGAATCTAAGGATAAAAATGCACGAATATTCTATTGTCGCCTCACTGATACAAATGTGCGAATCCCACGCAAAAGAGCATAATGCTGCCTCTATTGCCAAAGTCTGCATCGCCGTTGGTGAGCGTAGTGGTGTAGATAGTGCGCTTGTAAAAAGTGCATTTGAGACTTTTAGATTAGAATCTCCGCTTTGTAAAAATGCGAATATTGAGATAGAATATCAACCTGTTGTCTTACATTGTCAATCTTGCGAACGCGACTTTAGTGGAGAAAATCTCACATATAGCACTTGTCCTTTTTGTCGAAGTCAGCAGGTAATCATCACGCAAGGCAGAGAATTACATCTTCTTAACCTTGAACTTGACATAGAAGATATACAAGATTCTATACAAACTCAAGAATCTTATATGATGTCATCATCTTAGAATAAGGATTTTTATGTATGCACAAGATAAGCCATTAGCTCAAAAAATTGATGAACAAGCATTTGAAAAACTTCTTAAATACAATCCACAAACACAAAACCTTTGGGATATTGTAGGATTTTTTGAAAATGAGCGAGAAAAAATGCGCCTTGAAGTCGCACAATATCACGAAGAGATTAAAACTTCTAAAGCCAAGCTCAAAGAATTAAGAGAGCATATTACCCTAGCACAAAATGCAATCCGCACATTGGAGCAACAACAAGCCCAAGTGTCCAAAGATTCACAAGATTCTAATAATGAAGTGCAAAACGCACTTCAGGCACAAATCAATGAACTTGAATTAGAAAATTCTAAACTGCGCGTTGAATTACGCGATTTAAAAAGTGAATATCAACTCGAACTCATCACGCAAGAGTATTATACAGAATCCACCCACCCTGCTAGTAGCCCACAAACAGACACTACAGATTCTATAGAATCTACACCAAAGAGTAAATATGAATAAGAAGCTTTTTGTCAGTGCGTGTGAGCCAAGTGCAAATATCCATTTGCAAGTCCTAGCTAAAAAGCTCAATACTTCTGTGCGGGTGTGCGGGATATTTGAACCAAGCGTATTTGAAGGATTTAATGACGCAAAGCCTACATACACTTTGAAGGACTTCGCGGTTATGGGTTTTTTAGATGTGATGAAAAAAATCGCATTTTTTAAGGAAGCCATTCACAAAATGACAAGACTTGCAGAAAGTTGCGATGTCATTTTGCTTATGGATAGCTCAAGCTTCAATCTCCCAATCGCAAAAGCTTTAAAGAAAAATGGCTCAAAAGTGCCTATCGTGTATTATACTTTGCCACAAGTATGGGCGTGGAAGCCTTGGAGAGCAAAGCACATAGAAAAAGTGTGTGATTATCTCTGTGCTATTTTGCCTTTTGAACTCGCTATGTATCCGCACGCGCTAGAAGAGAAAAGAGCGCAGTATGTGGGACACCCACTGATTGATGAGATTCCACAATTCAAAGATAAGCCACTACCACTAGAAGATGGCAAGATTGCCTTTATGCCCGGCAGTCGCAAGAGCGAGATTCAAAGAATCTTCCCTACTTTTGCCAAAGTTGCAAAGCAGCTTCCAAATCCTAAGGTGCTTATTATCCCTGAACATTTTAAGAATCTTAACCAACAAGCCCTAACACAGATTTATGGTAGCGATATACATATTTTTGAGATTAGCTTTGATGCCAATGCCGCACTTTATGAATCTAGCTTTGCCTTTATTTGCTCGGGCACTGCCACGCTTCAAGCCACACTCATTGGCACTCCTCTTGTGCTTGGATATAAGACACGAGGCACGGATATAATGTTTGCTAAGGCATTTGTGCGATTGCAGCACATAGGGATTGCTAATATCCTTTACAATGCCTTGCACTATACTGATGGCGACTCGCACATTGGCACGAAGCAAATCCACCCAGAACTTATCCAAAGCAACCTTACCGCACTTAATCTCCTTAAGGCGTATGGTGATACACATACCGGAACATTTTTTGCTAAGGTAAAGGAGCTTAGGGAGTATCTAAAACACGGCAGTGCAGAGAAAGTATCCGCCCTCATCACGTGCCTTTTGAAAGGGGATAAACCCGAGCTGTGAGGGAATATAAATCACACTAAACAATAAGGAGTTTTTATGTCTTTGCTTTTAGACAATGGGGGGGGGGGATACACACAATCTCTCTAGCCCCCAATGGTAATGTAGAAGATTCACATCTTCCTACACTCTCAATTATTATTCCTTATTTTATGAATCTCGCACCATTACATATATTTTAGAACGTGTAAAAATGTTACTATTGCCTATCATAAAGAAATTATCATTGTTGATGATTGTAGCACTGATGGCACAATAGAAATACTTCAAGATTTAAAATCTACTGAATCTAATCAAAACAATATACCGCATGCCTAAACCTTAAAATCTTATATCACTCACACAATCAAGGCAAAGGTGCAGCCCTACGCACAGGTATTACAGTGGCTAGTGGCGATATCCTACTTACTTAAGATTCGGTTTTAGAATATGATCCCAATGAATACCCAAAACTTTTAGCAGTTACTTTTATCGGCTGGGCTGTGCCAAAAAATCAATTACAACAGCACACCGCACATTTTTTTAACAACATTGCTTTTACTCTTTGGTATATCATTATGCGCTATATTGCTCCGCTTATTACTATTATGATACTTGTAGCAGTGAGTATAAAGTTTTTCACAGGAGAGGACGCGGTAGATTTTATTTTTACATCTTTAGGGCTGTGAGTGAGGAAAATCTAAAGTTTCGCATTCTCCAATATGGGTAGCACGATATATACCATCAAAATGCAGTGTCATCATCTTAGATTCTCGCACTTTTATAGAATCTAAACACATAGAGATATGTTTATAAATATCCTTTGCGCGCTTCTCATCGCTATATTCCGCATAGGGCAGGCAAATACGCGCAAAATTGCCTTGTTTGTCTCCCTTAAAAAACTTTATACTATTCTCCTTAAAAGGCAGCTCAAAGCTCACTTTATCCACCTCACACCCTACCCCGAATTCAAAGCAAGAAGAAACCTCATCTGCCAATTCCTCATCATTTATAATATCCTCTCCATACCACTTTGGCACAAAGGCAGAGTTTGGAGAAAACGCATCTGCGGTTTTCACTTTAGTCCTATCAATCTCCCAAGAATCAATATTTTGCAAAAAGTATTCGCTAAACATTCCTTGCATATTTTTAAGGCTTTTTACCTGCCATTTATCAAGAGGTTGATTGAAAACTCGTGAATGAAACATTTTACTCATATCCTCTACCTTTTGCACATTCCAATTATTGATAGGCTGATTAAAGGCCGAATCCGCAAACATTCCTTGCATATTTTCTACATTACCGACATTCCACTTATCTAATGGTTGATTGAAAGATTCCGCATACTCAAACATATAACTCATATCTTTGACATTACTCACATTCCAAGTATTAAGGGGTTGATTAAAGCTACTTGCTTCTTTAAACATACCACTCATATTCTCCACATTACGCGTGTCCCATTTGTCTAAGGGTTGATTAAATTGACGCAAAAAAATAAACATACCGCTCATATCGCGCACTTTAGAGACATTCCACGCATTTAAGGGCTGATTGAAAGCGCAAGTAGAATCCACTGCGCACAATCCCCCAAAAAGATAGCTCATATTCTCCACATTGCCCACATTCCACGATTGTATATTTTGGTTAAAACTAAGCGCACATACAAACATCTCTGCCATATTTTTTACACGACTTGTATTCCATTTATCAAGGGGCTGATTAAAGCTAAAATTTTGCGCAAACATCGCCTCCATACTCTCTACCCTGCTGACATTCCACGCATTAATATTTTTATTAAAATTGCTACGATAAAACATATAGCTCATATCTTTGACATTACTCACATCAAAATGTGTAACCCACTCTTGTAATTCCTCGCTCAACGCGTAATTTTCAAAAAACATTCCCTGCATATTCTCCACACTGTGCGTATCCCAGTATAACTCTACCTTACTCTGCTCTTTATCCCTTAGTAATTCCCACGCAAATCCACCGGCAAAAACAAAACTCATATCCTTGACATTACGCGTATCCCAATGCGTAATCGTGCCTAGCTTCTCCATTAAATGGCTTAATTGCTCCTCCAAATCGACCTGTTGCTCCTTAAGCGAAGAAATCCTTTCTTTATCCTCCACATTTTTTAAAAAAATACACGATTTATTTTCTTTAATAACCTCATCACGCACTTGCGCTCTCTCCTTATCATTTAAAGTTTTTCTTTTGACATACTCTCTTTTATGCTCATCAAAAAATCCCTCTTTGGATTTAATCTTCGCTTGAATCTTAGGCGCGATAAAAGATTCAAAATCACTCCTGCACTGCTCCTCTTTTTCAAGCACAGATTCTATCTTGCGAATCTGTGAATCAATGTCTGAAATTTGTTTCTTAATTGCGTGAATGCTATCCAATCGCTTTATGCCTGTATTTTTGCATTTTTCTAAATGTGGAGTGAGTAAATCCTCTCTATGCCACCCAAGTGTGTCATCGCACTCCTCACCCAAACGTGCAAACAAAAAACTAAAGTCTGTAACCTTGCTTGTATCAATTTCGCTTAGATTCACATTTTCATCATTGATAAGATTGACAAGTTCCGCCCTATCCTTTGGGTGGTATTTATATGTTATATTTTTAGAATCTCCTTTAGAATCCCCGCAGCTGCTTATAAACACGCTCATTATGGCACACATTGTCATATATAAAAGCTTTTTCATTTATTCTCTCTTTTGCCCTACGAGATTTTTATACCATTTGGGTGGGTTTGATTGCAAAGGCGAACCCTCAAAAACATAAGAGGGTATCCCCTCTAGCTCCAATATATTCCATATATTTATATTCCACATATTTAAATCTTGCTTAAAATGACTTGCTTCTACAAACATATAATTTATTTTATAAACATTGCTGACATTCCACTTGTCTAAAGGCTGATTGAATTTTGTTGCCCGCTCAAACATTGAGCGCATATCATAGACATTCCCTACCTGCCAAGTATTCAAAGGTTGATTAAAAGATTCCGCCCCGCTAAACATACTGCTCATATCTTTGACGCTACTTGTGTCCCATTTATCAAGGGGTTGATTAAAGCTTTTAGCATCAGCAAACATTGCCTCCATATTAAGCACTTTGCTTACATTCCAATTATTTAATGGTTGGTTGAAAGCTTGCGCACCTTCGAATAAATCTTCCATATTTATCACCTTTGAGGTATCCCAAGATTGTATATTTTGATTAAAACTCTTAGCATAAGCAAATACATTGCATAAAGATTCTACTTGAGAAATATCCCACTTATCCAAGGGCTGATTAAACTGCTCTGCATCTCTAAATAAATATACCATTTCTTTTAAACTCGCTGTGTGCCAAGCATTTAGTGGTTGATTGAAGTTTTTTGCTCCTTCAAACATTGAACGCATATTTTTTACTTGAGAGACGTTCCACGATTGTATGGAATGATTAAACCTCTCACTGCCATAAAACATATATTTCATATCTACCACATTAGAGGTATCCCATTGTTCTATGCCCTCAAAATCCTTTCTATATTTGATACTACTTTCGCAATTCTCAACTGCCCTAGAATCCTTAAGTAATGTTAAGAAAAAATCACAATTTTTATAATTTGCAAAAAGAAAGCTCATATCTGTGATAGCGCTCGTATCAATCGCACTCAAAGGGACTTCATAAAACTCACCATTGACTTCATACTTTTTGCTCAAAATCGCTACAAGTTCTGCTCTATCTTTGGGCTTATGTGTGTGAGGATAAGGAGGCTTAGGCTCTTTTGCCCAAATAGGCAAGTTTGCCACCATAGGTGAGTTCCAAAAAATAACCTCTCGTGCATAATATTTATCAAAGCCAAAACGATTATTATGAAATGCCTCTATATGCTCAACCTGCCACGAATCTAAATTTTGACTAAAACTCGCAGCAAAAGAAAACATATCCTCCAAAGATTTTGCACTCTTTAAATCCCATTTGTCCAATGGTTGGTTGAAAGCTCGCGTGTCTGCAAACATATAATCAAAATGTTGCACTTGTGAGACATTCCAAGCATTCAAAGGCTGATTGAAATTTTTTGCCCCTTGAAACATAAAAGCCATATTTTCTACACTCCTTGTGTCCCATTTATCAAGGAGCTGATTGAATCTTGTCGCGTCTTGAAACATACCGAGCATATCTTTAACCTTACTCACATTCCAAGCATTAAGAGATTCATTAAAGCTTTGATTATTCAAAAACAAACCTTGCATATTCTCTACATTACTCGTATCCCAAGTATCAATTCCGCTAAAATCACGTTCTACATAAGGATAGCGACATACAAGCAAAATTCTTTTATCTAGCTCTGATAACTCTTGCTCTTGCTGGATTCCTTTACATACAGCAGGGCTAAGCTGAGCAAAAAGCAAACTCATATCTGTAATAGCACTTGTATCAATTTTATTGAGCTTTACATTTTTATCGCGCACAAGCTTTAAGAGTTCCTCTTCATTTTGTGGGCGATATTTATCCTCACAGCCACTCCACAATAATGCACCTAGTGTCGCTAGAGCGCATAAGAATTGATATGTTTTCATTTAATCCTCCTTATACCATTTGGGTGGATTTGATTGCAAAAATGAATCTTCAAACATCAAATATGTTCGCACTTGAGGATTAAGCCTCTCGCCCCAACTCTCAAGGTTTTGACTAAAGCTCTTAGCCTTTTGAAACATAAAATTCATATCCTCTACTTGCGAAATATCCCAATCATTCAAAGGTTGATTGAAATGTGATGTTTCAAAAAACATTAAAGACATATCCTTAACTTTACTCACATTCCAGCTATTAAGTGGCTGATTAAACGTGCTTCTAGCAAACATCGCGTTCATACTTTCCACACTTGCAGTATTCCACGATTGTATATTTTGATTAAATGCAGTTTTACCAAACATACCGCGCATATTTTGCACTCTGCTCACATTCCACTTGCCTAAAGGCTCATTAAAGTTCTCTACACCACCAAACATATAGCTCATATCTTTGACATTAGCTACATTCCACGATTCTATCCCGCTAAAATCTACTCTTTCTCTCGCATTATGAATGCACTTCTCCCTCTCTGTCTCCCATTGCACTATAAGATTATCTTTGATAGTCTGCTTATCCGCTTCTGTGGGAATCCACTTATCCCCTTTTTGTGCAGCTTTTTCCATAGTAGCGACAATCACAAAAGATTCTATATGTTTAAAAAACTCTGCAAATACGTCATAACATTGTTCTGTGCTAAAACGAGCAAAAAGATAGCTCATATCAGTAATAGCACTTGTATCAATTTCGCTTAGATTCACATTTTCATCATTGATAAGTTTGACAAGCTCCGCTCTATCTTTTGGGTGATACTTAATACTTTGTTTTTGAGAATCCTCGCAGCCAATCCATATAAATACACTCGTTATTACAAACATTACCATAAACAATAATCTTTTCATTTTGCCCTCCTTTATTTTGGTAACTGCGCACTTTTTATGCTTGATTATATCAAAAAATAGTTTTGGCATATTCTGCCCTCAAACGCACTTTAAGGCAGATTCATAAACGAATGCTAAAATTGGTTGATATTTTTTTCTGTGCTTTTATTATTTTGGCATATATTATCTTTTCGCAGGAGCGATAAGTTTTGTCATCGCTACCCTATGGAATTTTCTTTTTGCAAAAAAAATTATTTTTCATCACTCCCCTCACTCATTGCTTAAAGAAAGCTCTCTTATATACCTGTTAGTTTTGGGGGCTTAGTCATTAATCTAGCTGTGCTTTATGTATGCGTGCAATGGCTTGGATTCTATGAAATAATAAGCAAGATTCTAGCCACAGGTATAGCTTTTGTATTTAATTTTGGTATGCGGCAATTTGTTATCTATCGCTGATTTTAAACCCCCCATTCAACCATATTTAACAAAAAAACAAGTAGAATGCGGATAACATTGACTCACATACAACAACAAAGGCTACTAATGAATCATTTTAGCAAAATTGGTTTTATCCTCGCTGCACTTGGAAGCTCTATCGGCTTAGGACATATTTGGCGTTTTCCCTACATAGCAGGGACAAACGGCGGTGGTGCATTTGTCTTACTCTATTTATTTTTGGCACTCTCACTTGGCATTGCAATGCTTATTGGCGAAATGCTTATTGGGAACAAGGGGGGGGGCGCCAATGCTGTCAAAAGCTATGAAAATCTTGATGTGAGCTCAAGTAAAAAATGGCGTTTAGCTGGATTTACACTTATTGGCGGTCCTATTATCTTATCTTTTTATGCTATCGTGCTAGGCTGGGTGTTTTACTATCTCTTTATAGTGAGCTTTAACCTCCCTAGCGATATGCACACCTCTGAAACAATTTTTAATACCCTCTATACAAATGGTTTTGTGCCCCAAACACTTGGTTTGCTTTTTGTAATGGGAATCACTGCATTAGTTATCTCTCGCGGTGTTAAAAAAGGCATTGAAGCTTTGAATCTTATCCTCACACCGCTTCTTTTCATTATATTTTTTGGCTTATTGCTCTATGCGATGAGTATGGATTCTTTTAGCAAAGCATTACATTTTATGTTGAGCTTTGATATAAATGAAGCAAAAAAAGCCCTCACACTTAATGTATTTATTGATTCTCTAGGGCAGGTGTTTTTCTCGCTTTCACTCGGGGTAGGTATCATCATCACTTATGCCGCTTCTTCACAAAGCAATCAAAATCTCTTTAAAAGCGCACTTTGGGTAGTGCTATCTGGAATTTTAATCGCTATTATGGCTGGACTTATGATTTTTACTTTTGTATATGAATATAATGGAGCAGTAGGAGGAGGTGCTGGGCTCATTTTTATAACTTTGCCCGTTATGCTCTCTCATCTTGGTATATTAGGCAATACCATTGCTTGTTTATTCCTTGTAGCCTTTAGTTTTGCGGGGATTACTTCTGCGATTTCTCTGCTTGAACCCTCTGTAATGTATGTGTGTGAAACCTATCATTGGAGCAGAGCAAAGGCGACTTGGAGCATTGCTGGAGCAATTAGCGCACTTGGTATGCTTATCATTTGCTCCATTTGCACGCCTATGGCGGATTATCTTACTATTGGTGGCAAAACACTTATGGATAGCGTTGAATTTCTCTCTGCAAATGTAATTATGACACTTGGGGGACTTTTAGCAGTTATTTTTATTGGTTGGGCTGTGCCAAAAAATCAATTACAAGCATATACCGCGCATTTTTTTAATAAACTCACTTTTACTCTTTGGTATATCATTATGCGCTACATTGCGCCACTTATTACTATTATGATACTTGTAGCGGTGAGTGTGGAATTTTTCACAGGAAAAAATATTGCAACCTTTCTCTTTAGCGAGTAATGGCATCAAACATAAAGGAATCCTATGCGAAGCGACATTATCAAAGCGGGCTAAAAGCCCCATTATGGGAATGGGACTAGGCGAATCTGTCGCACTTATTACCGATGGACGCTTTAGCGGGGCGACAAGGGGAGGCTGTATCGGGCATATAAGCCCAGAAGCAGCAGAGGGAGGATTAATCGCACTCATTGAGGACGGAGACAAAATCGCGATTTCGGTTTCAAAAGGCACTTTAGAATTGCTTGTGGATTCTAAGATTATAGAATCTCGCCGCACCAAATGGAAACCAATTAAAAAAGAGATAAAAAGCAAATGGTTGAAGCGATACTCTTTGCTTGTGAGCAACGCCGCAAATGGCGCTGTTTTAAAAACAGAGCTGTAAAGTTTGAGAATACAAAATTCTCAAACCTTTGTTGATTCTGCTTTATTTGCTATGAAATTTTTATCATTTGTCTTCAATACCAGCTAGGGAGTGTTTTAAGACTACAAGCATAAGAAAATATCCAATGCATCTCTTCTACGCTTGAAATATCCCAGCTACTAATATCTACATCAAAAAAGTATACACTATTAAAGCAAAAGTTCAAATTCTTCACTTGAGAGACATTCCACTTTTCTATCCCGCTAAAATCCCTTCTGCAAGAGCGGTAAAATAAATATTTCATACTTGTTACCTTGCTTGTATCAAGCTGATTTAATGGAATCTCCTCTATTCTGGCAAACATTTTCAAGGTCTCATTATCTACTTCAATGACTTCTCCCCTCTTGATAGAATCTAAACTATTCATAAATCTTTGTAAAGCTTTAAAATACGCTAAAACATCTTTATCTTCTTGAAAAATCGTTCCGTAACTATTACCGCCCTTTGTGGTTAATATAATGTATTCATCAATCTTTTGTTGTAAAAAACTCTCAAAATCCTCTCCCTTGTCGTTTTTTCTGCCTTTGTGCAACCCGAGGAAAAGAGCATATTCTAAAACATCATAAGTTTTATCTTCAAACATAGCAAAGACAAAAGGCACGATTCTTTGAGTCCGTAATGGTGCATACGCAGTGTTGTTATCTAGCAAATCTGCCCCATCTTTACCCAAAGCAGCAAGATTTATACCACCTTGTGGTGGCAACCCTTGGAAACTATTATCTAGCACCTCCTCGTTAAAAAAATTGTTTCTTAGGGCATAGATAAGCAAACCATCATTTTTCTCATAAATTTGATGAAAGCTAAGATTTTGTATCAGTGTATCCCATATCACTTTTATGTTCTCTTGCTTTTTGGCTATTTCATAAAATACCATTCCTTGAAAACTCACTTCAAATGCTACTACACGATGCAAAGAAAATCTTTTTAGATGAGATTCCTTAAACTCTACGCCATTTTTTACAAGAAATGCTGCAATATCCACTCTATTTGAATCTAGAGCAATTTTTAAAAAGTCTTTTTTGCTTTGTTGCATTCCTAACACGAAGCTTTTATCTTTGGCATTTTCTACAAGTAATTCCAAGAGCTCTAAAGGCACGAATATTGCCTTTTCACAATATTCAGTATCCGATAAACCTGATGCCATTTTATGTTTTATTACACTCCATTTTTCATCATTTAAGCAGCAATGAAAGATTTTGTATAAATTTTTATCGTTAATTTTCTTGTGTGAGAGGATATTTTTGAGATCTTCCAATGCTTTCTTGTTTCTCCATTTATTACTTTAAACAATTTTGGCAGATTCTTTTCTAGCGAAGAGTCTTTAAACATATCCCTTATATTACAATCACTGCTTATTTGCCACATCTCTAGATTTTGCTTGACCCCTCCTGTTCTACAAAACATATTCTCCATATTTTTGACCTTAGCAACATTCCAAGAGCCTATATCTACATTGAGATTTATTACTCCACCAAACATTAGTTCCATATTGGTAACATTACTGACATTCCAAGTCTCTATGCCTTTAAAGTCCTTTATTGGAGAGTCTCCCCAAAAAGACGACTCATATCAGTGATAGGGCTTACATCTATATCGCCCAAAGCGACATCTTTATTCACTGCAAGATAGATTAATTCTTCTTTGTTTTTTGGTTGATATTTGCCATTTTTCTTTGGGATATTCTCAGTAGTTACAACCCACTTTGGTGGATTCTTTTCTAGGGGAGAACCCATAAAAAATCTTTGATTTTTCCAGTCATCACATACTTGTTAAAATCTACTTTTGGCAATTCCTAAGAATCAATATTTTGAGCAAAAGATTTTGCCCCCTTAAATATACACGCTATATATTCCACATTTTTTACATTCCATTTATCTAAGGGCTGATTGAATTTCTTTGCATCTTCAAACATAGCAGTCATATGTTTTACATTACTCACATCCCATTCATTAAGCGGTTGATTAAAGTTTGAGTTAGAAAACATACCGCTCATATCTTTTACCTTACTTACATTCCACGATTGAATATTCACATTAAAATGCTTTGCCCCGCTAAAGTCTTTTCTTCTGCTATTTTCAAATAAGCCTACAAAGTCTTTCGTGCAAGTTACATCAATATCGCCCAAATAAATTTTATAATCCTTGACAAGCTTTTTAAGCTCCGCTTTTGTCTTTGGCTTATATGTTACACCTTTAGATTGTGTGCCAAGCATAAAGAGTGAATCAAATGCTTCTGCCTTATCTTTCGCATACTCTAGTTTTTTTACAGCCTGTAAGAGCCAATACTCGGGCATCTGCCTGACACTTCTTCCTGCATAGACTGCTCTATCGTCCCAATATTCCATCTCCCAATGCTCTATGTGATTCTCCAAGTCTCTAATGAACCTATCACCTATCTGCGCACCCTTTTCAAAGAGATCTAGGATTTGTGTCTTAAGAGATTTTAATTTCTTTCCTTGTTGTCTATTAAGTGCAGCTAGACTGCTGTAAATCGCAGCAATTAATTCTTTTTCAAGCTCCTTAGCTTTTTCAGACGTGAGATTTTTTTTACCTCATTCTTTAATATTTTCAACATCTTTCATATTATCCCCTGTGTAAGTTATTTATCCGCGCATTATATTGTTTTTTTTGTAAATGCAAGATTGCACATTAATTTCAATCATTTTAATTGAGATTAAATTCTTAGCATTATAATTAAAGCAATCTATATGATTGATTTTCATCAAAGCGTGTTAAACAAATCCGTTGAAAGGTATCGCTCCGCTGTGTCATTAAGCATAGTAAGCACTTTTTTATTTGGATTGTTTTTGGCAATTTCAAGTGCAGCTGCGACATTTGCGCCACTAGAAATTCCAACCATTACGCCGATTTTTCCTAAATTTTGAGCCATTTTAATAGCGACTTCATTTTCTACAACTTCAATAGAATCTATCACATCGCGATTAAGGATTTTAGGGATAAAGTTCGCGCCAATGCCTTGAATCTTATGTGGTCCCGCTTGTCCTTTGCTAAGCAGTGGTGAAGCAGCAGGCTCTACACCAATAATTTTAATAGATGGAATCTTCTCTTTAAGCACTTCGCCTACACCGCTAATTGTCCCACCTGTGCCAAATCCTGCCACAAAATAATCCAAACTTCCCTCAAAGCTTTTATAAATCTCTAGTGCGGTAGTGCGTTTGTGCATTTCTTTGTTAGCGAGATTATCAAATTGACTTGGCATAAATGAGTTTGGTGTGGAATCTAAAATTTCTTGAGCCTTATTGAGCGCACCTTGCATACCCTCACTTGCAGGAGTAAGCACAAGATTCGCACCAAACAAAGCTATCATCTTGCGTCTTTCTATGCTCATAGATTCTGGCATAGTGATGATGATTTTTAATCCAAGAGAAGCACAAATCATAGCGAGAGATATGCCCATATTGCCGCTTGTGCATTCTACAATAGTTGTATCTTTTGTGATTTTGCCTGTCTTTAGAGCCTCATCTATCATTGCATATGCGGGGCGGTCTTTAACAGAATGGCTTGGGTTTAAAAACTCGCATTTGCCATAAAGATTTGGAGCAAATTGCTGAAGTTGTAAAATCGGAGTGTTGCCAATGAGTTCGGTAATATTTTGAGCTATCATTGAAAATCCTTTGTGCGCATTTAAGCGTGAATTTGGTATTTAAAGCTTAGAATATAGCAATTTTTTATAAAAAAATCAAGGAAAATAATGCAAATTTTCTTCTCTTATTTTTTTGTTATTTATGTGATATATCAATTCTTTACTCCGCTTCAAGCAGCAGATTCTAAAAAGCAAGATATTGAAGTGCAAAAAATGAATATCTAAAAAGATTTAAATGGTGAATTTAACACTTTGAGCTAATACAATTTATTATGATTGAATATACAATCTTGCTTTACAAAAAAAACAATATAATGCGCGGACAAAATAAAAAGGAGACACAATGAAAAATTTAAATAAAGAGCTAGTTGAAGTGCTTGAAAGCTGTATAGCCACACCAAAAAAGGATTAGAATCCTTAAAAGCAAAAGTCCTCACACTTTTTGAAAAAGGTGCGGTGATAGATAAAGAAAAAATCAGCGAGCTAGAAGCTTATGTCAGCGATTTAGAGCAGGAGTATTGGGATGATAGTGCCGTGTATGCGGGGCGAAGTGCCAAAGACACTGAAGAATATGCTCTTTTGCAGATTCTAAAAAAGCTCACAAAGGCAAAAGACAAGGCAAAGGCATTTGATTCACTTTTCACGCCTAAAACCTCCCAAAGCAAAGGTGTAACTTATCAGCCAAAGACAAAGGCAGCACTCAAAAAGCTTATCAAAGATGAAAGCATTTATCTAGGTGATATTGATGTCAGCGGAGTGAGCGACTTTACAAATCTCTTTGATAAATCCAAGAGAAAAGATTTTAGCGGGATAGAAAAGTGGAATGTCTCGCATATCAAGGATATGTCATTTTGCTTTGTGGAGGCAAGGCATTTCAATCACGATATTAGCTCGTGGGATGTGAGCAATGTAGAAGATATGCGTTTTATGTTTCATTGTGCCATTAGATTCAATCAACCTTTAGAATCTTGGAATGTCTCAAAGGTAAAAGATATGTGGGGAATGTTTGAAGGTGCCAGTCAGTTTAATCAGCCCTTAGAAAAATGGGATGTGAGCAATGTAGAATATGCAGCCAATATGTTTGCCCACGCTAAAAAATTCAATCAACCCTTAGATAAATGGAATTTATGCAAGGCAAAAGATATATATCTGATGTTTTGGAACGCTAAAAAATTCAATCAAAATCTAGATTCGTGGGGAGACAAATTGCCAGAGGGATGTAAGATAGGCTATTGGTTCAAATTTGTTGCTTTTTCGCCTATTGATGGTGAAGATAAGAAACCAAAATGGTTTGTTACCACAGAAGATGGCTTACTCAAAAAAAATTAGTGGCACACATCAGCCAAGATAGAAAAAGATTTTTGGTATCTCACCAGAGATAAAAACCTTGATAAATGGCAGGTGAAAAGTGATTGCCGTGGTGTAGAGGGTATGTTTGAGGGAACACCTTTAGAAGAGAATCCGCCCAAGTGGTATAAGAAAATAGCAGATAAGAACTAAGTATAATCCCTTTGCAAAAAGTGGGTTTAGCCCATCAAAGGAAAAATACGCGTTTTATTATGGCAAATGATATGAGAATCTGCCAATGTCATTTACTCCTAATCTTTAGAATCTTGGCAGGTATCAAAAATTGCAAACACAGCTTGTATGTTTGATAATGCTTTAAGCCTTGAAACACTCCCTAGCTGGTATTGAAGACAAATGATAAAAATTTCATAGCAAATAAAGCAGAATCAACAAAAGTTTGAGAATTTTGTATTCTCAAACTTTACAGCTCTGTTTTTAAAACCGCGCCATTTGCTTTTAATCTCCTTTTGAGATTCCAAATAAAATCCATTTTGTCTTAAAAACCCTTACTCTGCTTTACTACAAATATCTTTAAAGCTAGTATCTAACATACAATTCTCTAGGCTTCTTTGGGAAAATAAAAATCGTCCATCACATACAAATCCTAGCTCCTCCCAATCTATATTATTGAGCCTCTCGCACAAATCTTGTAAGTTCTTAGAATCCACTTCAAATTTTGGAAAAATCGCCAAAATAGAGCCATCATAAGCATTACAGGAATGGATAAAAAAAGGTTTTTTATTGCGAGTTTTGGTATTAACATAAATGCGTGGTATATCACTCTTATAATAATCTCTGCCCCATTGCCACCAATTACTTTCATCAAATTTTTTAATTTTTCTTTGCAATAATTTTTGCTTAAATTCTTGCAAATACACACAATCTTTTGCGCGTTCTCCATAAATCATTCTTTTTGTTTTACCACTTTTTGCAGTGGTAGAGTTCACAAATTCTACATTACCCCATTGTTGATTTGCAAAAATAGTATCTGCCCCACTTACTGCTCCAACTTTCACAAAAAACAATGAGCTAAAAGGAATACTATAAGATTTTTTAGTAAAAAGAATCTGTCCATTGATACAACTAAATTCCCTCAAACATTGGGTTTTTCTCCCAAAATTACCTTTTTCAAACCTCCATATCGCACAATTTGGTTGAGCCTTGTTAAAAATCTTTTTATCTCCCAAATCTATAAAATTTGTTATGCTACCTTGCGAGAATAAAAACTCATTGAGTTTTATGCTTGCAGTGCTTTTTAGAAAATCTCTAGGCGTGATAAAAATTAGCTCCCCCTTATCTTTTAAATGCAAGATACATTTATAGATAAAAAATAAATACAAATTCGAACGAGAATCAAAGATATTCTTATAAGCATTTAAAAGGAATTTCGTAGAATCTAAAATATCTTGATAACGCACATAAGGAGGGTTGCCAATAATACAATCAAATTTTTCACTCACAGGATAACTAAAAAAATCAACTTTCAATACAGATTTATCACAAACTACTTTAGAATCTAACTCTATGCCTACTTTATTGCTGGGTAAATTTTTAAAAAATGCTCCATTTCCACAACTTGGCTCTAAGAATCGCGGATTTTCTAGCCTTGTAGTGCTTTGGATAAGATTTAACATATCACTTACGATATGCGGCGGGGTGAAAACTTGTCCCAAATTTACTACATCAAGATTCATAAAAATACTTCTTAAAATGGAGGTAAGCATCAGCTCTTAATTTTAAAGATTCTTCAAAAGTTCCAAGCAAAAAGGCTTTTGCACTTTCAAAATCTCTATTTATCAGTTTGCGATTATTGTCCCATTTTGCTTGAAAGGGGAGATTATTGCCATTTGGCAAGATAGATTCTAAGTTTTTTAAAGAAGTAGCAAATACATCACTAGAATTATCTTTATTGATAATCAAAAAATAATAATCTTTTGAATTTTTCTGTATATTTTCTTTAAGACTTTTGAAGTAGCAATCCCAGCTTACACCATTACCAAAAGGTTGAATCTTGCCTGTTAAGGCATAATAGATTCCAAGTTTGCAATTAAGATTATCAGTGGTTTTTGTTGTGCTTACTTTGATGTTGACAGGATAAAAAATATTATTTTCCTCAAAGCTAAAATCTACCCAATCGCGCATATTTGGGCGATTTATTGCAAAATTTGTTTCTAAGCGTTTAAAAATTTCATCTTCATTAAAGGCAGAATTTATCCTACCATCTCGGCTTTGTTTGCTTAAGGCAACAGGAGACTTTTTCAAAAAATCTACAATTTGAATAAGCAAATGTGGTATAACTTGACTCATTTTATTTCTTTATCCTCAAACTTGATTCTGCTGTCTATCTACATTCTCTGCAGCCAATCTTTCTTGTATAATTTCAATTAGAACTTCGCACAATACATCAAAATAGCCATATTCAAAGTAAAAATACTCCACCTCCTCTGTTCGTGCCCTTTCACTCATATATCTAAATTGAGCAAAAATGTCTTGATTGTTTGCCAAAAGACTTTTTATATCTTTTTCTCTTTTTTTATTAGGTGATGTAGAGTTATTAAATTTTTCTTTTGAGTTTTCAGAGGTAACACCCCGAAGAAATAACTCTGATTTTTTATTGCCATAAATATAAAAATCATATTTTTTACAAATTGCATCTTGAGTATCTTTGTCTATTTTTTCAAATAGTCTATACAAATCATGTGTTTTATTTGGCTTCTTTCCACTTTCTCCTGAAATAATAGTTTTCAGTAGTAGTTCAATAGCTAAACCATAATTAGTAGCTGATGCAAAAAGCTCAAATGGAGTTATACTTCGTGTTGCCTCATATATTTGAGTGTAGATTCTAGCTAACGACCAAAAACAAATTGCGCTTCCATATGAAGTTATATAATCATTTTCCTCACACCCTTTAAATTTTTTATTTGTTGTCATTCCTCACATCTCCGTCCTCAGCACCGCGCCATTTGCGGCGTTGCTCACAAGCAGCGCATAGCGGCGCAACCATTTGCTTGGAATCTCTTTTTGATAGACTTCTATTTGCATTGCGTGATTCCAAAAACTAAAGTCTGTTTCATAATTAAATCCTTTGTCCAGCCTTATCGCCAATGTCATTAAAGCTAGAATCTAATACACAATTCTCTAGGCTTCGCACATTATTTTTCATATTGCCTCAAATATTCTATTACTTTTTCTAAAAATTTTGGATTATCTTTAAATCGACCAAGTCCGGTATTGCAACTATCACATATCCATTCTCTGCCCTCGCCCGTTTCATGATTATGGTCTCGAACAAGATTTGCCGTAATTCCTACAATGCTTCTTTTTTCACAAATTGGACATGTAAAAACACTGCCTTTTGGTGGCGCAAGTTTGTCCATTCGTTTCTTTTCAGCAGCAGAAAGCTTGATGCCATCAATTTGCTTTCTACATTCTCTGCAACTCGGTCTTGTTGTTTTATTACCTTTTGCATCGGTTTGATTTACCTCAAAACTACTGGTGTTTTTTAAGATATGACAAATATTACAAATTTTAACATCAAATCCCTTTCCTGTTTTATAAATATCAATAGATTCTAAATCTTCATATCTCATTTTCTTAATCTCATTAACACCTATAAATAAAACCATTGCAAAGTTTCCATTAAGAGCCTTAACAACACCCACAGAATTTTTTGCTATATTATCAACTTGTTTATTCGCAATCACAAAAGTATCAATTTTTAAACACATAGGATATTCCTATATTTATCTAATCTTTTTCTTGCCATTTCGATATATTCTTGGCTTATGTCTACTCCTATAAAATTTCTTTTGGCTAAAAAAGCCATTTTACATGTCGTACCAGAGCCACACATCGGGTCAAATACAACATCTCCTTCATTACTCCACGATAGAATATGGTCAAGAGCGAGCTGCTCGGGATATACAGCGGGGTGCTGAAAGGCTTCTTTGTCGCTCGTCGTTCCTCCAAGTCCTACAGCATAATACCAAATATTTGTTCTTGTTTTTTCTTTTTTTAACTCTTTAAGAACCTTATTGTTTTTGCCATCTGATTTTTTATTTGCCACTAACATTTCAAAACCACTTCTTACCGTTTCTTCTTTGAGTGGGTTAAAGGACTTTGGTTTTCCTTTGGAAAATACAAACATATATTCATGATTATTTGTATAAGCATTAGAACGCATAAAGGGTGTATTCTTTTTTGCATATATCATTGTATCATGTACATTGAAACCGATTTCTTGAAAATATAAAGCCTGCTTGAAACTTGTTAGACTTTTATTGCCATTTTTGATTTTATCTCCCACGACCCAAACAACAACGCCGCCATTTTTTGTAATTCTAAAAATTTCATTGGCAATATTTTTAAAATCGAAGTTGTATCCATTGTAATCTCTCAAATCATCATAGGGCGGAGATGTTACAATCAAATCAACACAATTGTCGCTTACATTATTTTGCATAAAATGCACACAATCATCTACATAAAATTTATTCAATAAATGATTATGGTTTTTGTAGGTTACCTGTGTCATTTTTATCCTTTTCGCCCCATCGTAACATATTCATGATTTTGCCATGATATATATCTTGCAAAAAATATATTAATATTTGCAACATCAAAAAATCAATACATCTCACAGCTCCGTCTTCAATACTGCGCCATTTGCCGCATTGCTCACAAGCAGCGCATAGCGGCGCAACCATTTGCTTGGAATCTCCTTTTTGATAGGCTTCCATTTTGCACGGCGAGATTCTAAAACAGCGGAATCCACGAGCAATTCTAAAGTGCCTTTTGAAACAGAAATCGCAATTCTATCTCCGTCTTCAATCAGCGCGATTAATCCTCCTTCTGCTGCTTCTGGGCTAATATGCCCGATACAGCCTCCCCTTGTCGCACCACTAAAGCGTCCATCGGTAATGAGTGCGACAGATTCACCAAGTCCCATTCCCATAATGAGGCTTGTGGGAGTGAGCATTTCTTGCATTCCCGGTCCACCTTTGGGTCCCTCATAGCGGATTACTACGACATTCCCCGCTTTTACCTTGCCTCCCGCAATGCCTTTAATCGCTTCCTCTTGCGAATTAAAGCACACCGCACTTCCCTCAAATTCTTTCATAGATTCTGCCACTGCGGCGACCTTGAGCACCGCTCCTTCACGCGCTAAATTACCATAAAGAATCTTTAGCCCACCTACCGGCGAATACGCGTTTTCATTGTGTCGGATAACGCTAGAATCTACAATCTGTGCGTTTGCAATGCGTTCTCCCAAAGTCTCGCCTGTAATTGTGAGTGCGTCTAAATAGAGAATAGAATCTGCGGAATGACTGCCCAAAGACGTATTTCTTTTTGCAACTTCATTCATTACTGCCGACACACCCCCCGCGCGATTGATGTCTTCCATATGGATTGTGCTTAATGCCGGAGCAATTTTAGCGATATGCGCTACTTGAGGGGCAATGGCATTGATAGAATCTAAGTTGAAATCCACCTCCGCCTCTTTAGCAATAGCTAACATATGCAAGATTGTGTTTGTGCTACCACCCATTGCCATATCCACGACAAAGGCATTATGCACAGCCTTTTTATTGAGGATATTGCGGAATCTAAACTGCTCGGTTTTACGTTCATCTAGGGCGATTTCTACAATTCTACGCGCCGCTTTGCGTAAAAGCTCCTCACGCTCCTTGCTTAAGGCTAAAATCGTGCCATTTCCCGGCAGCGCAACCCCCATCGCCTCACAAAGCGTATTCATAGAGTTTGCAGTAAACATTCCACTACAGCTCCCACCGCCCGGACACGCATTGCATTCTATCTCGTGTAGCCTTTTTTCGCTAATCTTGCCTTCTGCGAATGCTCCCACCGCTTCAAAAGCAGAATTTAAATCCAAAATTGTGCCGTCCTCTAGCTTCCCGGCTTTCATTGGACCACCACTCACAAAGATTGTCGGCACATTCACGCGCAACGCACCCATAAGCATTCCGGGCACGATTTTATCGCAGTTTGGGATACAAATCATCGCATCTAGCGAGTGCGCGTTCATCATTGTTTCAATAGAATCTGCAATCAGCTCACGACTAGGCAAAGAGTAGAGCATACCGCTATGCCCCATTGCGATGCCATCATCTACGCCAATGGTATTAAATTCAAAAGGCACGCCCCCAGCAGCGCGAATCTCCTCTTTGATAATCTGCGCATAGCGGTTTAAAAAAAAATGCCCGGGAATAATGTCAATATAACTATTTGCAATGCCGATAAAGGGTTTATTAAAATCTTCATCTTTTAGCCCTGTGGCACGCAATAAACTTCTATGAGGGGCTCTTTGATAGCCCTTTTTCACAATGTTGCTTCGCATAAATCTCCTTTAGAGTTTTCTAAAATGCCATTATAAGTGAAATCTTTGAAAATATCATAAATCAATAAAGAATCAAAGCTTTATGCAAATTCCTTTACCAAGCTTGGCTTATTTGCACTCATAAAGTGAAATTTATTATGCACACTTTTAAGTTCCATAAACAAAGAATGAGAAATCTCTAGCCCTACCTTATTTTCCTCATCTTTACCTTTATTATGAGCTTTTTCTAGTTTTTGCACCCATTCATTTGGTATATATACACCCGGAAGCTTATCGCGCAAAAAAAGTGCCGTTTTGTAGCTTAAAACAGGAAAAAATCCAAGCACAAGTGCGCTTTTGATATTACATTCACTCTTAATCTCTTCAAGGTTTTGGAGTAAAAATTCCGCTGCATTAAGAGAATAAACAGGCTGTGTAAAAAGAGCGTGAATCTCGCAACTGCTTAATTTTTTACGCATTTTATTTTTTAGCGATAAAGGATTATTCGCATACGCATTTATCACTTGAAAATTATAGATTCTTTTAATGTTTTCTTTAAGAGACTTGCCATTGAGTGCTCTACCACAATTTAACTCATCAATGATATGTCCGAGTTTAAGAGAATTATCCTCAAACACACCCTTTGATTGTAGGCAATCTCCATTTTTAATGCTATCGCCTGTGAGTGTCAAAAAAGTGCGCAATCCTAACTCATTAACACTTAAAATATCGCCACATAAAGCGATAGAGTTCCTATCTCTCATTGAAATTGTGCAAATAACAGGCTTTTGGAGTGCATTTTGAAACTTAAGAGAACTTAAGATTGATGAAGGTTTAAAACGAGCTAAAGGCGAATCTGTGCAAACAAAAGCATGAGCAAGTTTAAGTGTTTTTAAATCTTCTAGTAAATTCTCATCAAGCCTACCACTTATACTTGGAGCAATCTCTACACTCAAAAAAGGCTCTGTAGAGTGAAGTTGCTCTATGAGGGATTCTATGTCATACATATCTATTTACCATTATCATAGAATCTATTTCACACTTATAAAGCTGCTCGCACACTCTTAACAGCTTCTACAATGTTTTTCAAACTTGGCTTTACTTCTTCCCATTTGCGCGTTTTAAGCCCACAATCTGGATTAATCCATAGCTGCTCTTTAGGCAATACTTCAAGCAAAGCCTTAATTTGCACATTAAGTTCCTCCACACTTGGGATTCTAGGACTATGTATATCATATACACCCGGTCCTACTTCGTGTGTATAACCCACTTGTTTAAAGACTTTTAATAGCTCATTGCCACTTCTTGCTGTTTCAATGCTTATCACATCAGCATCAAGGGCTTCAATGGTTTTAATAATATCATTAAACTCACTATAACACATATGGGTATGAATCTGGGTTTGAGGAAGTGCTACTGCGGTAGAAATCTTAAAGCACTCTAATGCCCAAGTCTCATACGCTTTGATATTTTCGCTACGCAATGGATACCCCTCTTTGAAAGCAGCTTCATCAACTTGAATGATTTTAATTCCACCCTTTTGCAAATCATCAATTTCATCAGCAATAGCTAGAGATATTTGCCTACACACCGCACTTCTCTCTAAGTCATCTCGCACAAAACTCCAATTTAAAATTGTAACAGGACCTGTGAGCATTCCTTTCATCACCTTTTGGGTGAGGCTTTGCGCAAATTTACTCCACTCTAATGTCATAGGCTTTGGACGAGCCACATCACCAAAAATAATCGGTGGTTTTACACAGCGACTGCCATAGCTTTGCACCCACGCATTTTGACTAAACACAAATCCTTCTAATTGCTCGCCAAAATACTCCACCATATCATTTCGCTCCGGCTCTCCGTGCACAAGCACATCAATGCCAATTTCTTCTTGGAACTTCACACAATCTCTAATATAAGTTTTTATACCCTCTTCATATTGCGCCTTATTTATCTCGCCTTTTTTGTAATTAAGACGCAATGCTCTAAGTTCAGGTGTTTGAGGAAAAGAACCAATTGTAGTTGTAGGTAGGATAGGAAAATTAAACTGCTCTTTTTGAAGCTTAATGCGCTGCGCAAATGGCACACTTCTTTGATTTTGTGTGTGATTTTGGACACGCTCTCTCACAGCCCTGTTATTCGTCTTGCTCGAAGTTTTACGCGAAATATTAATGGACTTATTTCGCTCCAAAAATGCACTATCACTCGCACTTTGTGTGCCTTGAAAAATGTGCTCAAGCACGAGCAATTCATCGATTTTTTCTTTTGCAAAACTTAGCCAAGAAAGGATTTGAGAATCTATTTTATCCTCTCCCTCCTTGCTAAAGGGCGTATGCAAAAGCGAACAGGAGCTAGTTACCACAATACGATTTTTAGGCACAATACCCGCGATAGATTCTAAAAGCGCGAGTTTAGATTCTAAATCCGCTACCCAAATATTACGTCCATCAATCACCCCTGCATACAGCACTTTATCACTTTTTGCAATAGATTCCAAAACCTCTTTATTCTTTGCCCCAGCGACAAAATCAAGCCCTATGCCATAAATATCAGTTTTTAATAAAATTTCTGTAAGCTCATTACTATGCTCAAAAAATGTGCTTACAATAGCTTTAATGCCCTTTTTAGCGATGTTATTATAAACACACTCAATCGCACTTCCACCCTGCTGACATTCTAGCCCAAAGATATCTGCATTGAATCCACGCACAAAAATAGGCTCACTAAATTCTACAAGCACTTCTGAATCTATCTTTGCGATTTGCTCGATTAAGTCAAAATACGCACTCTTAAGCTTGTGAAAAACCTCCTTTGGCTCTCCCTTAATAACCTTACTCAACGCAAAGAGCGTGAAAACGCCGATTAACTGAATCTTTGGCTTAAAGCTAAGTGCCTTTGCCTCATTGTATTGCGCGATAATACCATTCGCATCAGCCTTATACTCATCATCGATACTAAGCTCTGGCACGACATAGTGATAATTTGTGTTAAACCACTTCGTCATCTCGCACGCCACGCCGTCTTTATGCCCACGCGCCATTGCAAAATACCCATCTAAGCCACTTAGATGCCTGAATCTAGCGGGTTTGCAGCCAAGTGCATAGGCAAGATCAAGCACATTATCATAGTAGCTAAAGTCATTCACGCACACATAATCAAGGGATTTTTGCATATTCCAATGCTTTTTACGTAAATCCTTAGCAACGCCCTCTAGCTCGCTCTGACTACATTTACCGCCCCAAAAAGCCTCAAGGGACTTTTTTAACTCTCTATTTTGCCCAATGCGTGGGAATCCTAAAATGCTACTCATCACATCTCCTTTGTATGTTTTGGTTAAAATTTCAGTATTTTCGCATAAAATTTATAAATACAATATGTAATTTTATTTTTTTGTTGAGATTTTTAGAGAATCTAGTGCGCCAAAACTGCTCCAAAGCCCTTGATATAAGCATTTTACAAAAGATACAAAAAGTAACAAATACAATATGTAATTTTATTTTTTTGTTGAAAAATGAATGAAATTCTATATTTTACCTATCACTTATTCCATAAGCGAAAACCAACGCCCACGCGCTCACTTTTGATATTGTATTCAAATATATTATCCCCATATCCATTTATATATTGAACATAAATCCCTATATTATCACTCACACGCAGTGTATAGCCCAACTCAAAATAAGGATAATACCTCCGTGCAATAGGCGGACGCATATATAATTCAAGCAAATTACGATTACTCTTGTAATACAATCCTATATCATTATACCCACGATAAAGGGCTAAATCAGGATTATCTGCCATAAAACCATCAAGATGTTTGCCTATATACACCCACGCACCTAGCTTAATACCAAATACACTTTGTGGTGCTATGTCATACTCCCATCGCATATTGAGTAAAAGACGATTTTGGGTGCGTGAGCGCAATGCTCTCTCACCATTTGAAATATGATTGTATCCAAAAGAAATATCCTTAAAAGCACCGCCCAAAAAGCTTATAGGACGCTCATAGCTATAAAATAATTCAGGTTGATAATCTATATCTCTAAAAGGACGCGAATCTGCTTGATTATAATTTTGAAACCACGCTGTTTGCGTATAGCCAAAATAAAATGTCCCATAAGGTGAGAAAAGCTCATTAAACACAGCAAGCTTAAAGCTAAATTGAAATTTGGTTTCTGTATCTTTATTTGGCAAACTAGATTCACTAGGAGTAGACTCACTCAAACTATGATAAAAAGGCAAAATATATACTGCTTTATGCGGATAGAGCAAAAGATAAGGTTTTTTGTTTTGTTTCTCTTCGGGTAAATTAGGCAGTGAATCTGCAAACACACCGCTTAATCCCACAGATAAATACAACATACACCATTTATTCATAATCATTCCTCTCCTCAATATAGCATAGATTCTAAATCGTGTGATAACGCGTGAATAATTTTATAGTAAAATATGCAAAAAATATATTAATTTTCAAAGGAGAGCTAATGTGCGGTATTGTAGGCTATATTGGTCGAGATGAAAAAAAAGAGATTCTTTTAAATGGCTTAAAGGAGCTAGAATATCGTGGTTACGATAGTGCAGGAATTGCGGTATTAAGCGAAAATGAATTGCAAACTTTTCGCTCTGTTGGAAAATTAAGCAATTTAGAATCTAAATGCAAAAATTTTAGCTCCACAGATTTTGGCGTGAGTATCGGGCATACGCGTTGGGCTACGCACGGCAAACCTACCGAAGCAAATGCCCACCCTCATATCGCCGCTTTTAGCAATGTTGTGCATAATGGCATTATTGAAAATTATCAAGAAATTAAACACGCTTTGGAACAAAAAGGACATACTTTTCTCTCGCAAACTGATACCGAAGTGATTGTGCATTTATTTGAAGAATATACAAAGACTTTTGCAGATGCTCTCCAAGCTTTTGAAGCAACTATTGCGCAACTTAAAGGTGCTTTTGCCATTTTGCTTATTACCAAAAAAGCACCCGATTGTATTTTTTATGCCAAAAATGGCTCACCGCTTATCATTGGCAAAAGCGCGACAAAGCAAGATGAAATTTATTTTGCAAGTTCGGACGCGCCTCTCATTGGGCTTGTAGAGAGTGTAGTATATTTGCAAGATGGCGATATAGGCGTGATGAAACTTGGCGCATTTGACACACTCAAAGGTGCAAAAAAACTAAATAGCACCAAAGGCTACGCACAAAAAGAAGGGTATCGCTACTTTATGGAGAAAGAAATCTATGAGCAACACAAAGTTCTCCTTGAAACTATGATGGGACGCGTGAGTGAGGGAGATATTATCCTCAATGAAATAGAATCTCACTTTTTTAATGATATACAAAGTATTAGCATTTGTGCGTGTGGGACAAGCTATCACGCGGGATTAAGTGCAAAATACCTCTTTGAACGTTTGGCAAAAATAAAAACAAATGTGCTCATTGCAAGCGAATTTCGCTATTCTCAACCTGTGATGAATAAAAGTGAGCTTTTTATTGTCATCTCCCAAAGTGGTGAAACTGCTGATACGCTTGAAGCCCTCAAGCTTGCTAAGAAAAATGGCTTAAAAAGCCTCGCTATTTGCAATGTGGATAATAGCTCTATTGTGCGTGAAGCCGATGTCTCGCTCCTCACTCGTGCAGGAATTGAAAAAGGCGTGGCAAGCACAAAAGCATTTGCAACGCAAATGATGTTGCTGTGGATTCTAAGCGTGTATATAGGCAAAATACGCGGACATATCGCACAAAAAGAGCTAGAAACGCATATCGCACAAATGGTAGCTTCGGCAAAAAAAACTTATATAGAATCTGATATGCACGAACACATTAAACGTCTATCAAAGCGATATTTACACGGACACGGATTTTTCTTTATCGGGCGAGATGTGTTTTATCCTCTCGCACTTGAGGGTGCGCTTAAGCTCAAAGAGATTAGCTATCTTCACGCTGAAGGCTACCCAAGCGGAGAAATGAAGCACGGACCTATTGCACTAGCAGATTCTGAGCTTTTTACCCTTGCTCTTATGCCTACACATTTACTTTTTGATAAAATTAAAAGCAATGTAGAAGAGCTAAGTGCGCGTGATGCAACTATTTGTGCAGTAAGTGCGCAACCCATTAAAGGCGTTGATGATATGATTCTTATCTCACCTTGCCAAAGCTATATGGAGGAGTTTTTTGCGATGATGGTAGTGCTTCAACTTTTTGCACTTGAAGTAGCAATCAGATTAGGAAATGATGTAGATATGCCACGTAATCTCGCTAAAAGCGTAACCGTGGAGTAGATTCTAAAATTTCGCTTAAAAAGTCCCCCGCTCACTTTTAGTAAAAATTTAAAGGCGCGTGTGAACCCCAAAAAACACATAAGATGTTAAAGCTCACCCCACCGCGCCGCAATATTTTGCAATCCGCTGCTAATCACATCTCAATATTGTAAAATTGTATTTGTTTTATATTTTGATATTTTTTATCCATTAGTTTAAGCTTAAAATAAGTCGAATAGTCCTAGCATTGTAAGGCATTCGCAATAAAACTACAAAAAAGGAGTCAAGATGAAAATTTCAGCATTGTTTATAGCATCTTCGTTTCTACTTGTATCTGCCCTTAGTGCTAATCCCCTAATCAATGAGGCAAAAAAAGCAGGACTAGCACCTTTGCCAAAAGATCAAAAAGGTGTGGATAGAATCCTTGCGCAAAATAAAGTCAAAGCAAGTGCCTTTTCTCAAGCTAAAGCAGAGCTTGGCAAAAAGCTTTATTTTGACCCACGACTTTCAAAAAGCGGTATTATCTCTTGTAATACTTGCCATAATCTCGGTTTAGGTGGAGCTGATGGAATCGCAGCTGCTGTGGGGCATAAATGGAAGGCTAATCCTAAACATTTAAATTCACCAACCGTGTATAACTCGGTATTGAATACAGCACAATTTTGGGACGGACGCTCAGGAAACTTAGCAGACCAAGCAAAAGGTCCAATTGAGGCAGAACCAGAAATGGCAACTCCTGCAAAAGTAGCAGTAGAGAAAGTTTCTTCTTTGCCAGAATATGTGAATGAGTTTAAGAAAATTTATGGTGGCGTAACTTTTGATAATATCGCTGATGCAATTGCAAACTTTGAACGCACATTGCTTACACCTTCTCGCTTTGATAGCTTTTTAGAGGGGAATGGACAAGCTCTCAATAAAGCGGAGCAAGCAGGTCTTAAAACCTTTATCGATAAGGGTTGTGCTGCTTGCCATAATGGTGTGAATCTCGGTGGCTCAATGCAAGCTTTTGAGGTAGCAGGAAAATACAAATTCGCAAAACTCGGTGGTTTTAAAGGCGATAAGAATGGTATGGTTAAAACTCCTACATTGAGAAATATTGCAGAAACTGCTCCATATTTCCATAATGGTGCGATTTGGTCGCTCACAGATGCTATCAAAGAAATGGGAAGCACACAGCTAGGCATTGAGATATCTGACAAAGAAGCTCAAAGCATAGAGGTGTTTTTGCACTCACTTACAGGCAAGAAACCAAACATTGCTTATCCTCAACTTCCTGTATCAACAGAAAAAACACCAAAACCTGAACTCTAATCTTTAACGCTTAACCTTATAGCCCTAATCTCCTTAGGGCTTAGGGGGAGGCGATAATCCTTACACAAGCATTTTTATAGGCAAATTACAATCACAATTTGAATGCTAAAATTGTGTAAATCTCATATAATAAAATAAGTCAAAACCCTCATCAAAGCACAAGCAAAAGTAGATTCAAAACAAACACTCATTTTTGCAAACAAAACACATTCTAAACAGGCTAGATTCACAAAAAGCACTTTAATAACGCTATTCTAAAAAACAAAAATCTTAGAATCCTTGCCCTATAAAATCCTTTGATATTTTTAGAATATGTGAGTAATAATTTTACTTAAACTCCAAAATATCACATTCTCCAATATGGGTAGCACGATATATACCATCAAAATACACGATTTATTTTCTTTAATAACCTCATCACGCACTTGCGCTCTCTCCTTATCATTTAAAGTTTTTCTTTTGACATACTCTCTTTTATGCTCATCAAAAAATCCCTCTTTGGATTTAATCTTCGCTTGAATCTTAGGCGCGATAAAAGATTCAAAATCACTCCTGCACTGCTCCTCTTTTTCAAGCACAGATTCTATCTTGCGAATCTGTGAATCAATGTCTGAAATTTGTTTCTTAATTGCGTGAATGCTATCCAATCGCTTTATGCCTGTATTTTTGCATTTTTCTAAATGTGGAGTGAGTAAATCCTCTCTATGCCACCCAAGTGTGTCATCGCACTCCTCACCCAAACGTGCAAACAAAAAACTAAAGTCTGTAACCTTGCTTGTATCAATTTCGCTTAGATTCACATTTTCATCATTGATAAGATTGACAAGTTCCGCCCTATCCTTTGGGTGGTATTTATATGTTATATTTTTAGAATCTCCTTTAGAATCCCCGCAGCTGCTTATAAACACGCTCATTATGGCACACATTGTCATATATAAAAGCTTTTTCATTTATTCTCTCTTTTGCCCTACGAGATTTTTATACCATTTGGGTGGGTTTG
>NZ_JROY02000038.1:0-510 GCF_000765685.2 Helicobacter sp. MIT 03-1616 | reverse complement strand
CGTGTATTTTTGAAACATACTATAAATACTTACTCAATTTAAAATCAAACTTTTGTTAGCAGGATAACCCTAAAGTATATCCTTTTTCACTATCAAGCCCCATAAACTAGGGCTTTTTTAGTGAGATTTTCTCATTTTGTAAAAATGAGAAAATATTTTGAAAGAGACATCATTTTTTTATGAAAACTATCAAAACAAAAGTTTTTATATTAAGTGGATAAATTGCGAAAAAAATTTTTAACAAAAACTTTATATATCCTCACAAAATAGGGAAATAGAGAAACAGAGAAAAGTAAATATACAAGCAAAAAGAATCACACAAGCAAAATTTTAGATTATACACGCAGAAATACACAATACACGAGAAAAAGCGACTTATACATACAAAAAAAGTATTCGCAATTTATCCACTTAATAATTTCTATATTCTACGCAAAAATTTTGCAATCAAACTTTGGGGAAGGACACAAACACAATGAAAAAGATACTTGCAAAAATCACATTCTTTTT
>NZ_JROY02000037.1:0-511 GCF_000765685.2 Helicobacter sp. MIT 03-1616 | reverse complement strand
CGTGTATTTTTGAAACATACTATAAATACTTACTCAATTTAAAATCAAACTTTTGTTAGCAGGATAACCCTAAAGTATATCCTTTTTCACTATCAAGCCACATAAACTAGGGCTTTTTTAGTGAGATTTTCTCATTTTGTAAAAATGAGAAAATATTTTTAAGAGAGACATCATTTTTTTATGAAAACTATCAAAACAAAAGTTTTTATATTAAAGGGATAAATTGCGAAAAAAATTTTTAACAAAAATTTTGTATATCCTCGCAAAATAGGGAAATAGAGAAGCAGAGAAAAGTAAATATACAAGCAAAAAGAATCACACAAGCAAAATTTTAGATTATACACGCAGAAACACACAATACACGAGCAAAAGCGACTTATACATACAAAAAAAGTATTCGCAATTTATCCCTTTAATAATTTCTATATTCTACGCAAAAATTTTGCAATCAAACTTTGGGGAAGGACACAAACACAATGAAAAAGATACTTGCAAAAATCACATTCTTTTT
>NZ_JROY02000004.1:0-202516 GCF_000765685.2 Helicobacter sp. MIT 03-1616 | reverse complement strand
TCTAATCTCTTCGCCTAGAGTATTTGTAACAACTTCTACTCTACCACTTGCATCTTTTACTTCTGTGGTGAAGTCTAGTTTAGTATAGCTATCGAATACTCTTGCTATTTCATTGGTATCACTTCCTATTTTTGTTTGTAAATCATCAAGCATATGATTAAGCACTTCTTTAAGTTCATTAAGCTGTGGATTATGAGGTGTTTCTGTAATTCTTGCTCTTAAATCGCCAGATTCAATAGTCTTGGCTGTGGCGACTGATTGTTCCACTGCTTTTTTGTCTTTATCTAAACCTTCTTGCACATTTTGTATGTTTTCGTTAATTTCTCTTGCCATTTGTCCAAACTCATCGTTTGCCTTTGGAGTTATTAAGGTTGGTAGCGTATCCACTTCGTGGCGGATATATTTAAAGAAGTCAAAAAGCAAGTGTGAAATATTTCTTAATCGTGCAACAACTTGCGTGCGAACATAAAGAAATATGACGAATGTTACAAAAATGACAACAAGAATATTTGCAACTACCATTACACTTCTAAGCTTTGAAACAGAATCATAAATAGAACTCTCCGGAGCCGAAACAATTATTGTCCATACTGCTGCTATATCATCACTATCACCAATATAGATATTTGACACAGCGGTGTAACTCATCTCGCCTAATGAATTGATATAGCTAAAAATTCCCTCAATTTGATTTTCAATCGCGTGTTTAAGCTCATTCATTGTAGGACTTTGATTTACCTCACGCAAATATTTACCCAAGAATTCTTTTCTTCCGTGAGCAGCAATGGTTGAATCTGTCGCATACATCCCTTTAAAGTCGCCCTTATAAATAGAGTTTTTTTGGTCTTGGAGTATTGCTGAAACACTTGCTAAATCAATAAACACACCTAAAACCCCATACACAACACCCTTTTTGTCAATAAGAGGCTGGTTAATCCCCACACCAAAATATTCTTTGCCATTAATAGTTTGCCACGAAGGTGAACCTATCACTGCTTTCCCTGTCTCTAAGGTTTTTTTGACACTATTAAAATTTGCAATTGATTCACTTGATTGAATAACATGGCTTTGGTCATTTTCATCAGCAATGGCTAAAACCATAAAATCACCATTGGGCAATTTATGCTTGGAATTAGCGATATTTGTGCCTTTATATCGCTCATCTTTAGTGATATAAACATAGGCAAAATTTCCCCATTCATTACTATCAAACATATCCATAATATCATTTTCTAAAATAGCCTGTGCACCATTTTGCACATCACGCAATATAAACCCTCTTGATGCATTCATAGCAGTATAGATTCCATTAAAAATCCCCTCTGCCCAATTTGCCTCACGTTTAGCAGCATTGATAAGCATTTTGTTTGATTCTTCTTCTTGAATATTATGAGAAATTATCACAGTAATCGTTGTAACAATAAACATACAAACAACCAATATACTTGAAAAACAAAGTATAATCTTTGCACCAATACTCCAAGAACGAAAAAAACTCATTTTGTATCCTCACTACATTTTTAAACTTTGAATTATAGCAAAAATATTAAAAAATATAAAAATAAATTTGAATTTTATTAAATAAAGAAGACAACACTTAAGCATAATACAATCCAAAATGATAGAATTCTCAAAAAAAGTAAAGACTTATCTTAAAATAGTAGAGTAACCCATAAATTCCCTAAAATATAAGGAATCTATGAGAAAAATGTTAAATTTTCTTATAAGGAGCTTGTCCAACTTCGTAGTAATTATTGCCTGACGCATCAATAGCCACAATCACAGGGAAGTTTTCTATTGTAAGTCGTGCAACCGCTTCAGGTCCTAACTCAGGATAAGCTAAGACTTCATATTTAGTGATACATTTTGAAATGAGTGCTGCCGCACCACCCACAGCCACCATATATACAACGCCGTGCTTAACCATAGAATCTATGACTTCTTTGCTGCGATAGCCTTTACCAATCATTCCGTGAATGCCTTGCTCAATGATTGTCGGCGTATATTTATCCATTCTCCCGCTTGTTGTAGGACCTGCGCTACCAATCGCATTGCCCGGCTTTGCAGGAGTGGGTCCAAGATAATAAATCGTCTCGCCACTCAAATCCACAGGGAGCTTTTCTCCACGAGCTAATGCTTCAGTCAATGCCTTATGTGCCGCATCACGAGCACATAGAATCGTCCCGCTAATCAAAACGCTCTCCCCTGCTTTGAGGCTTTTTGCCACTTCTTTACTTATAGGTGCAGTGATTTTTTTTGGCTCTCCCATTTTCTCCTCCTTAAAGCTCAATATCAGCGTGTCGTGCGGCGTGGCAGTTGATATTTACTGCCACAGGAAGCCCGGCAATATGTGTAGGATACCATTCCACATTGACTTTAAACGCAGTCGTAGTGCCGCCTAATCCTTGTGGTCCTACGCCTGTTTGATTTGCAATTTCAAGCAATTCTTCTTCAAGTTTTGCATAGCGCGCATCAGGATTTTTAGAATCTATTTCGCGCACAGCCGCTTGTTTAGCTAGAATTGCTGCTTTTTCCATTGTCCCGCCAATGCCTACGCCAATCACCATAGGAGGACAAGCGTTTGGTCCTGCAAGTTTGACTGCTTCGGTAAAGACTTTTTTCACACCCTCAATGCCATCAGCGGGGACAAGCATTTTTAGCACACTTTTGTTCTCGCTCCCAAAGCCTTTAGGGCAGACTTTTAAATGCAGCTTATCGCCCTTAATAATGCGTGTGTGAATCACAGCAGGAGAGTTATTTGTCGTATTTTTGCGCTCATAAAGTGGCTCTTCTACGACAGATTTACGCAAGTAGCCATTGGTATAGCCCTCTTTGATACCCTCATTAATGGCATCTTCAAGGTAACCACCTGTGATATGCACATCTTGCCCGATTTCTACAAACACCACGCTCATACCTGTATCTTGGCAGATAGGCATCATATTGCTTTCCGCAATCTTGCCATTTTCAATGAGCGTATCTAGGATATTTTGCCCTAGTGCAGACTTTTCACTTCCCTTTGCCGCACTAAAAGCGCGTTTAATATCCGGCGTTTGGATACAGCACGCATTAATGGCAAGCTTAGCAACAGCGGACTTAATATCCTCAAATCGCACTTCTCTCATTCCTTCCTCCTTGTAGTTTGAATAAAACAGATAAATTCTACCCTACTCTATGTAAAAAACGCTTTAAATTATAGCCATTTATTGAATCCAAAGCCAAATTCTAGCCAAAAATAATGTCCCGCCAAGTATTGATATGTCGTGTAAAGAAGTGTTGTGAATCCCAGCTAATGCACCAAGCCCGACTTTATAATCTGTGCATTTGAGCTCATCGCAACTATACTCTGCCCACACAAAAGAAAGTGTAAGGCAAAAAAAATTTTTATTGTCGCTTCCTTCCCTCACATCAAGGCATAACTACACAAGTAGTATGTGTGGTTGTGTGAGTTTATTCATCATAGGTAATCAAATGACTATCCTCATCGCCATCAAAGCCCAAATAAATAAAAATTTGATTGCTTGTAGGTTGCTCTATAATCACTTCAACTGCGTTTTCTTTGTTGTAAAATTGAGTTTTATTTTGAGGTAGTTTTGATGGCAAAAACAAATGTGTTTTTCTTAACTCATTATACCTATCACTTAAGGCTGATATTGATGAATTTTTATATATACAATGTTTCCCAGCAGGATAATCATCATAGCGCACATCTACACAATGAGGAGCTGTGATGCTTGTTGTCTCTGTGGTATATTCTTTGCAACATTACCTTTATTATCAAAGCAAGACATTTCAGAGTGGCTATGCACTACTGCGTAGGCTTGCGTAGCAAATACTATGGCTAAAAGGATAAATTTTTGCATTGTTTTCATTATTAACTCCCTCCAAAAATTTTCTTATCTTTTCTTATCTTTAAGTGTCTTTATATCGCATTTAAGCTTACTAAACTCTACAATCTTGCCGTGAAATCGCGCAAAAATCTGCGCTAAACTCATATCTTGCAAATCCTTATCCTGCGCATAAAGTGCATATACATCGCTAAGATTCTCTCTTACCCCATTCTCACAAAATGCCCTTAATTCCTCATAATCCTCTATTTCCCTACCAAGCGCACAAAGCAGCTTGTAAGTGTATCTATCCACAACCATTACCTCACGCGCACAAGCATAGTTTAAAATTGCATACGCACTCTCGCGCCCTATACCCTTTTGAGCTATAAGCCATTCAAAATCCACATTTTCCTTAAAACTTTCAAAACTCCCAAAATCCGCTATAATCGCGCGTGAAATATTGATAATATATGCTGATTTTTGTCTCTGCAAACCAATAATATGTGATTGTAAAATCATAGAATCCACCCGCGCCATAGATTCTAAATCTTTTTGACAATCCCCGCTTAGAATCCCAGCCTTTGCCATAGATTCAAGCATTTGCTCTACCTTTGCCCACTGCGTATTTTGCACTAAAATTGCTCCAAGAACCACTTCAAAGCTTCCTGCTCCTTCCCACCACCAGCTTGGCTTCCCCTCTAAAAGCCCACGAGACTTTAGCACCCTTAATATATCAAAGCTAGATTCTATCATCACCCCTCACTTCTCTACCAAAATCTTATTAAAAAATGTCTCAATTAAGCTTTTTGCATACGCATTTTGTGGATTAGCAAAGACTTCTTTACTCACGCCCTGTTCCACCACCTGCCCATTATGCAAAATCAACACTTCATCACTCAAAGCGCGTAAAATCTCCAAATCGTGCGTGATAAAAATATAGCTCATATTCAGTTGTGCCTGAAGCTCCAAAAGGAGCGATAAAATAAGCTTTTGGGAGCTTTTATCAAGCGCAGAAGTAGGCTCATCAAGGAGCAAGATAGCAGGTTTGCGCACGATAGCACGCGCTATTGCCACGCGTTGCTTTTGTCCTCCGCTAAGTTCAAATGGGTATCTTTGCATATAATGTGAATCTAGCCCCACAGATTCTAAAGCCCATTGCACTTTATCCCTACACATACTCAATGCCTCACCCAAAGCCTCCGCGATAATATCGCCGATACTTAGACGCGGCGAGAGCGAGGAGAAAGGGTCTTGAAACACGATACTTATAGCATTGCGTAACATATAAAACTTTGTCCGTTCGTGCAATCTCCCTTGAAAATATATCTCGCCCTGTGTCTGTAAAAGCCCCAAAAGCCCAAGCGAGAGGCTAGATTTCCCACTCCCAGAAGCCCCAGCAATGCCTAGAATCTCCCCTTTTTGCAAGGTAAAATTGACATTTGATACAAGATCTTTAAAATGCGTTTTGAAAAAATGCCGCACAGATACACCCACGCTTAGATTCTTTACTTCTAAAAGCGTTTGTGTATCTTTGTCTTGAATCCCTATATTGTGAATCTCCCAATCCCACGCCTCTTTATCGTTGCTTTGAATCTTCTGCGATATTTTACCCTCTCTCTTTGGCAAGGTAAGAGATTCTATTAAAAAGC
Organism: Helicobacter sp. MIT 03-1616; assembly: GCF_000765685.2. NCBI lineage: Bacteria > Pseudomonadati > Campylobacterota > Epsilonproteobacteria > Campylobacterales > Helicobacteraceae > Helicobacter > Helicobacter sp. MIT 03-1616. The sequence goes on along the minus strand of NZ_JROY02000004.1, from coordinate 197,037 downwards.
GCGTGTAAGCGTGGCTAGGGGCGTTAAAGATATGCTCCGTGCTATCTTGCTCCACCACCGCTCCATCTTTCATCACCACGACTTTATCGCAAAAGTCCCGCACTACGCCCAAATCGTGGCTAATAAACAAAATCGCGCTTAGTTCTAAGTTTGAGAGTAGCCCCATAATCTGCTTTTGCACCAGCACATCAAGCGCTGTTGTTGGTTCATCACAAATAAGAAGTGTGGGATTATTAATAATACTCATCGCTATTGCCACGCGTTGCTTTTGTCCTCCGCTAAGTTCAAATGGATAGCTGTGTGCGAATTTTGAATCTAGCCCCACTAAGCATAAAAGCTCTTCGAGCCTCTCCTGCGCCTTTATCTGCAATGCCCTACCGCGCAAATGTGGCTGCAGTGCGGGCGCGTGGAGATAGAAACTCTCCATTATCTGCTTTCCTACCTTTTGGAGAGGATTGAGGCTTGAAAGCGGTTCTTGTGGAATATAGGCAATCTCATTTCCACGCAAGACGCGCATTTGCTTTGGGCTAAGGCTCAACACATTTTTGCCATTAAAGCAAATCTCGCCGCTTTGAATTGCAATATTTGGCTGAAGATTCAAAATCATTTGCGCGAGCATACTTTTACCCGAGCCAGATTCGCCAACAAGTGCCACCCTCTCCTTTAGAGCGATACTTAGCGCGATATTTTTCAGCCTAAAATGCCCAGAGTGCGCAAAACTCGCATTCAAGTTCTTAATCTCTAGCATAGTTTGCCTTTATGGATTCTGTATTTACACAATTCCCTGCAGAATCCGCGCTTGTGGCATTTGTAGATTCTATAAAATCCGCACTTATAGGCTGTGTAATGTTTGCGAGATTTATAGAATCTCTGTGTAATTTGATATGCGGGTCAAAACTATCGCGCAAACCCTCACCGATAAAAACAAGTATCGAAAGCAATACGCACAGGGCAAAAAACGCAGTGATACCCAAATGCGGCGCAGAGAGATTATTTTTACCCTGCGCGAGAAGCTCTCCTAGACTTGCACTCCCCACAGGCATACCAAAGCCTAGAAAATCAAGGCTGGAAAGCGTTACAATACTTCCAGCCATAATAAAGGGCGCGAAAGTGAGTGTTGCGCTCATCGCATTAGGCAAAATATGCACGAACATAATACGCATATCGCTTACATTCATAGCCTTTGCCGCGCGGACATACTCGAGATTACGTGCCTTGAGAAACTCCGCCCGCACGAGATTCACAAGTATCATCCACGAAAAAGCTAACACCACACACAAAATCCAGCCAAAACTCGCCTCAAACATACTTGATATGATAATAATCACAAACAAAATAGGCACAGCATTGAAAATCTCAATGAGTCTCTGCCCCACCAAATCCACCATTCCGCCATAATAGCCCTGCATCGCTCCCGCGCACACGCCTATTACCACACTACACACGCTCAAAATGAGCGCGAACATAATGGAGATTCTATATCCATAAATAAGCCTTGCCGCCACATCTCGCGCCTTATCATCAGTGCCAAGCCAATGCTTAGAGTCCGGACCTGTGGGTGCTTGTGCATTTAAATCCATTACGATACTATCATAGCTATATGGAATGGGTGCGCGGAGGACAAAAGCATCTTTTAAAAGCTCATCTCTCACATAGCTATCCAAATAATCGCAGCTTGTTTCAAAATCCCCTCCAAATGTGCTCTCGGGGTAATCCACAAATACAGGAAAATACATTTGAGAATCCTTATAGATAAAAAGGGGCTTGTCGTTTGCAATAAACTCTGCTCCAAGACTCAATATAAAGAAAATGCAAAATAAGATAAGCGAGTAAAAGGCGCGTTTATTCTGCCTAAAAATATGCCAACGCATACGCGCTATGCTTATATGTGAATCTTGCACTACTTTAGGCATTTTTACCCCCAAAGTGAATACGCGGGTCGATGAAATAATAGAGCACATCGGTGATGATACCAAGCACTAAGGCGATAAAAGTAAAAATATAGAGTGTGCCAAAGACAACGGGATAATCGCGATTAACCACGCTTTCATAGCCTAAAAGCCCCAAGCCATCAAGGCTAAAAATAATCTCAATAAGCAAACTCCCGCTAAAAAACGCTCCCACAAACACCGCGGGGAATCCACTAATCACTAAAAGCATAGCATTGCGGAAAATATGCCTATACAAAATGTGATTTTCGCTCCCGCCCTTTGCTCGCGCGCATATTACATAACTTTTATGAATCTCCTCTAAAAAGCAATTTTTACTAAGCATACTCAAAGTTGCAAATCCACCAATAGAAATACACAGCACAGGTAAAAACAAATGCCATAAATAATCTTTTATCTTGCCAAAAGTGCTTAAAGTATCAAAATTTTCACTCACAAGCCCACGCAAAGGGAAAATCTCAAAATAGCTCCCACCGCAAAAAAGCACAATCGCCACCACGCCAAACATAAAAGCCGGAATGGCATTAAGCACAATAATCACCACGCTACTTATCATATCAAACTTAGAGCCATTGTGTAGGGCTTTTGCGATACCTAGCGGAATAGAGATAAGATAGATAAGAAGAGTGCTAAAGACACCTAGAGATATAGAGACAGGGAGCTTTTGGATAATGAGAGTAAGCACATCAGTTTGCGCGTAAAAACTCTCTCCAAACTCAAACTTCGCAAAATTCCATAGCATTTGCAGATACCGCTCACCGAGGCTTTTATCAAAGCCATAGAGTTTTTTTATCTCTTCTATAAGTTCAGGCTCTAAGCCAATAGAGCCTTTATAAAGAGTATTTTGCCCCACACTCGCTTCGCTGCCCTGCCCCGCACGCTCAATCTTTGCAATCGTCTGCTCAACCGGACCGCCCGGGGAGAGCTGCATAAGGAGGAAATTAATGCTAATAACACCTATAAGCGTAGGGATAATAAGAATAAGGCGTTTTAGTATATAGCCTAGCATTTGACCTCACATATTCTCGCACTCAATACTTTTAGTTTTCACCCAAACTTAATCAAGTCTAATTTAAACTTGATTAATCCTAACGAAGTTTTTATTGAAAATCTTTAGAATCTCGCGCTTATTTTTAAGATTCTAAAATTCTACAAGTTTCTAACTACCACACTCAATTTCACGCCAAGTCTCACTGAATTACTTTGATACAAACTCAACTCTTGCCTTTGATTCTATGCCTTAGAAGTTTTATAGAATCTCGCCCAAATGTTACTAAGGAGAGAGATTTGTTTTCGCAAACCTTGCGACATCTCTCTATCAGCATTTTGTGCTGCCTGCACCATACTTTGCCTCTAAAGCTTCGGCAAAAAATTCTTTTTGCGTTTTGGGAATCTCATCAGGGTGGTGGATTCTCATATGTTCTACATATTTATCATAGCTTGGCATTCCTACAAGCAAGTGCAAGAACCTATCGCTACGTTTATAGAGCAACTTAATCTTCTGCCACCATAGGCTAAAAAAATTCCCGCCGCGCGTTTTTTCTGTCTCTTTCATAACCCACCGCGTTCATAGAATCTCACACACAATGATAGTGTATTAAGTTTAACTACACACATAAGCTCCTTTAATAATTATGTGCTATCATTATGTAGGCTTAAATATAAATACAAGGACTTTTATGCAAGCATCACAGGTAGCACTCATCGTGCCAATCTACAATGTAGAAAAATATCTTGCAGATTGCCTAGATTCTATTATCAATCAAAGCTATAAGAATTTTAATATTATCCTTGTAGATGATGGGAGCAGTGATAAAAGCATAGAAATTGCAAAAACATATTTTAACAAAGATCATCGCATTACACTTATTTGCAAAAGCAATGGAGAGCAAGGAAGCGCAAGAAATATGGGGCTAGAATATATAAGCAATGGCTTTAATTTCACACCAATCATAGAATCAGGGCAAGATTTAGAATCTCACAAGCTACCTACTTTTGCATTTAAAGCCACGCTTAAGCCAAATGCCCTAAGCGCAAATAATATCAATTACTTTACAGGAGAGCCACTAGAATGTGTAATGGGGGCATAGAAAAAACCTAAGCCTATCTATCCCCTTTAAATCTATTGATTATAGTATCAATTCTTGCATTATTTTCTCCCACACAAACACACCACCTAATGATATAAGCTATATATGCTTTGTTGATTCAGATGATATGCTCACAAATGATTGTATCGCTACTTGTGTGCAAGAAATTGGGGATAAAAAATGCTTATACACGATATGCAAAAACTCTATGAAGATGGCATAACCCCGCACACAAATGGCAATTTTTTAGATCATTTGCACTTAAGGAAATATATTGGAAAAGATTATATATCCACAACACAGATATGGGCAGAAGCAAATCTATTTTGGTTTGTATGTGGCGGTATGTTTCACAAATCACTTTGTGATAACTTGCGTTTTAGCCCAAATATGAGAAATGAAGACATCTTGTTTGGTATGGTTTTATTTGCAAAGACAGATTCTATAAAAGTTATAAAATCTGCACTTTATATTTATCGCATAAGAGCAAATTCTACTGGGGACTATGCTTTTAGTAAAAGTGAGTCTCTAAAATCCTATCCTGCGTATATAACAGACATCGCAAATACCTTTAATAACAATCTCAAAATAAAACAATACTATTTTTCTTATTCTATTGCTTATATATGTTTAGGTATTTTAGCCTTTATTGATACATTACCGCCGAGCGAAAAAGATATGAGAGACAAACTCAACATATTTATTTCAAAATATATTGATTGGGCTTTTGGAGCACTTAAATTAGAATCTGATTTAAAACCATTAGAGCCATACACAAAATGGGTAGGCTCCTCAAAGAAACTCGCCTACTTTGCACCACATATTTTTAGTATTTTACGCGCTTGTGAAAATATATTTAAGAGATAAAAGAGAAAAGCGAGAATCTCGCAAAATGCAAAGATTCTCACAAAATAAACAAGAAAGGTTTATACCCCAAAAGGGGCATATTCTAATGCGAACTTGCTAGTTGTCCTTGAAAATCGCTTACCTTGCGATAAGGAGTTTCAGCAAGTGGAATATCATTTGTGCCTTTAGAGCAACGCAAACAAATCCTCACACATTGAATAAGCACTAAGATAGTAACACACATAAACAACGCACAGAGTGAAGCATTGATGAGGTTATTTGTAGCAATAGTCGCAAATCTTTCAGCCAACGCAGGGTCAGTTTCAGCAGCAGCAGCTTTTGCATTATTTTGCCAAAGTGCGATATGACTCACTGCATCGTGAACTCTCTCACCATTTGCAGGGAGAAGTTTGCATACACCCGCATATAGTGTGCTGATAAGCACCCAAGCAGCAGGTAAAATAGCCACCCACGCTTGTTTTGCTTTACCCATTTTGAAAAGCACCGTGATAACGGTGAGTAATGCAATACCTGCTAACATTTGATTTGATACACCAAAGAGCGTCCAAAGCGATTTTACTCCACCTTGTGGGTCAGTAACACCTTGATAGAGGATATATCCCCACCCAGCCACACAAATTAAAGTTGCCACAATGCCCCAGAATAATGAGTGAATATTACCGATAGGTTTATATACATTTCCTAGCACATCTTGCACCATAAAGCGTCCAGCACGAGTTCCTGCATCAACAGCAGTTAAAATAAAGAGTGCTTCAAACAAAATTGCGAAGTGATACCAAAATGCCACAGAGCCTTGATTAAAAAGAGGCACTTGAGCAATAATAGTAGCAAGTCCAATCGCAAATGTAGGCGCACCACCTGTTTTGCTTAGAATGCTATTCTCACCAATCTCTCTTGCCATACCCAAAATTTCTTCAGGCGTTATCACAAAGCCCCAAGCACTAATCGTCTGTGCCGCGACAGCCGCTGCCTCTGCTACATCTTTAATGCCTGTCGTGCCAAGCGTTGCAGGAGCGACATTGATAGAGAAATACAAGCCCGGAGTGAGAATCACCGCAGCAATCAAAGCCATAACTGCCACAGCAGATTCCATAACCATTGAGCCATAGCCTACCATTCGTGCGTGAGATTCTTTTTCTAGCATTTTTGGTGTTGTCCCGCTTGAAATAAGTGCGTGGAATCCACTAATCGCCCCACAAGCAATGGTAATAAAGAGGAATGGGAAAAGCTGCCCGCTAAACACAGGTCCTGTGCCATCTACAAACTTTGTTACACTCTCAAAGCACACTTCAGGTCTAACAATCAAAATTCCACCAGCCATAAGCACGATTACACCGATTTTTAAGAATGTGCTAAGGTAGTCGCGAGGTGCGAGCAAGAACCATACAGGCAAAATCGCTGCGATGAATCCATACACAATCATTACATAAGTCAATGTAACCGGAGTAAGTGTAAAAATCTCCGCCAAAGTAGGATTTGCTGCGACATCGCGTCCAAAGTAAAGAGCCAAAAGCAAAAGCCCAAAGCCCAATATACTTGCTTCACCAATCTTGCCCGGGCGGATATAACGCATATGAAGCCCCATATAAATCGCAATAGGAATTGTCATAGCAATCGTAAATAATCCCCAAGGAGATTCAGCCAGAGCATTTACCACCACAAGCGCCAAAATCGCAATAATAAGCATCATAATGCCTAAAATCCCAATCATCGCTATCGTGCCAATAGGCTTACCAAGCTCTAGTTTAATAATTTCGCCCAGAGACTTACCATTGCGGCGCATAGAGATAAAAAGCACCGTGAAGTCGTGCACCGCACCGGCTAACACAACGCCCACTACTACCCAAATCATACCGGGTAAATATCCCATTTGCGCAGCAAGGATAGGACCTACAAGCGGACCAGCCCCAGCGATAGCGGCAAAATGATGTCCAAAAAGCACGATTTTGTTTGTTGGACAAAAGTCGCGTCCGTCATTATTTACAACTGCGGGTGTGGCACGATTATCATCAAGCCCTAGCACCTTATATGCGATATACTTTGAGTAAAAGCGATAGCCTATCGCATAAATACATACTGCGGCGACTACAATCCATACAGCCGAGATAGTCTCTCCCGTGTGTAATGCCAAAACGCCAAAACACCACGCACCAAGCAGCGATACCGCCGCCCACAAGCCAATACTTAGAATCTTATTCATAACTCTCCTTCGCATTTTTAAAATATTTATGCCCTTAAAGTCTAAATACTTCAAACTTAAAGCCACGCTAAAATTTAAAGAAGTCTTTAACTTTTTGTCTTCTTAATGCAGATTAGTAACATCAAGGGTATTTCCTGCTTTGTTCTTTGTTAAGTCTTATTATCATTTATTTGGGTAAAATGACACATTATTACATAAGGCTTATAAATTAAGGGGGGGGGGGGCAGAATGAATAGAATATTGCAGATTCTATATTACTCATTAATCTTGTGCTTATTTATCCTGCCTCTTTCTCTTGTGGCACGAGATTATACAAATAATCTTCCAAGTCAAATTATTTTACAAAATGGAGAAAGAAGATTTGATAATCTCACCGCAACTTGTGGGAATCAATACTGCACTTTTGGCACACCCGGCTTTTTTAATCCTAGGGCTTTTGATTTTAGCTACTCAACTAATGGTGGTTCCTCCTCGCTTGTCTTTTTTGGTAAAACACCACAAAACCCCTATGGTTTTAGAAATTCAGTATTTATGGTAGGAGGATTCCACATTGGCACCCAATCAAAGCTTACCATAGAAGACTTTCACACACTCGCCGTGCAACGCGGCTTAGTCCTTGATGAAAATGCCACCCTTGAAGTGATTTTACAAAAAGGACAAAGAATTCCCGCGAGTGAATATGGACCTTCATCAAAAGTTTATATTGGAACTGCAAATGACTTATATCTTGGCAATGGCTCTACGCTCAATGTGAGCAATGGCGATTATTTCATTGCAAATAGCAAAACAATCGTTGGCAATAATACACGACTCATCGTAGATACAGGCATAATACGATTCCATAATGCAATCCAAAACAATGGCAGTATTGAACTAAGTGGCAAAGTAGAAAATACCGGCTACCAAAGTGCAGGAAAGACAGATTTGACACTCTCATCGGTAGTAAATTATGGCACGATAAATATCACAGGGGATTTTCAAAATGGAGGCAACCCAACTGCCGATGGCATTTTTGATGTGGCAAATCCGGGTGCTGGGAATCTTATAAACTATGGCGGGACAATTACCATTAGCGGTAAGCTTACAAATAATCAAGCCTTAAACCATTATATGCAAACTCGTGGCTCTAGTGTGCAAATCTATGGTGGAAGTATCATCGTAAGAGGTGGTATGGAAAATAATGCTGGTAATACGCTCATTTTTGGCGCATATAATGGTGTACTAGGGAAGCTTGAAGGCAATCTGGTGAATCAAGGCAAAGTGCAAGTTAATATAGCTGGAGCAAATCTAGGCTCTCATCAGCTTATCACGGGGAGCGTTACAGGCAATACAAATTTTGAAATTCTTACCAATGGACGCAAAAGTGAGTTTATCAATACCACAATGCAGGGCAATTCCCTCTCAATCCAAAAAAACACCGCCGCAATCAATAACTTTCTAAGCAGTGTGTCAAAAACGCAAAATCAAATTCTTGACGCACTTGAATCTAGCTTTAATGCGCAATCCTCTACACAAAGCGTTTATACCTATGGCAATAGAGCCTATCTCACACAACTAAGAGATGATGTATATAACTCTGGCGCACCGCTTATTACACAAGATTCTAGCCTTAGCCTTTGGAGTATGCTACAAAGCAACACTTTGCCTCTTCTTTACGCACCAAATAAGCCAAGAAGTGTGAGTATTACGCCATTTGCCGCTAATGGCTCAAGTGCCAACCTCTCCATTCCAAGTTATGGCGCAAGTCTCAATGCCTCAATACAAGGGAAAATTCATCATTTGAGTGCCTTTGCCACCTATGGCACTTCTCAAAGTTCAAATAAGATCTCTCACGCACAAACTCATCTTGATTCAAATACTTTTCTTGTGGGCGTGTATGATAGATTCTTTCTTTCAAGACTTGAGCTTACATTGCTTGGCTATTATGGCAGGACAGCGCACAAAAGCAAACGAGAGATATTTATCAATCAAAGCACATTTGAATCGAATTTTGCTTATGCGGAAATGGGGCTACAAAGCACACTAGGCTATCCGCTTATGCTGAATAAGCTTTATGTGAAGCCATTTTTGGGGCTTGAATATACGCTTGGTTTGCAAGATTCGCTCAAGGAGCAGGGCACTTCAAGCGCACTTGCCCTCTCGCGCAATGCTGCACAAAATCACACTCTAGCCGCGCAGCTTGGTGCGCAAATGCGCTATTATTTTGGAGAGCGACACATACTTTTTGGTGGATTCAATGTGCAATACGCCTTTATACAGAATCCACAGACAAAGGCGTATGTGGGTAATGTAGCACTTGAAAATGATGTAGCACATACGCTAGGCTACACACTGCATTTAGGCGGCTCTGTGCCTCTGCACCGAAATTTCTCACTAATCCTTTATGGGCTTTATGCGCAATCCTACAAAGACTTTAAGAGCTATTCTGGCACACTTTCGCTCTCGTATTATTTTTAATAAAATGCTACAATGCGCCTTTTTAGAGCCACACAATACATTGATTTAAGACAATAATGCGAGGAAAGAAATGCAAGAAAGAAAAATGATTGAGATTCTGCATAAAATCACACAAGAGCGAGCGCAAGATATTACTCAAAAAGGCTTTGCGCTCGGGCATAATGTGCCTCAATCTAGAATCCACCCGCTTATCAAGCCAAAACTTGATAGCACATTTTTTATCGCTGAAATTAAACGCGCTTCGCCTTCGCACGGGGATTTAAGCAAGATAGATGAGCCTATCAAACTCGCGCAAGACTACCTCAATGGCGGAGCTGGAGCAATCTCTGTGCTCTGTGAGGAGCGGCATTTTAAAGGCTCTCTAGCGGATTTAATGGCAGTTAAGAGTGCATATCCTAATGCGTGTATTTTACGCAAGGACTTTATCCAATATCCCCAAGAAATTGAGATAAGCTATTGCGCTGGAGCAGATATGGTGCTACTTATCGCAGCAATGTTTATAAATGAGGATAAAGGATTTATACACCTTCAAGCAATTTATGAGGAATGCCTCAAATATGGCATTACGCCGCTGCTTGAAGTACATACGCAAAAAGAGATTGATTTTATCGCTCCGCTCAATCCCACGCTAGTAGGTATAAATGCGCGGAATCTCCACACGCTAGAGATTGATATTATTCAGGCGTGCGCACTCAAAAGTGCAATCACAAGCACCCTGCCCCACACGCAAGTGATGTTTGAATCTGGTATAAACTCCCCCCACTCCGCCTTTATCGTGGGAAGCTTTGGCTTTAGTGGGATTTTATGCGGAAGCTATCTTGTCGCTCACAATAATCCAACTCGCGCCCTACAATCACTCAAAAATGCCTTTCTCATCGGTAAAAATCAGCAACCGCGCTTTTATCGCTACACTTTCCCCACGCTCACGCGCCATAATATAGAATCTACAAAAATAGAATCTGCACAGGTGGGGGATTCTCAAATCCTGCTTAAAGTTTGCGGTATCACAAATCTTGATAACGCGCTACTTATCGCGGAAGAGGCAACAAAATATCAACACAAAATTACTTTTATGCTGGGCTTTATCCTCGCCCAAAATAGCCCACGATTTATAGAATCTAAGCGCATAAAGGAGATAAGTAAGGCTCTGCACTCGCTTTATCCGCATATTTTGCGCGTAGTGGTTGTAAAAGATGATAAAAATGCACTCAATGAGGCAAAAACACTTTATGAGCAGGGGCATATTGATGCGATTCAGTTACACGGACTAGACTCGCTCACACCGCATACATTTGCGCATATCCCGCTTAAAGAGGCAACTTTTTGCTTCTATGGAGTGCAAAATATCGCTAAGGCAGAGGATTTTATCGCTGATTATGAGGGGGCATTTTGTCTTGTAGATTCTCAAAGTGCGCAAGGCGGCGGCTCTGGGAAAAGGATTGACACAAATGTGCTTTGTCATCTTAAAGAGCGATATTTGTGTATCGCTGGGGGCATTAGTGCGGATAATATCAATGAGTTTCTTTCCCTCTCTCCTACAATGCTTGATATTAGCTCGGGCGTGGAGAGTGTGCCGGGTGTGAAAGATATAGATAAAATTAAAATGATTTTGCATACCATAGAATCCTATCAAGCCAAAAAAGCTTCATCTCATTAGATTTTAAGTAAAATGCCACAACTCAAATAAAAGGATAGCAATGAAAAAATTTCTCTCTGTGCTAGTGATATGCTACGCAATCCTATGTGGAAGTGTGTATGGGGCGGGTAATGGCTCATTAAAGCTCATTATGGCAGGAGATGCGCTACTGCACGCTTCTGTATATAATGATGCAAAACAAGAAAATGGCAGCTATGACTTTAGCAAAATGCTTACTGCGCTTGAAATCGCAAAAAAATACGACTTGGCTTTTTATAATCAAGAGACGATTCTAGGCGGCACAAAGCTCGGCTTAAGCACTTATCCGGCGTTTAATTCGCCTCAAGAATTTGGCGATAATATGCTCTCCTTAGGCTTTAATCTCGTCTCTTTAGCAAATAATCACACACTTGATAGAGGAGAAAAGGCAGTGCTCTCTTCGCTTGAATTTTGGCGTGGTAAAAACGCGCTCACAGCAGGAAGTTATGGCAGTTTCAACGAGCGCAATCAAGTGCAGATTCTGAAAAAAAATGGTATCACCTATGCGCTTTTAGCCTACACATATGGCACAAATGGTATTCCATTGCCAAAGGGCAAAGAATATCTTGTCAATGTCTATACGAAAGAGATGTTGCGTAAAGATATTGCCGCGGTGCGCGAGAAAGTGGATTTTCTAATGGTGTCAATGCACTGGGGGATTGAATATGACTTTGCCCCAAGTGCCGAGCAAAAACAATATGCTAAGCTTCTATCCGAGCTTGGTGTGGATTTAGTCATTGGCACACATCCGCACGTGGTGCAACCTGCGGAATGGATAGGCGATACATTGGTGTATTACTCACTAGGGAATCTCATCTCGGGGCAGAGAGGCACAAATAAGCGCATTGGTATGCTAGGCAGTGTAGAGATTACAAAGGTAAAGGACGGCAAAGTCAAGCTTTCAAATCCACGCGCAGAGCTTATCTATACCTACTACAACGCGCAGTTTAAGAATTTCAAGCTGATGTGGTTTAGTGAGCTAAATAATACTATTTTACAAAACTATAAATCAATCTACAAAGAATATATGAATATCATCACGCAGGGAAAAAGTGATATCAAGATTGGTTTGTAGATTCTGTAATTTTTTAAATTTGTAGCTTTTTGGCTACCCCAAATCAAACCGCCTCAAAGCGGGCTAAGGAAAAAGCAGATTCTAAGTTTAGAATCTGCTCTACCGCACATCTTTGATGACGATCTAAAAGTAGCTCATCAGGGCTGGGTTATCACGCGCGTTTCTTTAAATTTAATTTGTTGGCGACATTCCTTACAAGTGATAGGATTTGATGAGCGTTCAGCAAAGAGGTGCATAGATTCTGTAAGCTTATGCTCTCTGCCTGGACACGCGCAAGTATAGTAATAGTATCTCACTTCTCTTACCTCGCAAGTCGCCCCACTCTCTAACTGCTCTTTGCGATATTTTTCAATCAGCATATCTTCTTGCAAAATATGTGTCAAAAGCCAATCTTTCGCGATTGTAGAAATCATTTCCTTAATCACTTCAAGCGAGGATACGTGTTTTACCATACCAGCCATATCAGCCACGATTGTGCGATGAATCTTCCTATGTTCTTCGAGGCGCGGGTAGCCAATAGTATGCATATATTGTTCTTCGTCTTTAAAGTGCGTCTTCATATAATTGAAAAACTCTGTAAGAATGCCTTTCACTTCCTCGGCAGAGCTTTGGCTATTTGCTATACGATACGCCTTGTGAGCCAACTCGAACAGCCTTTGATGCTGCTCGTCTATAATCTCGTGATGAACGCTAAATTCATTGCTCCAATCTGGTAACATTCTTGCCCCTTTGTGTTAAGATGAAGTGCTTATGTATCTTTAGGCACGATAGGTTGCTGACACTCCTTGCATAGCACTTTTCGCGCACTACTTTTAATAAAAATATGCATAGATTCTGTAAGCTTATGCTCTCTGCTCGGACACGCGCAAATGTAAGTATATATCTTATCGGTTGATTTTGTATGTGCCTTGCGAAATCTCTCAATTTGCATATCCTCTTGCAAAATATGTGTCAAAAGCCAATCTTTTGCAATAATAAGAATCTGGTCCTTGATTTCATTTGTAGAGCGGACATTTTTTACCATACTCGCCATATCAGCTACAATCGCACGATGTATTTTTTTATGCTCCTCCAAGCGCGAATAACCAATAGCGTGCATATATTGCTCTTCATCTCTAAAGTGCGTCTTCATATAGTCAAAAAACTCGGCAATTATACCCCTAATCTGCTCTCTATCAGTATGCCTATTCGCTACCTTGTAGGCACGATGAGCCAACTCGAACAGCCTTTGATGCTGCTCGTCTATAATCTCATTATGGACGCTAAACTTATCACTCCACTCTGGCAACATAAGCCCACTTCCCCTCTGCAATTTCTAAATCTTGCTAAAACTTCTTGGGATTCTATATTGTTTTAATTTAAACCAAAGTTAAAACCGAGCATTCTTTAGGCATAGTGTATCAAAGTGAAAATGTAAAACTCTTGCGATGATAAGGGCAATATCCATATTCAACAATACTTTTTCTATGCTCCAAAGTCCCATAGCCTTTGTTTTGAGCAAGTTTATATTGGGGATAAATCTTATCTACTTCACACATTTGCCTGTCTTTATGCACCTTTGCCACGATAGAAGCGCACGATACAACCTCAAATAACGAATCTGCCTTAACCAAAGTTTGCATTTTTAGCCCTGCATTCAGCAAATATTGCGGAATCTGCGCCTTAAAAGTCGTATTCCCGTCTATTATAACAACAAGCTCATTTGCACCTATTGCGCTATTGTGTACCACATTACATTGACTACTCTCGCTGACTTGCGCTTTCTCCTGTTCTACTCTATCTACACTCTCTTTAAAATCTTGCAAAACTTGCCAATCCTGTGAATCCTGCGCCATCTTAAAGATACTTTTTTGCAGAATCTGCCCTGCCAGCGCATAATTCCCAATCGCACTCATCACAGATTCTATACCCTTTCTCATAGCGGAACTTAAACCATTTGCATCTATTTCCTCTGCATCTATTTCCACCACAAAAAAAGCTAAATCGCCCCTTTCTCGCGCCTCACACATCGCCTCATAGAGAATCTCACGCCGCTTAGGTGAGAGTTTCTTACTATCCTTTGCACCAAAAGATTTAATAATATGTGCCTTGCCTATCACACCAGCGACAAACAAACTCCCACACAGACAGCCCCGCCCTGCCTCATCAATCCCTGCCAACCACATTTACGCTCCTTTTTTGCTTTACAGATTCTAACACATTTGGATTTATCACTATATGGCACACTATATCTTAAACTCCGCGCGTCCATTTTAATTTAAGTTTAAAAAGATTAGAATACGCGCTTTTACTTTTGGCTAAAGGGATAATATGCGCGTATCATATTTTATAAGGTTTTATTTGAGAGTCATAGTGGCAGTGATGTTTGCAATATTCGGTATCTTTGCGCTCAATGGGTGTAAAGATGATGAACTTGTCGTGGCGACTGCAGCGAATTTTACACCATTTGAGTATGTCGAGGGACAGGAATTTAAAGGCATTGATATGGACTTGGCGCGTGTCATTGCTCAAAAACTTGATAAAAAGCTTGTTATTAAGGATATGGAGTTTGATTCGGTAGTTACTTCACTTGCCGGAGGCAACGCAGATATTGCACTTTCAGGCTTGACTATAAACGACACACGCGAAAAAGTCATTGACTTCAGTAACACTTATTTTAACGCCTCACAAATGCTTATCACGCTTAGTGATGATACGCGCTTTGATAACATTACCACAAAAAAAGATCTTGTGAGTGCGCTTAAGGCGATTCCAAATCTTAGAATCGGTGTGCAAGTAGGCACAACAGGGCTTTTTTACGCTAAAGGTGATGCAGATTGGGGGTTTGAAGGATTTTCTAATGCCACCACAAAAAGCTTTTCAAATGGCGCACTCGCAGCGATTGCGATGAAAAATGCTCAAATTGATGTTGTGATTATTGATGAAATGCCTGCACACGAGATTGTCAAAGCAAATAGCGGAACGAAAATTATTGAAATCGCACTCACCAATGAAAAATACGCCATTGGTATCACAAAAGACAAACCAAAGCTTAGGGATTCTATTAATGAGATTCTAAATGAACTCAAACAAGATGGCACACTTGAAAATATTATCAAGGCTTACTACACAGGAAAATAACGAATGGAATTTGCACAAAAATACGCTCTTTTCACTCATCAGCTCATCACAAATGGTGGATACAAGCTTGTTTTGGAGGGGCTTGGCACGACCTTGCTTCTCGCTATTTTAGCACTTTTTATTGGCGTGATTGTGGGCACTTTGGTGGCGATTGCTATTACTTATAGGAATCCTCCGCTCCCGCATAAAATCTTGTGCGCATTTCTCAAGGCGTATGTGGGTTTCTTTCGTGGTACTCCCATTGTCGTGCAACTCCTTTTTATCTATTTTGTGATTCTCCCCGCTTTTGGGCTAAAGGGCGTAAGCGCACTTCTTGTTGCGGTAGCAATCTTTGGCTTAAATAGCGGTGCATATGTGAGCGAAATCGTGCGCAGTGGGATTCTAAGCGTAGATAGGGGGCAAGATGAAGCAGCGAGGGCTTTAGGACTAAGCGCACGAGCAAGTATGCGCTATATCATCTTTCCTCAAGCACTCAAAAATGCCTTACCCGCACTTTGTAATGAGTTTATCACGCTTCTAAAAGAAACTTCAGTAGCAAACTACATCACCGTTCACGACCTTACCTACGCTTTTAAAAGCATAGGCGGGGCAAACTACGAATATATGTTTCCGTATTTTTTCCTCGCCCTCTCCTATCTTTTGCTCGTGATATGCGCGAGCTATCTCGTCAAACTCTACGAAAAAAGGTTGCGTGCAAGTGATACATATTAAGCAATTACACAAGTATTTTGATGATAAACCAGTGCTTACAGACATTAATCTACATATCAAAATGGGTGAAAAAGTCGTCATTATAGGACCGAGTGGTTCGGGCAAATCAACTTTACTAAGATGTATAAATCTCCTCGAAGTCCCAAGCAGTGGGGAAATCTATCTTGATGATAAGATTTTGTTCCCGCAAGATACTTCAAGCTGGGACATAAATAAGGCGCGAACAAAAATGGGAATGGTGTTTCAGCATTTTAATTTATTTAACAATCTCAATGTGTTACAGAATCTCACCCTTGCGCCCACATTTTTAAAATTACTTAGCCAAAATGAGGCTATTACACGAGCACAGGAGCTCCTTAAGCGCATAGGCTTACTTGATAAACAAGATTCTTATCCCTCACGCCTAAGCGGTGGGCAAAAACAGAGGGTGGCAATTGCTCGCGCACTAATGAATAAACCCGAGATTATGCTTTTTGATGAGCCAACTTCCGCACTTGATCCCGAAATGGTGGGCGAGGTGCTTGATTTGATGAGGGATTTAGCAAGTGAGGGTATGAGTATGGTCTGCGTAACGCACGAAATGCGCTTTGCTAGAGAAGTGGCTAGTCGCATTATTTTTATGGAAAATGGACACATAACAGAGCAAGGCACACCCACAGAGATTTTTGAATCCCCAAAAACTCCGCGCCTCCAAGCTTTCCTAAACAAAATAATGGCTTAGATTCTGTCATTTTAGCACCCTTAAACTTATCTGTGGGGGGGGGCGTTAAAGAGAATGTTTAATACCTAAAGATTCTAAAATAGAATCCAAAACACATTTACTTCCAAAGATACAACCCTTTTGTTAGCACAAAGCTATTCAAAGCAGAGTAGTGATGCACCTAATATGAATATTATTTAAATCCTCCAAAAAAGTAAATACATTACATTTAATTTTCTCATTTTTGCTTAAAACAAAATATAGGAGTAGATGTTTATATAAAAAATTGTTACATTACAAGAGTGATTATTTGAAAATGAATCGCTCTTGTAAGATTTATGCTTTAAGAGCAGTAAAAAGTGTAAAAGTAAGTTCTTTTAAGCCTGTTTTTTTAAGACTTGAAATAGGTAAGATAAATTTTTGCGGATTACCTTTGTGGGTTAAAAACTGCTCTAACTCTTTAGATTGTGTTTCAAATTTGAATCTAAACTCCTCCCCCAAATATTGCATATCGCTTTTTGAAAGCACAATCCCAAAGGCTCTTTGGGCTAAGATAGATGAAAACTTTTGAAGCTCTAAATTGAGAATCTCCCACTGCTCTTTGAAGCTCTGCTCACGCATAGAATCTAGCACAAAAAGCAAAAAGCTAGTGCGCTCAATATGTTTTAAAAATTCTAGCCCAAGCCCTTTACCCTCACTTGCACCCTCAATAATACCCGGAATATCTGCCATCACAAAAGATGAAAATTCATCAACATCGACCACACCAAGATGGGGTGTGAGTGTGGTAAATTCATAATTTGCCACTTCAGGCTTTGCGTTTGAAAGTGTGGAAATAAGCGTAGATTTGCCTACATTTGGAAATCCCACAAGCCCCACATCAGCGATAAGCTTTAGCTCTAAAAGGATATGTTTCTCCTCCCCGCTTAAGCCCTTTTGCGCGTAGGTAGGAGCTTGATTGGTAGAATTTTTAAAATGCACATTGCCCAGCCCTCCTTTGCCACCTTTAAGCAAACACACATTTTTTGGATAGGTATTCATATCTATGAGCAACTCTTTTGTATCAAAGTCTAGAATCTGCGTCCCGAGCGGGACTTTAAGCGTGATATGCTCACCCCTCTTGCCATTACATCTTTTTGCCTGACCGGGCTGCCCATTTTTTGCTTTATAATGACGCGCACCGCGATATTTTGAAAGTGTATCGGTGTTGTTATCTACTTCCACATACACATCGCCACCATCGCCACCATCGCCACCATCAGGTCCGCCCTGAATGACAAATTTTTCTCGGCGGAAGCTCACCGCACCAGCCCCCCCCTTGCCCGAAGCAACAAAAATATCTACACTATCTACAAACATTCCAACCCCTCAAAGGACGCACAGCCACGCAAGAGTGTATTCAAGTATATATGTAAAGATTCTCATAAATGCTTACCTATACACTCCACACCCGCTGGTAGTGGCGAGATTCTAACATCTCACCACATCCCCCTAAGAAGCGGGAATAACTGAAACTTTCTTGCGATTCTTATCTTTTTGCTGAAATTTCACAATTCCATCAATAAGGGCGTAAATCGTATGATCTTTACCTAAGCCTACATTATCACCCGGATGCACTTTCGTGCCTCTTTGACGCACGATAATGTTTCCTGCGCGGACAAATTGTGAGCCAAATTTCTTTACACCTAAACGGCGTCCTGCTGAATCGCGATTATTTTGGGTGCTTCCCTGACCTTTCTTGTGTGCCATTATCTACTCCTTATTTTGCTACAATCTTTAGAATCTTCACGCGTGTAAAGTCCCGCCTAAAGCCTCTTTTTGTCTTGCTATCTTTCCTTCTACGCTTTTTGAATGTAACGACCTTTTTGCCCCTGCCCTCATTGATAACTTCCGCTTCAATTTTTGCACCTGCAACAAGCGGCGTGCCTGTGCGGACATTATCTCCATCGACAATCGCTAAAACTTCGTTCAATTCAACCTTTGACTTTGGCTCAAGGCTCATTTTATCAAGAAGCACGATGCTTCCCTCAATGACCTTGTATTGTTTGCCTCCATTCTTAAATATCGCATACATTTGCATTTCCTTGTGAATTGAAGTATTTTTGTAGAAACAAAGGGGCGATTCTATCCTAAAATTCTTTAATCTAAGCTTTTAATGTTATAATCTCGTGCAAAAAAGGAGTAAAAATGCGGATTCTGTATTATTTTGTTGTCATTTCGATGATGTTTCATTTTAACCTTAGCGTGCTTAATGCAAAAGAACCTCTAATGCCCTATACCGCCTATAATGGCACAGCTTTTATGTATATCACAAATAGCAACAAATCCCTCACTTCCAACAAAAAATCACTTCATTTTTTTACCCACCCTAGCAAAAAAGGCAGTTTTGTAGCCTTTGTACCTATTGGCTATTATGAAAAGGATACAAGATTTATCAAAAGTGGCAAAGAAAATATTGCACAAATTAACATCATACAAAAGACTTACAAAAAAGAACAAATCACAGTCGCAAAAGATAAAGTGAGCTATTCACAGGAGGTGGCAAAGCGCATTGAAAAAGAAAGGGAAGATATGATAAAAGTCTATCGCACAATCACAAAAGGGCGACTATGGGACAAACCCTTTATAAAACCCCTAGATTCAGTAATTACAAGCCCTTATGGAAGTGCGCGCGTGTTTAACAATACGATTAAAAGCTACCACGGAGGCACAGATTTTCGCGCGGCGATTGGCACAGATATAAAGGCGAGTAATGACGGCAGGGTCGCGCTTGTGCAGGATAGATATTTATCGGGCAAAACGATTGCTATCGACCACGGAGAAGGACTTGTGAGTGTGTATTTTCACTTGAGTGATTTTAATGTGAAGCAAGGCGATACCATAAAACGTGGAGATATTATCGCTAAAAGTGGCGATACAGGGCGCGTGAGCGGGGCGCATTTGCATTTTGGTATCGTTATCAATGGCACAAATGTCGATGCAATGGACTTCATCGAGCAAGTCAATACACTTTTTTAGAGATTTGGGCTTGATAGATTATAATCTCATAAGTGAGGGATAATTGCTAATCTCTAACTCTGTTTTTAGAATCTACCGCCCTTACACTTTAATCCACACAATCAAACCCTTAAAAATCAATCTATATTTTTATATTGCAATAAACACACAGAATCATAGCAGCCTCTTTTGGAATATATTTTGCTTGAAAATCTGCGTTACACGAGTTTCTAAAATAGATTTAAAAAGAGGTGAAAAATGGCTATAGCAGATATTTCAAAGGCTTATCCAGTCGTTTATAAGGCGCTTGATTATCGCTCAATTAGGCAAGATATGATTGCCTCAAACCTTGCAAACGCCGATACGCCCTTTTATCGCCCTAAGGATATTAATTTTGAGCAATATCTCGCAAGAGAAAATCAAAAGATTTTTAACACAGCCCCTAGAAGCTACGAGCTTCCACTCGCTCAAACTTCGCAAATGCACCTTGATACAAAGCGCAAACCACAAGATAGCGCAACGATGTTTTGGCGTGATGGGCATTTAGCAAAAAATGATGGCAATAGCGTAGATTTAGATGTAGAAACAAGTGAAATGGGTAAGAATAGCACAATGTATCAAGCCTTGACAAGCGCGCTAAAGCGACACAAGGGAATCTTCACATATGCCATAGATTCTGGAAGAAATATATAGATTCTAAATAAGGAGCAAAAATGTTTTTATCAAGTTTTGATATTAGCGGATATGGGCTTTCAGCACAGAGAGTGCGCGTAAATACTATTTCATCAAATATAGCTAACACAAACACCACACGCACCGATGAGGGCGGACCATATCGTAGGCGAGAGGTGGTATTTAGAGCATTTGATTTTGATAAAGTACTCAATGAAAAATTGGGAAAAAATAACCAACAACTAAAATATGAAGACCCTTTACGTGAGGGAGATTTGGGAAAAGAACCAAAACCTGCTATAATGAGTGTTTATGTTCATAAAATTGCACGTGATGACAGGGAACCATTGATGAAATACGACCCAAGCCACCCAGATGCAAATTCTGAAGGCTATGTCGCCTATCCTAACATTAATCCCGTTGTCGAAATGGCCGATTTAATAGAAGCTACACGAGCTTACCAAGCAAATGTAGCGGCGTTCCAGAGTGCTAAAAATATGGCGACTAACGCAATTACAATGTTTCAAGCATAGGAGAAATAGATGGCTAATCAATTCAATATGATTACAAATGACATTCAACCTATCGGTGTAGATAGCAAAAGTGTGCAGGGCAAGGACAAGCAAAATGGACTTGACTTTATTAGTGCGCTTAAAAATTCAATCCAAGATGTAAATGCTGAGCAACAAACTTCAGAAAAGGCTCTTGCAGACATCGCAAGTGGGCAAGTAAAAGACTTGCACCAAGCGGCAATAGCGATTAACCGCGCAGAAAATAGTATGAAAGTGATGCTTGAGGTAAGAAATAAAGCTATCAACGCTTATAAAGAGATTCTAAGAACCCAAATCTAAGGCGTTGTGTGGCATATTATGCAAAAAAAACAGGGGTTGTTATCTCTGTTTTTTTCATTATACTCTTATGTTTTATTATTTTTCTTAGTATCGTTTATGTCAAAATGATAACCCCACGCAAACTCCCCACAAATACTGCCACGCGTAGTGATACTTCGATACGAGGTAGCCTCTATACAAGCGATGGATTCGAAGTCGCTTATAGTGATAAACTCTACAAGGCAAGTGTGAATACCCAAAGCATTGACCCAGATAAAAAAGAGCTTTTTATTACACTTTTTTCCATATATAGCGGAATCTCACAAGATGAAATACGCAAGAAGCTAAACCAAAAAGGCTATGTCGTGCTTTCATACACGCTTAATTCCACCGCGGCTACAAATCTTAAAAATCTGAATCTTATCCTTATCCGCTACGATGTGTTTAGAGAGTATGAGGACAAGAGAGGGCGCATTATCCAAAAAATGGGTTTAAGCATTCAAGTAAGCGGAAACAACAGAAATTATGTGTATAAAAATATCCTCGAGCCGCTTATCGGCTATACGCGCAAAGTAGAGAGCCAAAACATCACGCGCGTTGATGGTGTAAAAGGCGTGGAGAAATACTATAATGATATACTCTCACCCAAACAAGATGGCAGCATCACCGGTAAGCGCGATGTAGGATTCAATATCATCGCCAACAAAGCCGCTATGACACAGGGCAAACAAGATGGACTTGATGTTACGCTTAGCATTCCACTCAAACTACAAAAGAAAATAGAATATGAGCTTGATGA
Organism: Helicobacter sp. MIT 03-1616; assembly: GCF_000765685.2. Lineage (NCBI taxonomy): Bacteria > Pseudomonadati > Campylobacterota > Epsilonproteobacteria > Campylobacterales > Helicobacteraceae > Helicobacter > Helicobacter sp. MIT 03-1616. The sequence continues at coordinate 174,895 of NZ_JROY02000004.1, read as the reverse complement.
AGCAAAAAAACGTTACAAGGTGCGCGAGATTATCGCTGGAGTTATGGATTCTAAAACGGGTAGAATCCTAAGCCTCGCCACTTCAAATCGCTTCGACCCAAAAAATATTCAGCAAAAAGACTATCCTAATCTCAATTTTAATGCTATTGAATACTCTTATGAGCCCGGTAGTACGATTAAGCCTATCATTTATGCGATTTTATTGCAAAAGGGTATGATAAGCCCAGAAGACATCATCGAGCTAGATAATGGCTATTACAAGCTCAAAAGCTATACCATACGCGACACACACCCGCTCAAAAGCGCGAGTGCGGAAGATGTTATCGTGCGTTCTAGCAACATAGGAATGGTAAAAATCTCCAAAGACCTAAAGCCCAATGAATATCACATTGCTTTACACGCCTTTGGCTTTGGCGAACCAAGCGGGATTGACCTGCCATATGAAAAAACAGGCTTAGTACCTAGCCCAAAAACCTTTCATAACGAAGTATATCGCGCAAGTGTAAGCTATGGCTATGGAATGAGGGCGACTTTCATACAACTTATGCGCTCTTATGCGATTTTTAGTAATGGCGGCTATCTTGTAACGCCACGAGTGAGTGAGTATGTAACCGCCCCCAGTGGCGAAAAATATATGCCAAAACGTTTTGAGCCTATCGCCATTCTCTCGCCACAAACCACACAACAGGTTCATAATGCCCTTGTCCAAGTGGTAAAAAAAGTGATTAAAATCGCGCAGATTGAGGGCATCATCACAGGTGGGAAAACTGGCACCGCGCGTATCGCTAGTAATGGCAAATATGATAGTAAATATAATGGTTCGTTTTTTGGCTTTGCCCAGGATGAAAACAATGCCTATACAATAGGTGTTGTCGCTTTTGAATCTGACATCAAAGATGACTACTATGGCTCACGCACCGCTGCACCTATTTTTGCGCGTATTGTGAATATTCTTGTAGAGGACGGTTATCTAAAGCCCATAGAGCCAAATATAGAATCTAGCGCAGATGAACCACAAACCGCACAAGCCCAAGAAGTAGTGCAATAATGGCAAAAGTGCAAAATAGCAAGGATTTAATGTTTCAAAAGATTGAAAAAAAAGTGTGCAAGTCGCAAAAAAATCTTATATATCTTGCGCAGTGCGATACGACCATTGGCTTACTTAGTGCAAATATGCAGATTCTAAACATCGCTAAAAATCGCCCAGCCTCGCAAAATGTACTTATGCAAGTAGCTTCACTGCAGGCACTAAAAGACTATGTAAGAATCCCGCCTCTACATAAAAATCGTATAAGAAAATCAACGCTTTGCACCTTTGTTTATCCAAACAAAAAAGCTATAAGAGTAGTATATGATAGCCTACATTCACGCTTTTTTGCACCATTTTGCGCACTTTATTCTACTTCGGCAAATCCCACAAAAGGCAGTTTTAATCAACAATGGGCAGAAAAAGTATGCGATGTGATTGTGCGCGATAAGAGGGGATTTATTGAGAATCAAGGCTCAAAAATGTATAAAATCAATCACAAAAAAATCAAAAGGATTCGTTAATGCGTATCGACAAATATCTAAGCAGTGTAAATATCCTCAAAAGGCGCACAATTGCACAAGATATGTGCGAAAGTGGCGTGGTAAGCGTAAATAATGTTGTTGCCAAGCCGAGCAAGGAAGTGCGCGTGGGTGATGTAATAGAGCTACATTACCTCGAATACAGCAAAAAATACGAAGTTTTAGCTCTCCCCACGACAAAAACTATACCCAAATCACAAAGCAGCGAGTATTTCAAAGTTCTAAACTTTTTTACGAAATAAAAACTTGTTTTTGTTTCGTAAAGGTAGATTCAAAAAATACTAAAAACTTTAGAATCTTTAATTTTCAAGGGTACTTAAAACTTATAAATTCTATTTTGTAAGCTTTTTTAAACCTCTATTGCAAAAAACCTTTTAGTTTTTACTTTATAAAAGAGGGTTAAAATGTAGCAAAATCAGCCATTACATCTTACTCCTCCCCCTTATTAAATGAGGTCGTGCCCTCTTGATGCCTTCAAGGAATTTGCGCTTTGTATATTGATTGTGGATAGAGATATGCCCTATCCCAACAGAGACTTCATTCGCTTCTCACAAAAATAGTTATTTTATTTTGTGAGTTTTAAACTTGATTCTAAGAATTGAAACTCATTATCTTTAAATAGTTTTGCGTGGAACTTAGGCTAGGAATTTCTCAAAATGATAATGACTAGCCTAATGAATGCAATCTTTTAGAAGAATAGGCGAGACTAAAGCACAAAAAGATTCCATTCTATAAATTTTAATTTTTAACACAAGGTAATATTTTCTAAAAACTCTATCTCCTCACCCTTAATAATCAGCGCATCAAGGCAATAGGCTTTTGTGATATTATGCGTGGAGAGATACAGCCCTATGGCTTTTTGAAGCTTTTCAAGCTTATTTTGCGTAATGTTATAAATAGGTTCAAAGTTCTTGCCACTTTTGACTTCTATGAAATGCAAGATAGAATCTTTATTGGCAATAATATCAATCTCGCCATATCGTGCAAAAAAATTCCGCTCTATAATCTCAAAACCTCTCTCTTGCAAAAATACACAAGCTCTCTCCTCCGCCCGAGTACCCTTCTCCCTACTCATAACGCTCCTTTAGCCTTGTGAATTTGTGCTGATTCTAATATGATATTTTTAACATATGCTCGGCTTGCTAGATTCAAAAAAACAAAAGGAGCGTCCTCAAAAAATTAAGACTTAGAAACTCAAAATATAACGTGCACCAACATTATAGATATGCGAGCCTGTTTGTTCTTCACCTGTTATCCTATTATTTTCCAATTTCGTATCTACAAAAGGCACACGAGCAACAATCTCTATGCCGTGATGTTTGCCAAATTGAGTTCTTAAGCCGGCATTTAAGGCAGCACTAAAGCCTGTTTTTGCTTTGAAATCTTCATTATTTTTTGCAGCCCAAGTATTTGCACCAGCTCCTACACCCACAAATACACCAAAATTTGCATTTGCATTTGCAATCACATTATAAAGTGCATCAATATTTAACCCATAATTCATTATAATTTTTGGCTTTAAGTCATTTTCTGCTTCCGCATTTGCATAAGCAAAGTTTATGTAATAGCGCAAACCAAAAGCAGGAGTAAAAAATGATTTATATCCAACAATAGTTTCAAAACTTACACCATCAAGTTTTTGTTTTGTGCTATCAGTTTTGATTTCACTTTGCCCATAACCTGTCCCAATACCTACAAACAATCCACTTTCTTCAGCCATTAAAGCGGAGCTTGTAAGGACTAAAGCTGCAACAGAACTTACCAAAATCTTTTTCATTGTGAACCACCTTTATTATTATTTTGCGTCAAATGCGCTCCCGAGATTGTAGCCGCCCCCCCCTCCTTTTGCTTAAAAGTAAAAGAAATTTAGAATATTAATATACATTTATACACAAAAGGTAACAATTTTTGTGTATAAAGAGATGATGCTAGTTGTGTATTTTCAAATGATAAAAACTCATTAGAATCTAACTTTGGGCTATCTTTGAAGTATTGTGTTTATAAGTTTCTATGTAAAGTTTTTATTCCAAGCGCATTTTATAGGGCTTTTGCACAATATTTTCTATCTCGCCTAGCTCTGCAAACGCGCTATTAATATCTCTTTCATAGCAATGATGTGTAGAGAAAAGCATTTTTGCGACATTTTTAGAATCTGTCTCTTTTTGCAAAAATGCTTTAATAGAAATATGATGCTTCCCTAAAATCTGCGAGACCTGCCCTAAAACGCCGGGCTTGTCGCTCACATACAATCGTATATAATAACGCGCAAAAATCTCATCTCTATGCTTAAGTCTAATGTGCTTATCGTCTAATGTGCGCTCAAAGCCAAGCATTGCGGCACTCTCACCTCGAGCAATCGCGATAATATCACTTATCACGGAGCTTGCAGTCGCGTCCCCTCCAGCCCCTGCGCCATAATACATACTCTCGCCCAAGCAATCTCCTACCACGCTAATGCCATTCATCACGCCATCAACCTTACTTATCATCGCTTCTTTTTTAATCATACAAGGATGAACACGCAACTCCACCTCGTTGCCCTGCTTCTTAGCGATACCCAGCAGTTTAATCACATAGCCAAACTCATCAGCAAACTCTATATCATCAGGCGTAACACCCTCAATCCCCTCAATTAAAATATCCTCGGGCATAGCGTGGATTCCATACGCAAGAGAAGCAAGGATAAGGAGCTTATGCCCCGCATCGCCACCGCTTATATCAAGTGTGGGATCAGCTTCTGCATAACCAAGATTCTGTGCATCTTTTAGCGCGGTTTGAAAATCCTGCTTGTGTTGCTGCATTTGTGTGAGAATATAATTACTTGTGCCATTTAAAATCCCAGCAATGGCATTAATATGATTTGCGCTCAAGCCATCTTTAAGCACACGAATAATTGGAATCCCACCACACACACTTGCTTCAAAACCTACGGGCAGCCCCTTAGCAAGAGGAGCAATATCATAACGATGATAGGCTAACATCGCTTTGTTTGCGGTGATAAAAGCCTTCTTTGCAAGGAGTGTCTTTTTTGCGATTTCATAGGCGAGATTCACACCACCCATAAGTTCGATAACAACCTCAATCTCACTATCTTGCAATATATCATTTATATCTGTGCTAACTTTGACTTCAGTCGCATTTAGCTCTTTAAGTTTTGCGTGGGCTTTTGCTTCATTGCGCACAACAACGCGCCTCACCACGATTTCCTTACCGGCTCTTGCATTGATGATAGCGTGATTATTAAGCAGAGTTTTTAGCACACTACTTCCCACTACACCAAAGCCAATCATACCCACAATGAGCTTAGACATAATAAACTTCTTATTGAAATTGTTTCAAAAATGTTTTGAGATTCCGAGCGGCTTGACGAATACGCTTTTCATTTTCAATGAGTGCTATCCTCACATAACCCTCGCCATACTCGCCAAATCCCACACCCGGACTCACGGCAATCTTTGCTTCTTTAAGCAATCTCTTTGAAAATTCCAAACTTCCCATATCACCCACGCATTCGGGCAATTTCGCCCAGATAAACATACTCGCCTTTGGCTTCTTCATCTCCCAACCAGACTCGCCAAAGCTCTTAATCAGCACCTCCATACGCTTTTCATACTTACCTTTAATCTCCTCCACGCAAGATTGGTCGCCTTCAAGCGCAATAGTTGCGGCAATTTGCAGAGGCGTGTAGATTCCATAATCAATCCAGCTTTTAATCTTTTGCAAGGCTTGAATGATTTTTTTATTCCCCACAACAAAGCCCACGCGCCAACCCGCCATATTGTAAGTTTTACTCAATGTATAGCTCTCAACTGCCACATCTTTAGCACCCTCAACTTCAAGGACACTAGGTGTTTTGAATCCATCAAAGCACAGCTCCGCATAGGCAATATCCGAAATAATATAGAATCTCTCTTGTTTCGCCATAGCTACCAAACGCTCGTAAAACTCCCTATAAGCGACAATCGTGGTAGGATTATGCGGAAAATTCACAACAACAAATTTTGGACGAGGCATTACCTCACGCAAAACGCGTTTGATATTCGCAAAAAAATCATCAATATCAAGCTCCATATTTTCATTCCACTTGAGCCCAAAAGTAGAAACATTCGCACCATTCAGGATAAACGCATAATAATGTATAGGATAGGCTGGTTCAGCAACAATGGCATTATCACCCGGATTTGTGATTGCCTGAACGAGATGCACATAGCCTTCCTTACTCCCCATTGTTACACAAGCCTCGCTCTCTGGGTCGAGTTCCACACCATAAGTGCGCTTGTACCAATTACAAATCGCTAAACGCAATTTGTAGATGCCACGACTCACAGAATAGCCTTGATTCTTGTCTTTTTGTGCAGATTCACAAAGTTTTTGGATTATATGTTCTGGTGTCTTGCCATCTGGGTTACCCATAGAAAAGTCAATCACATCTTCGTTATTGCGTCTCATCTCTAGCTTAATCTCATTAATTGCGGCAAAAACATACTTTGGCAGACGCTTTATTTTATTAAATTCAATTTCATCAAACATAATACTATCCTTTCATCTATCAATTCAGATTCACAGAAATGCCATTCTTTAAGCTCTCTGGGCTATCATAATCTGTAATCATCACAAACTTTACACCCTGCGGAATCTTTACTTTCAAATTCGCGCTCGAGCCTGTATCATTCACCATATCCACTATGCTAAGATTCCTATCATAGAGTACCACGCGCGGATTCCACTTGGGCATATTTATGGGTTGAATCGACAAATCCCCGCCCGAATTAATATTAAGCCAATATTCACCCGAAGTATTGCGTAGATCTAAATTCGCACCTTTAGCTAGAAACTTTGTGTTCGGCAAGCGTGGTTCATACACTTCTAGAGTATATTCCCACGCATATGTGCCTACCCGATTGATATCAAGACATACAAAGCCTCTTTTACTCAATTCATTAATGATAATCCCCATATCTGGGCTATGCTCTGTATTGAAAGAAAATTCTATGCTTGACAAACCGCTACTTAGTTCTGCTTTACTGATGACAAAATAAGAATACCCCATTGATGTGAGGACATTATTACCAATTTTGGTCAGCAAAATCGGGCTAGTGCGTGCGCTTAAGCTTAGTTTCACTTCATTTGGCTGACCAAAACGCGATGTGAGTAAGCCATTCTCCTTAAGCACATACACGATTTTTGCCATATCAAGGCGTCCGCCCTTGTAATACATATTTTTATTTGCAAAGATTCTATTGATAAAATTCACATTGACTTGATAGTTTTGCTCTCCCATAAGATTGCGTATTTTATCATCAAAGGTGTCAGCCCACGCACAAATACTTAATAACGTGAGTAAAAGGCATTTTTTTACCATTCTAACCCACCATTAAGCTGCTTAAAAGTCGTGTAATTCACATCTTTCAAACTCTCTCCATCATAATACATTCTTACCGGATATTTCGTGCCATGTGAAATCTCCTCGCCATTCAGTGTAAGATTAAATGTGCTATGTCCCATTACAAAAAGCATTCTGTGTGTGAGCTTAATATCATATTCTTTTTTGTAAGAAAACTGCTCTTTTGTGCCTGTTTCTAGATTTATCACACCAAGCCACAAATCATAGTTTGAAGTAATATGCAAAATATTGTCTTTCACGAGTTGTGTTTGTGTAAAATGCGTAATTGGTGCATTTTGCGTAGATTTTAAATCTTGGGTGCTTTGCACATTATCATTTTGTGTAACTTGTGAATTGCCAAAAAAGAAATTTTGCTCCACATTGCTCTCCTCTGCTTGAGGCTTTAGCTCATCACCTATTGTATGCTCTGGGGTAGATTCTATTTCTCCTTGTGAATCTGTCTCGCTCTCTTGTGTTTTTGTAGGGTCAAAAAATATCCCATCATATCCATCTTCTCCCTCATTACTCGTTTGTGTTATAGTGGCAACACTAGGTTTTACTTCATTATCTTTATAGTCTTTCACAAAAGCCTTATATGCAAAATATCCCATTAAAGCCAAAAGGATAATAACTAAAATCATATAAAACCAAGTATAAGATTCTGAATCTGTCTTGGTAGCACTTTCACTCTTGAGCGCGAGATTTAATACTTGATGTTCGCGACTTTTTTCCTCTTTTTTTTGCTGCTCCTTTTCCTTCTCTTTTTGCTTCACCTTAGCGACATTCTCCACCAACCTCTGTACCCGCTCTTCCTCATCCTGCTTACTAATCACCTGCGAAACGCTTTTGACGTTATCTTTTTGACTTTCCTCCCATAGCATAATCCAATCACGCAAATCTACATCGTATTCCCGCTCCAAAATCGCGATAAAACCTTTCGCCCTTACCTTATCTATTTTATCAAACCGCTTTTCTAGCACATCTTCAATCTTTGTACTCGCAAGTTTTGTATTCTTACTGAGCTCTTTTAAGCCAATAGCCTTGAGTTTAGAAAGCTCATTATCAAGTTGAGTATTAAAATCTTTTTGCATTATTTATCCTATCTATTAAAATTCCTGTCGCCACAGATACATTGAGAGAGTTGAAATCGTGCGCCATTTTGATGGAAAGCATTGTATCAAGTTTGTGCTTCAACCGACCTGATAAACCTTGAGATTCGCTCCCCAAAAACAAAGCCCACTTTTTTTCTATTTCACAATGCTCTTGTCCCTGCATATCCGCGCCCAAAAGCATAAAATTTGCATTTTTCAGCTCGTTTATTATATCAAATATATGTGAAAATACGCCATAAGGCATATGCAAAAATGCACCACTTGAAAGTCGCGCTATACTTTCTAAGGCTTTTTGACTAAGACTAGGCAAAGAAATTATTACTCCCCCAACGCCAAGTGCGTAAGCTGTGCGAAAAATCGAACCGATATTACCAACATCACTTATCTCACATAGCACAAGCAGAGAATCTTTACTCTTTAATTCCTCGAAGCTTGCGGGTTTTGGGGGCGTGATACGCGCTAATATACCCTGATGATTCCCACCACGTGCCAAAGCTTGAGCCTTTTTAGAATCAAGTCTCTTTATAGGCTTATTGAGTTTTGCGCATTGTGCGAAAATCTCCTTTGGGACTTCTTTAGCCAAGTAAATCTCCTCCATGCGCCACGCGCAAGTCTCTAGCGCATACAGCACCGGTTGCTTACCATAGATTATCATCGCCCTGCCCCATTTTGTAGTAAATCCTCATAGCATTCTTTCACGCTCTTACCATTCATTTTACTAAGAATCTTAGCCTTTATTTTTGGTGGAATATCAAGTAAAAGCACCTCCTCATAGCCTAACCCCACCTCCTCATTAGATTCTTGAAACTCAAAGACAATCACCCATTCCCCACGCACAGAACTTGATTCTATTTTTTGCCTTATCTCCTTTGCATTACCATAAAATCGTTGTTGATGAAGTTTTGTAAGCTCCTTTTGCACACTAAGTGCTATGTGTGGCGAAATAGAATCTATATCATCTAAGGCTTCCAAGATTCTATGAGGGCTTTCGTAGCAAATCACACTATATGCGCCTCCTATGCGAAGTTTAGCAAATTGTGCGATTGCCTTTTTACGCTCTAGGCTTTTATGCGGTAAGAATCCCGCAAACACAAAAGGTGTAGATTCTATACCACTGCCACAAAATGCGACATTAAGCGCACAAGAGCCGGGCAAAATATCAAAGGGAACATTATGCTTTATCGCATAGGATACGAGTTTTGCGCCCGGGTCGCTAATGCAGGGAGTCCCCGCATCACTCACATACAGCACATTGGATTCAAAAAAACTGCTTTTTAGTGAGATAATAAAGTCTTTTTCATTATGAGAATGAAAGGAGATAAAATGTTTTTTGGCGATAAAAGATTGTGAATCTTCACCGCTGGGTAATGTAAGGAGATTGCGCGAGATGAGAAGCTCAAAAAGTTTCTTTGTAACCCTCGTATCCTCACACAAGATAACTTCAGCTTGTTTTAATGCCTCTAACGCCCTAAGCGTAATATCACTAAGATTCCCTATGGGCGTAGGCACAAGCGTCAGCACGAGATTATTTCATATTATATTTTTGTCTAAATTTTTCAACGCGCCCTGTGATGTCTGTAATCTTATCACTACCGGTATAGAATGGGTGGCAAAAGCTTGAAATATCAATACGAAGCTCACTTTTTGTGCTAAGCACCTCAATTTCTTTGCCACTTGTTACGCAGGTTACTTTGCAGGGAACATACTCTGGGTGAATGCCTTTTTTCATCATAAATCCTTTTTCAGTTTTAGTCAATAAAGGCGCGGATTCTATCACATTCTGCTTTAAACGCACTTTAAGAGAGCAAAAATAAGCATAGGATTCTATAAATTTTCACAATGCGGCATTTTTTAGAATCTAGTTTTTTTAAATCTTAGAAACTTGGCTACAAATTAAAGGAATGATTTGTCTTGATGAAAAGCGGATTTTAGAATCCAAAGCCCCTTAGTGTACTAACGCCTTGGGACTTTAGATACTTTTAGAATTAAGAAGTTTGAGCTTACTTAACCGTTACAGGTTGTCCTGTAGCGGTGTAGCAATTACGTCCAAATAAAACAACACTCCAAGTAGAATATGAAATATTCACATTTTGAAGTGCATCAGATGGAAGCCCTTGCTTTGCAGCTACATCAAGTGCATTTGCCACAGCACCACTAATACGATTTTGTGTATTACCAACATCCCAGAACAAGATGCTTGTGATACAATCTTTCCCCTTTACCGTCTTGTCGGTTTTTTCCATTTTTACAGGAAGCGAACCTGTCGTAGCAACAGAAAAACGAGCGACATTATTAGAACAGCCTGCCAACAGCACAGCACCAAGCAATGTGCCAAAAAGTAATGATTTTGAAACCATTATTTCTCCCTTATGAAGTAGTATTTTGCTAAAAAAGCTTTAGAATACTACCCCCCCCCCCCGCTTAAATGTCAATAAAGGTAAAGAAATTTGTATATAAATTAACAAATGCAATTTTAAGTGAGAAAGAGAAAAATTTATCGTTGTGAGAGTTCGCGCACGATTTTTACAAGCTCTATGGCATTTTCTCGTGGTAAATCAGGGAGCATTCCGTGCCCGAGATTAAAAATATGTCCGGGCTTTTTACCCATCACTTCTAAAATATCCTTTACCCCTTGCCTCATAGATTCTACATTATAAAGCCTCGCGGGTTCTAAATTCCCTTGCAGGACATACTTTGCACCAAGCTTTTCCTTAGCAAGATTCATAGGCGTCCCCCAATCCACGCCAAACACATCAAATTCCCCATCAAGCTTATCTAAATATGCGCCAATGCCCTTAGGAAAAAGCATTACAGGGATATGCGGATATTTGCCCTTGATATATGCGGCAATATCTTTCATATATGCCCAGCTAAATTCCACATACGCCTCGCGCTCTAACGCCCCAGCCCAGCTATCAAAAATCTGCACCGCATTTGCCCCCGCTTGAATCTGTCTTTCCAAATAGATTTTAAGCTCATCGCTCAAACGCTCTAAAAGTGCTTTGAGAATCTGCGGCTGCTTATAAAGCATTGCTTTGCTTTTGGCATAAGTCTTACTCCCCTGCCCTTCAATCATATAAGTCGCAAGTGTCCAAGGAGAGCCACAAAATCCTATAAGTGCCTTATCTTTTGGCAGTCTCGCGCGAATACTACTCACGCTCTCATACACATAGCCGAGTTTATCCGCTCCGTTTGTGAGGCTCTGCACATCGTGCAAAGATTCTATCGTGCGTTTAAAATGTGGTCCCTCACCTGCCAAAAATTCAAGCTCTAGCCCCATTTCCATAGGAAGCACCAAAATATCGCTAAACAAAATAGCCGCATCTACATCTAAAATTTCGATGGGCTGCAGCGTTACCTCTGTGGCAAGTTCTACATTTTTGCATAAATCTAAAAAACTCCCCGCCTTTGCTCGTGTCGCTTTATACTCGCTCAAATACCGCCCAGCTTGACGCATAAGCCAAATAGGCGTATAAGGCGTTGGTTTCCTAAAACACGCATCGATAAAAATCATTTTTGCTCCTCTACTTTGCTTTTATTATTTCTCATTTTCTTGCATTTCTATCCATTTTTGCGCGATACGCACCGCGTTTGTTGCCGCACCCACGCGAATTTGATCCGCACAGCACCATAAATGCAAAATATGCTTATCAAAATTATCCTCTCTCACCCTGCCTACATATGTTTGATCAGTTTCTGTAGTAAAAATAGGCATAGGATAGAGATTTTCTTGTGGAACATCACATAGCACGACACTTTCAGCCTTAGAGAGAATATCTTGGGCTTGTTTGGCGCTTACCTCATTTTCAAATTGAATCGTAAGAGATTCACTATGGCTACGTAATACAGGCACACGCACACAAGTCGCACTCACCGCAAAATCCGCGTGCATAATCTTATGTGTTTCATTAATCATTTTCATTTCTTCTTTTGTGTAGTCATTAGGCATAAATACATCAATATGTGGAATCACATTCAGCGCCAAGCGGTGCGGGAACTTCACTGATTCTACTTCATCAAGCTTGAAAGCAAAAAATGCTTGCATTTGCATTACAAGTTCCTCCATTGCGCTTTTGCCACCACCACTTGCCGCTTGATAAGTGCTCACATCAACGCGTTTGATTGCAAATGCCTTGTGTAAGGGGGCGAGAATATGCACCATTTGGATTGTAGAGCAATTAGGATTAGCGATAATCCCTCTCTTGTGCCAATGCGTGATGTCCTGCGGATTCACTTCTGGAACAACAAGCGGAATATCCTCTTGCATACGAAAATGACTTGTGTTATCAATCACCACCGCACCGGCTTTTGCCGCACTTTCTGCGTATTCTGCACTCACGGAGCCACCCGCGGAGAAAAAGGCAATCTCTATGCCCTCTTTTGCAAATACATCGTGGGTTGTCTCTAGAATCTTATAACTTCTCCCTTCAAATTCTACCTCTTTACCTACACTGCGCGCACTCGCTAATGGCACGACTTTGCCCACAGGGAATTTACACTCCTCCAACACACGAAAAATCTCTTCTCCTACTGCTCCACTCGCACCCACAACGCCAACAACATACTTTTTCAAATCCTGTCCCCTTAAGTTTAAAATAAGATGCAGTGTAGCAAGTTTTTTTAATATAATGGCTAATTTTAGAATCCTCTTATGTACCCTTGGGCTAAAAATGTTTCTAAAATATCCCTGTCTCCCTCGATTCGTAACTTTATACTTTGGGCTAGAAATTCGTCTTTATACACGCGCAACCCTCGCTTTTGTGCCTCATATTCACAGATTGAGAGTTGATTATAGGCAATTTCTAGCTCCACACAGCTACTAGACACAAAATCTTGCAACAAACTATGTGCCTTAGCACATTCTATGGCACTCTGCGTAGCAGCAGTATAAGCTCTCACAAGCCCACCAACGCCAAGAAGCTGCCCCCCAAAATAACGCACAATCACAATGCCAACATTGATAAGCTCCTCCCCGCGCAATACATTGAGGCTAGGCATACCGCTACTTCCGCGCGGCTCTTTATCATCATCAAAAGATTCAACGATGTGATTAAATTCATCAAAATGCCTACTCGCACTCACAAAATGCACCGCCTTTGTGTGCTTAGTGCGTAAAGTGTCTTTTATAGAGATAAATTCGGTAAAAGGCACGATGAAACTTAAAAACTTTGAGCCCTTAGATTCAAAACTACCCTCTGCTTGGGAAATAAGCATTCGCATTCTATTCTGCAAGTTTAAGATAATAGGTCATTTCCTTACCTTTGATTTCCATAAACTTACCTTTCCTATGTATAACAAAGTCGCCATTTAACCCACGAGTAAAGAAAAACTCATACGACATACTTTCAGCAGGGCTACACATACGGCGAGATGAGCCACTATCACTCATTTTGAGCTTTTTGCCCTTGAGTGTAAAACTCGCAAAGTAATTATTACATACACTCACGCCAAAAATACGATTTTCATCAATATCAAAAATCATTGAGGACTGAACTCCCTCCCAAATAGGCTCAAATTCGCGCCCATTTTTTAGGACAAATTTATACACATACCACTTTTCATCTCCTAAAAGCTGCTCCTCATTTTCCCGCTGCAAAACCTCAAGGAAGCAGCCGTTCATAAACACCAATAACAACACACAAATTAAACTTTTTTTAAATATTATTTTCTTATTTTTTTCCATTCTCCGCCCTAATCTGCCTCATCGCATTTTGTGATTTTGGTTTTGCTTTTCTTACAAACTTGAGGACTCTAAAGCACTTAGATTCTAAGCTGTTTGTAAGAAAAGCATTATAGAATCTCATTGCAAACAGCAAATAAAACTTGATGAAAATATCACATTTTAAAGGCTCCTAAGTGCATATTGATTTGCATAATCACACAACCCTTTGTCACCACGCCACAGGCACGATGGACGATTACATAGCACACGCTATACAGCAAAATATAAATGTTTTTGGATTTTCTTGCCACGCGCCTATGGCATTTGATGAAAAATATCGTATGAGTATGGCGGAGGTAGATATTTACTGCGCGAATATTAGGGAACTGCAAGAACGATACAAGGGTTGCATTGAGATTCTAAGCGCACTCGAAATGGATTATATCTTGCATAGGGAGGACTTAATAGAATCTAGGCTATTAACGCTCCCTTTTGATTATTTGATTGGCTCGGTGCATTTTTTGGATACTTGGGGCTTTGATAATCCCACCTTTATCGGCGAATATGCTAAACGCAACATAGGACAATGCTGGGACGAATATCTGGATTCTATTACTGCTATGGCACAAAGCGGGTTGTTTCAAATCGTGGGGCATTTGGATTTATTAAAAATCTTTGGACATACGCTTCCCGCGTCCGCTCTGCCAAAACTTGATAGGGCTTTAGAATCTATTGCCGACAATCATCTAGTAATCGAACTAAACGCCGCTGGGTGGCGCAAACCAATCAATGAATGCTATCCTAGCGAGATGATTTTGCAAAAGGCATTTGCAAGGGGTATTGAAATTACCTTTGGCTCTGATTCCCATACGTTAGAACATATTGGCTTTAGGTATGAAACCTTATGCGCACTCGCTAAGAAAGTGGGCTACACACAGGCTGTATATTTTAAGCAAAAAGAGGCGATAAGGGTGGAGTTTTAGCCCAAACGCCTAAATTCTGGCTAAGCCTAAAACGCCTCCCAAAATGCCTAATAGCCCTTAAACCCTATCAAACACAAAGTCCGCTAAAACTTGCAACCCTAGCCTAAAATCTACCGAGTCTAAAGCCAAAAGCAAAACGATTTGGATTCTTAAAATCGTGTATAGATTTTATTCTGTAATATTCTGTGATACTTTTCTTAGAAGTGTGTCAATTGCCAACTATGCGCCATTTAGAGACATTGCAAAATCGGCAAAAAGAATAGGCTTAGCGAGGAATTATCGAATCTCACTCTAATCTTTTGCCCCATAAATATTTATAGAATCTAATGGCACTAGCTTAAGATTCTACTTGGATTCTAGTATGTCTTTTGCCATTTTTATTCTTGCTTTTTATTCGTATATGAATCTTCACTCAAACACCCTTAGCTTCCGCGCAAGTGTCGAAATTTCACAATTTGCTTCGCTTATAAATCCTTGCTAAAGCAACCCTACATCTTGCTTTTTACAAAGGCTTCCATTTCACTAACAATCTCCTCGATACTGCGCTCACCATTAATATTATGAAGCACTTTAGTCCCTGTGTAAAAGGCTCGTATATCCTCCAGTGGCGCGAGATATACCTGCATACGATTATTAAACACCTCGACATTATCATCAGCCCCTCTCGCGCGTCCCAGCACACGCTCACGCGCCACAGCCTCGCTTACCTGCACTTCTATTACACTCACAAGCTGCACTTGAGTTTGGGTTTTGAGCTTTTCATCTAGGGCTGTCATCTGCTCCACACTGCGCGGATAGCCATCGATAATAATTACATCTTTTGGCGCGTGAGATATGGCATTCACAATCGTGCTTACCACGATATCAAGTGGCACAAGATTGCCCTTGCTAATGAAGCTATCAATAATTTTGCCTTGCTCACTACCGCTTGCAACCTCCTCACGCAACAAATCTCCTGTAGAATAATGCACAATAGAATCTGTATTATTTTTTGCGATAAATTGCGCATCTGTAGTCTTACCAGAGCCGGGCGCACCGATGATTAGAAACAATTTTTTCATTTTCTCTCCTTGGGGTAAAATACAAAATTAAGCAGGATTATACTTTATAGAATCTTAAGAGAATATACGAATACCAAAGAGAAATAAATTTATAGAAATACTACCCCAAATACACAAAAATTCTAAACCTAGTGCAACTTTAGTAATTTTAAAGTAAAAAGATACGAAAATACGCCCCTTAAAATCCATAAAAGGCTATAAAAATGAAACAATTACAAGATAATTCTATTAAGGGCTTCGGTTCTCTCCTCTCGCACTTCAAAATTTCTCATTTTAAGTGTTTTGGATACTAGAGATGTTTGCACACATACACAAATGGCATCTAATTCTTGCCTTGTTAGCGTCTATTGAGCTTTTTGCCGATGAGTTTGACTATACTCAACTAGAACCACAA
This sequence comes from Helicobacter sp. MIT 03-1616, assembly GCF_000765685.2. NCBI lineage: Bacteria > Pseudomonadati > Campylobacterota > Epsilonproteobacteria > Campylobacterales > Helicobacteraceae > Helicobacter > Helicobacter sp. MIT 03-1616. The sequence continues at coordinate 158,731 of NZ_JROY02000004.1, read as the reverse complement.
AGCACACAATCTTACTTTTATCAGCCCAGCAACAGAGCAGCATATCTAACTATTAGCACGGGTGCAGTGCTTGGTGGCACATTAGTGGGGGCTGGCGCACTTTATCTTATGCCCGAGTCTTTCACAAACTGGGATAGGTCTGAAATTGTAAATCTTAGCGCAAATTGGCGTAGAAAAACCGCACAGGGACCAGTTGTTGATGCCGATGATTGGTTTTTAAATTGGATTACACATCCGTATTGGGGTGCGGTGTATTATATGCAGCCGCGTGTAGCAGGGTTTAGCTGGGCTGAATCTACCCTATATAGCGTCCTCGCCTCTGCATTTTTTTGGGAATATGGCGTGGAAGCTTTCGCTGAAGTGCCTTCTTGGCAGGATTTAGTTGTTACCCCTGCGATTGGCTCGATTTTTGGGGAACTTTTTTATCGTGCCACACTCCACATACACGGAAATCAAGATAGACTTTTAGGCTCGAGGATACTTGGTAAAACTACCCTGCTCCTTATGGATCCAGTGGGGTTTTTAATACAAAATACCGGCTTGACGCGCGCCTTTGGTGTGCAAAACAAAAATGATATGCAGGGTATAATTGTGCCGCTTGGCGGTAAAAATGGCACGGGCTTACAAATGCAAGTAGTAATGAGATTTTAGGTGAGATGATAAATAAAATTTGCAAAGTGAGCTTTTCTAAAATGCTCCCACGCTTGAAATTTGGTTTTTGAATAGTTTTAAAGTAGCCTAGACAAAAAATGTCTTAAAGGTAAAGCCGCATATTATGATTTTAAAAGGGTAGAGATTGAAAACACTTATAGTTACTTCTTTAATCGGTGTCGCTATTGGGATTATTCAGTTTTTAGTAGTGCTTGGTCTTACGCTTAATATGGAAACAGGCGGTGCAAGTGGGATACCGCTTGCACTTTCTTTTCTCTTTGGCATACCCTTTTGCACTGCTGTTGGGCTTGTATTGGGCATATTTTTTCAAATTATTGTGAGTATAAGTTCCAAACAAAATCCCTTTAATGCGTTAAAAGATTATCTTGTGCTTATTGATTCCCAAAAGAGACTTGTTATTTTAGCCTCATATTCTCCATCTAATATGTCAAATCTTGTCCAATTTACCATAGAAAATAAAAAGAATGAAAATGAAAAAAGTGAAAATATCACTACCACAATGTATCAAAACGGAATCTGGGTAAGATGTGATTATAAGCTCTCTCCTAGTATTTTAAAAGCCGCTTTAAAGCTACAAACAGATATGGAAGATTTGCAATTACAACTTAAAAACCCTAAAAAAGATACAAAATCTATGCAAGATTCTATGCCTTCATTACATTTAGATTCTAATAATATAGAATCTATCCTTAGTCCTAATGAAAAGATTCTTAATATTATAAAAAATCAACAAATCCTACCATTTATAGAAAATAATATGAATACAACCCTACAAAATTCTATCTATACCCTTAAAGCACAATACACGAGTAATGTATCTATACAAATTATTAAAATCCTACTTGGCGTTATACTTTTTGCAATCCTTCTTTTTAATGGCATAAAATTCTATGAAAAAAGCAATTGGAGCGAGAATGCACTTGTCAATGCTGTGTATGAAAATGACATTCAAAGAGTAGAAAAGCTACTAAAAAAAGGAGCAGATATTAATAGAAACTATACAAAACCGCTCATTAGCAGTTCTTATGAATATGAAAAAGATTTTATTAAAAATAATACTAATGCACTTGATGTTGCCCTCTACAATCAAAATACAGAGATACTTTTGCTCCTTTTAAACTCGGGGCAAACCCCAAAGATTCACGAAACAAGCATACAGAGTATTGTTGAGGTGCAAAATCTCCCAATACTACAACTTTTAGAAGAAAAAAATTTGCTTGATATTCAAAATGCTTACACATTGCATTCAGCAATGCGCAAAGAAAATGCAGAGATAGCAAGGATTGTCCTCTCACACGCTACAAAAGAGCTTATCCACTCAAGCAATCTCGCATACTATGCAACAAATAATTATAATGATGATGTAGAGATTCTTGCTTTACTTGTAGAATATGGCATAGATATCAATAAGGCAGATGATAAGCGCAATGCGCCTTTGCTTAATACTGCAAAACATCATCTTATCAATAAAATGCAATTTTTACTTCAAAATGGCGCAGATATTAATGTTCAAAATGAATATGGCGATGTGATTGATAATGCACTTTATCGTTTTTATAAAGAGAAAGAAAAGCAAAAAGCAAAAGCTATTTTAGAGATTCTTAAAAGTTATGGTAAAGTGCCAACTAATGATAATATAAGTAATGCAATACTTAGTCGTGAATCTACTTTTAGCACACTTGAGCGACTTAAGTTTTTTCGCTCCTTTGGCTTAGAATATAATATGGATAATCTCATCGCCGCTGTTATGGCAATAAAAGAATATGATACACCTAGAAAAGAACTTATAGAAGAAGTGCTTAATAACTCCAAGCTAAATCTTAATATGCCCGATAAAAATGGAGACTATCCGCTGCATTTTATAGGTGAATATTATGCCAAAGAGCGTGTAGAATTTCTACATCAAAAAGGTGCTAATCTCAATGTGCAAAATCACCTAGGTGAAACAATATTAATGAAATTTCTTAGAACAAATACTAGTGATAAGGGCAATATTATTCTCTATCTTTTAGACAATGGTGCAGATGTAAATCTTAAAAATAAAGAGGGGAAAACTGCACTTGACATTTTTAGAGAATCTTATAAGCCAAATGAATATTATCAAGGCTATAAAGAGCGAATTAAAACGAGACTTGAGGAGCTAAGTGAAAAGTAACTTAAGTAGTTTATAGGTGTTAAATTACTACTTCCATTTGAATCTATCCCGAGGTTTTATTTATGATATCACAAGGCTTATACAATTAATGCCCTTTACCTCGTTGATTATTTTGTTAATGATAATTCTATTGGATTCTGCTGTATCAATTTGATTTTATGCTCATTCCAAAAAGCTACATTTGCATTTGATAAGATGTTGTTTATTATATTCTTTTATCCATTTTTGATTAATCTTAATTGCTTCTTTGCTCTCATCAATGCCTATAAAGTTTCGCCCAAGCAAAAAAGATTCTCTCAAAAATCCTCCGCTTCCACAAAAGCAATCCATTACTAAGGAATCCACATTGGAGGACATTTGAATAATTCTTTTTAACATCGCATTATTTTTCTGTGTAGGATACATAGGGCTTTGCGTGTCTTTAAACTCCCAAATATCTTGAATCTTTTTACCCTTGCAATCTTTTGCATACACCTTTTTCCTAGGCACTCCATTTTTGCTCCACTCAATCAGTCCGGCTTTTTCTAGCTTGTCTAATTCACTTAAAGAGCAACGCCAATGTCTGCCCTCTGGAGGTTTTAAGCCATTCCATTCTTGTCCGCTTTCTCCCTTTTGTGTAACTCCGGGTGCGTGAAGCGGAATCGTAGTATAGTATCCTCTTTCATCTTGCTTTTTAAATCGTTTATGTAAATCATTTTTTGTGATTTCCTCACAAACTTCATTCCAAACATATTGATTGCTTTTTACATAAAATAAGATTCTATCTTTGATATTTCCATAGGCTTTGCGTTTGAAGTTTTTGGGATTGCATTTAATACGCGCAATATCACTAATAAAATGCTCTCTCCCAAAAATCTCATCACATAAGATTTTGACATAATGTCCCACCTTATCATCAATGTGTAAATACAAACTCCCCTTTTCGCTCATTAATTCTTTGATTAATATTAAACGATAGTAGAGAAATTCCAAATAAGATTCTAAATTAAATTTGTCTTTAATTGAAAAAATCTTACGCACTATGCAATAAATTCTGTTTGCTAAGTTCAAAATTACTAATTAAAAGTTCCGCTCCTTTTGCTGCTTGTGTTTGTTTATAATTATTCATTCCATATTGCAAAGAGTATTCACATACATAAAAATCCTTATAAAGTTCTCGTATTAACTCACTATCATCATAAGTGAGTAAAAATTTATGTTTTGCGTTTTTGAGATTCTCACAAAGCTTTTGATGATTAAAACCTGTATGCAAATCCCCCTTTTTACCATAGAGCTTTGATTTTGTGGCAGAATAATAAGGTGGGTCTAAAAAGATAAAGACATCTTTGCCCTCTTTTTGTAAGAGATTTTCATAACTTTCATTGCTAAAAATAAAATTTTGCAAAATTGTATCCATATTTTTAAGCCTCTCAATAGAGCTTTGTGTAAAGCGAGTTTCAAAGGCTTTTTGTGAATATCCACCACAATCAACTACGCCACTAAAAGTAATGCGATTGAGCACAAAAAAATCCACAGCCCTTTGAAAATCATCTAAATTTTCATTTCTACGATTTAAGATAATCTCATAAAGTTTTCTGCCATTTTTATAATATTTTTTAATATTTTGAATTTCATTGATTAAAGTTTGATTTTGCGTCTTTAGGATATTCCAAAAACAATACACATTTTGATTAAAGTCATTTGCGAAAAATTGAATTTGTTTGCGGTGTAAAAGATTTTGAGCAAGATAAATCCCTACACTCCCACCACCAAAAAATGGTTCTCTATACTCATTAAAACTTTTCGGAAAATAATCTTTTAAAATTTTAATTGCCCTACTTTTGCCACCGGGATAGCGAAGCGGTGATTTATAGAATCTAGCGTTCATTGTTTATCCAAATTTCAAAATGATTCTGCTTGGATTCTATATTTAAAGCTTCTAGGGTAGTAATTTGAGAGCTTGAAAAACCATTGTTTTTGATAAAAGAATCTAAATTTTCATTTGGTAAAATAATGCTATCTTGCAAAATACTTGAGGTTAATCTCAAAACAATTTTGAAACTATCGTAACTTTGAATTTTTGAGAGATTATTATAAAGCATAAGCTTTAAAAGCCCGTCTTTTATATCCTCATTGCTTGGTAGTAATGCGTTTTTGCTATGTTTGCTTTCACATAAATATAATATGCCATTTTCAAAAAGAATATCATCAATGGTAAAGAAATATTGTCCGCCCAAATAGTTTTCTATAACAATTTTTGATTTTTGCCCTATGCCTATATGTTCTTTAGGTTGTAAAGTCAAGCTTTCTCTATTTTGAGCTTGTTTCGCCTTAAGCCTTGAAAACTCCATAAAAGATTCTCTGCTTTGTGAAATTTTTTGTATAAATTTATCTATATTTTGGGGATTATGAAGTTTAATATTTAAAAAACGAGAAATATTTGCATAGGCATTTTTTGTAAGATTTGCGAGTGTTGTAAGATTTTTATTGCTTAGCTGATTGAGATTCCAATGTAATGCAGATTGATGATAATTAACAAGTTGGGTAAGCTGCCCTAAAATATATTCATTATTGAAATGCTGATTGGTAATTTTGTCAATCCTACTTAAATGAGGTTGTGCTTCATCATAAAATCCTATAATCACATAAACATTTAAAAGACTCATTAATGAAAGTGTATCCCATTGCAAATAATCCATATCCCCATTGATACCTTCATCTTTGATGAGTGGAATGATTGTTGCAACCTTGCTTACTCCACTATCAAAAGTATCATATACTCTTGCATAAGGGTATGAGCGTGTGCGTTTGGGGCTAACCCACTTACTTAAAGCTAAGGCTTTATTTTTAAAATTAATCAAACATTTACTAGGCAAAGTATTAATATTCTCAAAAGTGAAACTTTCTAAGTCTTCTCTCCATATTTTTTGGTAAGAAAAATTTTGTATTGTTGCTTGCAACATAATATTCCCTTACGATAAACTCTGTATTAGTCCATAGCTTTAAAGACATTATTTTTTATCTATTATAAAGCCACATTCTTCCAATCTCTCTACCAACTTTTTTAATATTTCTGTTGGGTTTTCCTTAAATTGAAGTCTAAAAATACCATCTATATCCGATGGTATCTCAACTTCTCCTTTGCTTAGAATAATAGTATTTTTTCTGCCTAGTTTTGCCATAATCATGCCCATTTCAAGTATAACATTTTGTCTTGCTCGTGTGTGAATATAACCCTCAATATTATCTTTGTGTTCTTCATAATCTTTTTTTGACAAAGAAATATCATCTGGAGTAAGCAAAATTATACCCGCATGAACACAAGATATTTCTTTTTCCAAAGCTTCAATAATAGTCATACCTGTGTTATTAGCAATTTGGTTTGTTTGAATATCAAGTTTTTCAAGTATATGTTCAAGCTGTTCTTTAGCTATTTTATCATGCCCATAGACTATAAATAATTGTTTATTATTTTTACATATTTTTTCTTTTCCTAATATTTCATTTATTTCTTGTTCTATTTTTTCCTTATTTTTACCCTGAACCTGCACATTGCCATTTGTATGAATAGTAATTGTTGCATTATCTTTTTTTGCCTTATAACTATTATTACCACTTTGAGAAAAATTTGTATAATTTTTTAATTTTTCCAATATTTCTTGTTGCTTATTCATTTTCACCCCTTTACAATCTATCTAATTTTATAACAAAAATCACAACATATTATACTTCCTACTCCCACTCAATCGTGCCCGGGGGTTTAGAAGTTATATCATACACCACGCGGTTAATATTTATTGCAAATAAGCCCACACTTTCTAAAAACCTTAAGTCATTAATTTTATTTTTTATTGTCTCAATATTTTTTTCTAACTCTATCTTTCTATTCATTGATATTTTTATAAACTCATTTTCTTTTTCTATGCCAATAAATCTCCTATTTAAAAGATTAGCGGCTATTCCTGTGGTAGAGCTTCCACTAAAAGGATCGCAAACAACAGAATCTCTGTCGCTTGCCATTAAAAGCAATCGTACCAAAAGGGCTAGAGGCTTTTGTGTTGGATGTTTGCCAAAGCTTTTCTCCCAAGGTGCAATGGCTGGAAAACTCCACACATCACGCATTTGTTTGTCTCCATTAAGTTTTTTTAAAATTTCATAATTAAAAATATGTTTATGTTTAGGGCTTTTTCTTGCCCAAATGATTTGTTCTGTTGAATGTGTGAGATAACGACAACTAAAATTTGGAGGAGGATTTGTCTTTTGCCAAGTGATGATATTTAAAATTTTAAAATCAAGTTTTTGCAAGATGCCACCTAAAGAAAAAATATTGTGATAAGTTCCGCTAATTAAAATACTCCCCGTATTTTTTAAAGCTTTTTTTGCATTGCTTATCCATTGTAAATTAAATTCATCAATATCACTGATATTTTCTCCCTTATCCCATTCGCCCTTATTCACACTTACAATTTTTCCACTTTGTATGCTTAAACCATCATTGGAGAGAAAATAGGGAGGATCAGCAAAAATTAGATCAAATTTATTTTCAAATTGAGGCAAAATCTCATTACAATCTCCTTGATAAAGCTTAAAAAGTTTATCTTCACTCATAAAAATAGGGTGAAAAACTTTGCTAGAATATGGTGTTTTCATTTTCTAACCTTTTGTATAAAATTACCTATATTGCTTAAATTATAGATTTCTACATATTTATAAGCTTCTTGAAGTTTGTTTTTGGCACTCAACCAACCTTTGCCATCAGTTATCCAAATAAATTCATAATTTGAAAATATTTCAAATTTTGGAGCTAAATCTTGATAGGCTCTCGCTACTTCATTAAGCTTACTTCCACCACCTGCATAAAAGTTAGATTCTATAAAATAATTTGTATCTTTGCCAAAAATAACAAAATCAAACTTTTTAATATCATCTCCAAAAGCTTGGTGTAAATCCTTAAATTTTCTAATATCAACTTGTTCTTCGAAACTTAATTGAGCATTAGCAAAAAGACTGCCAAGATAAGTTTCCATAGCCTTTCCGCTACGATTTTTTCTCGCATTACTATCAAGCCCAACTTCTATACCAAAAACGAAATCATTTAAATCTTTAATATTTCTATTGCAAAAAATTTGCTCCAAACCTGTTTGACAAATGAACTCATAAATTTTTTCACAATTTTCAAAATAAGAATTTAAAGGGTAAAAATTACCATCAACATCAAGCACCAAATCATTTCTATCTCTCACAGCAATGAGAATATTTAAAACACTAAAAGCTTTGGGATATTCTTCAAAAAGGCTTTTAATATAAATTTTTAGCTCTTGTGTATCTTTTCCAAGTAAAAAATTCAAATGATTTAAAGCTATGCTTATCTCATTTTTATTTTTGAGACATTTTTGCCAATCTACAAAAAAATCCAAAGTTCTATTGCTTGTTTGAAGAGTCTGTAAAAATTTATCAAAGGGTAAAGTATTTATCATTCCACTCACTCCCACTCAATCGTCCCCGGCGGTTTGCTTGTGATGTCATAAACCACGCGGTTAATGCCCTCTACTTCATTGATGATTCTATTACTTACAGATTCTAAAAAATCGTGGGGCAAATGCGCAAAAGTCGCTGTCATTCCATCAATCGCTTCCACCGCACGCACACAAATCGTATTATCATAAGTGCGATTATCGCCCATTACACCCACACTCCGCACATTGAGCAGCACACAAAACGCCTGCCATACTTTATCATAATAGCCTTGTTTATGTAGCTCGTCTATAAAGATAGAATCCGCCTCACGCAGCAAATCCAAGTCTGCCTTATTCACCTCTCCCATAATGCGTATGGCAAGCCCGGGTCCCGGGAATGGGTGGCGCATTAGCATAGATTCAGGCATTCCAAGCTCTCGCCCTAACGCCCTCACTTCATCTTTAAATAGCTCTCGTAATGGCTCAATGAGCTCAAACTTCATCCACTCCGGCAGTCCGCCGACATTATGGTGGCTTTTTATCGTCTTAGATGGACCTTTGACGCTCACAGATTCTATCACATCAGGATAAAGTGTACCTTGCGCGAGGAACTTTATCTCGCCTTTTGTATTATGCTTTTTCGCCTCTTTTTCAAAGACTTCAATGAAGGTCTCGCCGATAATTTTACGCTTAATCTCGGGGTCAATCACACCTTTAAGCCGACTTAAAAATAACTCACTTGCGTCCGCAGTAATCAGCGGCACTTTGAGATTTTCTCTAAACATTTTCTCCACTGCCTCTCTCTCACCCTTGCGCAAAAGTCCGGTATCCACAAACACCGGAATAAGATTCTCCCCAATGGCACGATAAAGCAACGCTGCAACGACACTAGAATCTACCCCCCCACTCACCGCACACAACACTTTACTCGTTGTCTCTTTGGTGATTTTAAGAGAGTTTGCTACTCCACTTCTGTCATTACCCTCAAGGTAACTCCCTCGTGTCGCACCTTCACAACTCTTAAAATCCCTCAAAGATACTGCCGAACCTGAATCTGCACCAGATTCTAAATGATTTTGCCCTTTAGTGTCGCTAGATTCTGTATGTTGAGAATCCACAATTCTAGTGTTTTGCAAGTGTGGGTTTGTAGCTTTGCCACTGCACGCAGTATAGCTGTGTAAGTTTTTTGGATTTTTTGTAAGGTTAGCGGACTTGGTGTCCATGCCTTGCGAAAAATCCAAAACCTTATCGCATTGCATACCCAAAGACGAATTGCGCTTAAAGCACGAGGTAAGGTGGTCATTTACAATCCCCACCGCCTGCATAAACGCATATACAATCGTGCTGCCTACGAATTTAAATCCACGCTTTTTTAAATCCTTGCTAATTGTATCGGATAATGGCGTAGTAGCGGGCAAATCTGCAATGCTCTCAAAGGTATTGATAATGGGCTTATGATTGACAAAGCCCCAAATATATTTATCAAAGCTCCCAAACTCCCTTTGCACAGCCAAAAATGCCTTAGCATTAGAAATTGCAGATTCTATTTTAGCGCGATTCCTAATAATCCCCTCATTGTGCATTAAAGATTCTATTTTACTTTCATCATAAGTGATGATTTTATGATAATCAAAGTCATCAAACGCTGCCCTAAAATGCTCACGCTTTTTAAGGATTGTAATCCAAGAAAGTCCTGCTTGAAAACCCTCTAGCAAAAGGAACTCAAAAAGCTTCTTATCCTCGTGGAGTGGCACACCCCATTCGTTATCGTGATAGTCCTCATAGAGCTTACGCGCCGCCTCGTCCTTATCGGTCGCCCAAGGGCAACGCACCTTTTCACGCACGCCCTCATTTGAATCTTGCGCCTCAAGCCCCAAAGACTTTTGCAAACTCTCACGCGTAATATTTAGCGGGATAAGCTCGGGTAAAAATGCGCCAGCACCCTCCGCAGGGATAGGCTTTTTCCCTGTTTTTGCAAACCCTAAAGCCTGATAGAATCCTAAAGCCCACTCAAGACTATTAACCTTTATCACTTCAAATGCACTTAAATACCGCATAAATGCCTCTTTGAGCAGTGCTTTGCCCACACCCTTTCTAAAAGCTTTTGGAGCGACAAAAAGCATTGCGATTTCATTTTTTTCTATCTCAATAAAACCTAGCCATTCTTCATTTTTTTGCGCTATAAGTAAATTTTTAGATTTTAATATAGCCTCCCGTATTTCCTCTCTCATACCCGCAATTTCTTTTTCGCTTAAATCTTTGTGTGTAGCCCTTGCACCTTCCTCCCAGATTTCAATAAGTCTTTGTATGGTTTGTGCTTTGCCAATGTGCTTAAAGGCTTCTTTAATCTGCATAAAACTCATAGGATTTTCACAATGTGCCTTGCCTCCATAGACGATATGGCGCAATTTTTCAATCTCATTTTGCGCGAAATGACGCATATTCCAAGATGTATCCGCGCCGCAAATCCCTATTGCAAAGTTTTGCAACATTTGCCCACCACATTCACTATGCACAACTTCAGGGTGAAACTGCAGGGCATAAATCTTGCGTTTAGAATCCGCAATCGCGCAATAATGCGTATTTCCAGACTTTGCGAGTTCTTTAAAGCCCTGCGGGATAGATTCTACCTTGTCCGCGTGGCTCATCCATACGATAGAATTTTGCTTCACACCTTTAAAGAGTGAGCAAGATTTAAAACCTTGCGTGGTGCTATTTTCTAATTCTTGCCATACTTTTTTTTCAAGCCTAAAGACAAGATGATTGATTTTTTTGCCCTTATAGGGTTTAAGATATTCCCCCACTTTTTGCATTTCAAGATTTTCTGCTACCTTGATTGAAGCTTTATTGTCCTCTTTGATGAGGCAATACACTTCCTCTAATCCTAGAGTTTCAAACCCATATTTTACACACATTCTAGCCACTTCGCTTCCATAGCCTTTGCCCCAAAAATTGCGGTGCAAAAGATAGCCGATTTCTACAATTTTTTGAGTTTTGCCCTTTAGACTTATCTCCGTATGATTTAGCCCCGCATTGCCGATAATTGCGCCGCTTTGCTTCTCTATAATCGCCCAAATTCCAAAGCTATATTGTTGATAATGCGCTAATTGCTTATCCAGCCATTCTTGGCTCTGCTTTTTGCTAAAGCCCTGCCCCCACGCATACATTGTTTGCTTATCGCTCACAATTTTATGCAATGCCGCAAAATCTGCCTGCGTGTAAGGGCGCAAAAAGACGCGCTCACTCTCGCACACAAAAGCATTTGCCACAGAATCGCTAGTTTCTCTTTCAAGTGCTTTTTTTAATATCGCTTTGCTCACCTTTAAATGCACGATGGGGAAGTCTCTCCCTGCGGAATCTTTTTCACTCATTCCTACTTTTTCAAAGCCCAAAGACTTATAAAATGCCAAACCTTGCGTATTTTGTTCATTGCAATCTACTAAAATGCAAGGATAGTCTTTCAAATATCGCTCCAATGCTTCTTTTAGCAATGCCTTGCCCACACCTTTTCTAAAGGCACTTGATGCGACAAAAAGCATTTCAATCTTATTCTTTTCCACACCAATAAAGCCCAAAAAATCCTTTTTATCTGTCGCAGTGATGATATTTTGGGAGCTTTTGAGTGCTGCTTTGACTTCTGGCTTAATCTCTGCAATGTCTTGCTTAGTTAAAAAAGTGTGGCTTACTCGCACAGAATCTTCCCATAAATCAAGCAGGGCTGTGAGCATTTGAGGAAACTTGCGATGAGAAAAAATATCAAAAGAGAGCGTCATCGGTGCTTGTATGCTTTGAGAAGCACCTTGAAATGCGGAACAAGATGAATCTTTAGAATCTTGAGAGGATTCCATAATCTCTAGCACCGCCTTACCAAATTCTTGTGCGTCCGCCTTGATGACGCGTCCGCCAAAATGTTGGGCGATGAGCTGCATACCATAGCAGATGCCAAGAATGGGAATCCCTAGTGTGAAAATCGCACTATCGGGCTTGTAAGCGTCCTTTTCATACACGCTTGCAGGTCCGCCACTTAGGATAATGCCTTTAGGATTTTTAGCTTTAATAGAATCTAGCTTTTCAAAGTAAGGGACAATCTCGGTATAAACGCCATATTCACGCAACCGCCGCGCGATAAGCTGCGTGTATTGACTCCCAAAATCTAGCACTAAAATTTGGACATTGCTTGTATTCATAGGCTCTCCTTGCCTTGTAAGAGTTTGACTAGCAGATATTTAATTCTACTCTCATATTTAAAATAAAATCTTAGCTAAAAATTGCTTGAGAAGTCGGCTTGTATAAATATTTTAATGAAGATATAATGTTGGCGCAAAAGATTGAAAACAAAAACACAAAATGGCTTCAATGTTAAATATTATTCACACATTCTTAAAGCGAAATTTAAAATACTAGCCTCGCTTTTTTGCAAGTAAATAACTCGCATCGATTCTCTCGCAAAGCTCCTCAAAATCCACCGAGCCATCAAGGCAAATCGTTACCCAATGCTTCTTATTCATGTGATACCCCGCAAAGTATTTTTGACAATCCACAAGAAAATCAATCTCCGCACAATCCACTTTTACATTCAAAATCTCAACGCATTCATTAGAAACAAGCCCCAACTTGCTCTTTGGAATCTTAAGCAAAGCCGCATACCATTTGCGATTATCCTTGCGCCTCCAAATTGCATTATTTGGAAACTTTCTCCACAAATACTCTAGCGTGTCGCCATACTTTTGCTCAACATATTCTATATTTTTTTGTGCGTTTTCGCTCTCAAAGAGGGCTTCATCTATCATACGTATCGCCTCTCCTTTGTAATAGCTTTAAGTTAGCTTGGCTTTTTCCTTACCTTAAAGATTCTAAAGAGGCTAGATTCTGCCCTGCACTTCAAGCTATGCTACTTCAAGTATCATTCATTAAAGCACAGAGGCATAAAAGGGGCAAATAGGCTTTTCAAGGCAGCCCACCGCAAATGCCTCTTAGAACCAAGGCATTACATCGTTTTCTGTGCGTTTGCGCACCTCACGGAATTGATACACGCCTATCACAAACAACACAAAAGCAACAAAAATCAAAATATAGCCGATAAAAAGCACCGCAAGCACAACACCAACAAGGTTGCACCAGAATGAGTAAAGAATAAATTTTTGCTGCATCACAAACGCCATTTCGCGCATATAGAAAGCATGGAATACAAACGAAGCAATAAACCCAACAACAAGTATCGCCACTGCCACAAAGAATAGCACACCCATATCATCTGCACTACCACGAACCAGCATTGAAATCAAAGAAGCGCCACCAAGTGCACCAGCTACAACGGACGCGACTATACCGATAACGATAGAATAAAGAAAATTCTTAAATAAAGTCCTACTTTCTGCAAGGCTATTGAGCCGCAAAGCCGCTAAAACAAAAATCACAATCGCCGCAATCGAACAAATAGGCGTTACGATAAAACCAAGGAATGGTATAAATGCAAACAAAGCACCAACAGCATAAAGCACAATAGCCATTAGAAACTTGAAGCGCACACCTTGCGCGTCATTTGCACTAAATCTTTCCTTGATATCATTCACATCAAGATTAACAGAAAGATTTGTGCTTGTAACAAAAATCGACTTTGCACTTTTGCTATCCTCTACAACCTCAAAATCTACTTCAGCCCCGACAAGCTGCTCCTGTGTCTTGCCATTAAGATTCTCAATATCTGCAATATCAAAATCATAACGATTGCCGTCTGCGCCACTAATTGCACCAGCGCCTAAAATCTTACCTTTCATTTCTGTCCTTTTTGTAAAATAAAGGGTGAATTATGCAAAAAAACATATTATGCCTTACTTAAATAAGTTTAAAATTTAAGAATGAGCTAGATTATCCTAGCCCAAGAGGTGAAGTAAAGAATATAGACGAAACATTGCAAAAATTTATATCTCAAAGAAAGGATTAATATGAAAATGCCACCATTAAACGAACAAGAATGCGCGGTTCTTTTGCATAAAGCCACAGAAGCACCTTTTAGCGGAATCTATACTGATTATTTTGAAAATGGAAGCTATCTTTGTAGGCAATGCGGCACACCTCTTTATGAATCAAGTGCAAAATTCCCTAGTCATTGCGGTTGGGCGAGTTTTGATGATGAGATTCAAGGTGCAATAAAGCACATACCCGATAGTGATGGCGTGAGAACAGAAATTATATGCGCCAACTGCGGCGGACATTTAGGGCATATTTTTAAGGGTGAAGGTTTCACGCCAAAAAATACGCGCCATTGTGTTAATTCGCTCTCGCTTAGCTTTCGTAAAAACTCATAAGGCAATAGAGAATCTATGTGCTTATGTTGTTTTGTTTTTGACTTGTTCTTTGTTAATATAGCGTGAATAGATATAAGAGAGTAAGAGAAAAACAATGCCCATAAAGATAAAAAGCACAATCTTAGCAATTCCACCAAAAGAGCTTGTATCAAGTAAAAAGACTTTTGAGGTAGCAAGGATAAATAAGAGAAGGGAGTAGATTCTAAAAATCTTTATATGCTTTTTGATGTAGAAGTATAAAAGTATTACTCCACTTAGCACTAAAGTTACCGAATAAGCGTAGTTTTGCAAAGGAAACATAAGCCAAAAATCCCAATTAATTGTGCTATCGGGTATGTGTATCAAATCTCCTAAAAAATGATATACATAGAATCCGTAAGCTACTCCAAAAAATAGCACTATAAGCCCGAGTGCGAAAATAAGGCTATAATTTACATAAAGGATAGCAGAAATGATGTGCTTATAATCTTTTTTAAACATATAATCTTGTGTTTGAAAATATGTAAATATGCTTTGGAAGTGCCACGCGATAAGAAGGCAACCTATTAATCCAACAAGTAAAAGAGCCATATCATAAAGATTCCAATGAGGGATAAGCATTATAAGTGGATTATACGCAAATATACCAAGAATAACCACATCATAATAAAACTTCACACATAAAAAGCCTACTATAAAAATATAAGCCTGTTGTGCCTTTATGCTTAATGTGTTAATTGCGTATAAATATTTTCCCATAATAAGTGCCAAAAGCCCAATACACAATGTGCTAAGAGGATATGAGGTAAGATGATTCCCAAAAAGAGACATAGAACATAGGTTTTGCACCATTAAAATTGCGCTTATGCAACAAATACCGAGCAAGATAATATTAACATAAGTGTGAAATGCGTAAGATTTATTTTTTAAAATAAAAAGCAAAATCGCACAAGAGCCAAGAGAGAGTAAAAGAGTGCTAAAATGATAGTGCATAGTTTTTCCAAATAAGGCGGATAATGTAATAAATATATTTGGATTTGGAGAGTAAATACTTACCGAATCAATATAAAACAATCCCTCTTTTGAGAATACATTTGCTAATATCCCAAGAGTGATAAAAATATATTCAAAATATGCAATATTGCGTTTGAGAATCTGCCCACCTAGATATGCAAGTATCAGCCCACTACTTACCCATATCACAAAAGGCATATTACTTAAATTAAGTGCCCCTATAACACATAAAATGCTATAAAACAACAAAAGATAATCAAGGCTTTTTGCCTTTGCCCATTCTGTGTTGATATGTTTGTAAATATAGCTATATGCAAAAATAATCATCGCAAACCATACGCTATATACATACAATACATCTTTGTTATGTATATCCATCATTATGCTAAATCCACATACAACCATAAATTGCAGCCACAGATAAAGAATCTTATGCTTAAATATGAAGAGATACACAGAGATAAAGCTCATAAATATGATACAAAAGGGCAAAAATGGCGCATTGTCTATTTTAATAAAAAGAGCTACGACTGAGAGAAAAGTCACTATCAAAGGAGTATGGAGCACAAATGAACTCAGATTTTTTAGCATACAAGGGATAAGCAATGTCAATACACAAAGCACAGCTAAAAAAGCGTATTCTACAAAGGAAAAAGTTATAGCCATATCATCTCGCCCAAAAAGACAGACCACAAAGCATACAGGAGAGAGAATACTAAAGGCAATAAAGTTATTATACACAGGAGATTCTCTAAGGGTGTGAAATTTTGCAAGTAAGAATATATTGCTTAAAAACATACCGACACAGAGCAAAAATGCTATGAATAAATCACTCTTGCTCATAGTGTAAAATATTATAAAGTGTAAGCTAAAGAGAGCCATAAGGATATTTGCAAGCACTATTAAGTATATAAGTTGAGGCTTAGATTGAGCATATCGTAGCACACAATACATACTTATGATATAAAATATTCCTAAATAGCCAAAGAGAAAAGGTGCGTTATAATATCCACTTGAGAGCAAAATAGGCGTTGCAAAGCCTCCAAGTAATCCAAAAATACCAATAATCACACCAAAACGCACACTTAAGCCTAATCCTATAAGTGCAATGAGACTTAAAGTTATGAGCGTAAAAAAATCACCAAAAAAGCCATAAATCTTAAAGCCTCCATAAAAACTAAAAAATAGCACTACGAGTGAAGAACCAACAAGTGTTTGAGCAATTATTTGCAATGTTAAATGCGGCAAAGAAAAATATGAAGTAGAGGTATTGAGAGGTTGAGGTTGTATGTTAGCAATGCGCCTTAAATGGTGGAGTGCAAGGTTATAGATTCTATAAAAAATGCTATGATGTTGGAGATAGTGTAAAGATATGCCACTTACAAAAAGGATAATGCCAAATCCTATACAAAGGCTTATGCGCACAGCAGGTGTGAGCAAATTATGTTCAAGGCTATAACGAATAAGAAAAAAAGCTGCAAAAATAAAGAAAATTCCCGCTAAAAATACCATTACCCTTTGTGTAAAGAGCCATTCAAAATCAAAAAAATCTTTTTGCTTTAAAGGTTGTGATTGTGTTGATTGCGCTGATTCTAGAGAAGTTGGGGGAATTTGAGATGTTTGAGAATCTGCGCAAAAAGTAGATTGTGGGCTTTGCGTATGTGTTTGCAAAGATTTTTCCACTACTTTATCCGCCACAGGAGCATTCAAATGACTTTGTGAAAATATCTGCGAAGTTGGGGCAGATTCTATTTTTTGCTTGATTTGGCTTTTAAAATTATCTCTTTTTGCTTGTTTTAAAGCAGCTTTAAGGGTGGTAATTTGTGCATTGAGTGTGATTAAATGCTCTTGTAGTTTTTTTGTAGAAAAATATGCTATAAGTCCGGCAATACTCCCACATACTAAGAGAATAAGAAATAAGATTGTCAAAAGAATAAGAAGTGTCATTTTTTACTCATTTATATCCCAACCCATTAGCATTTGTGCGTGTGCTTGAAGTTTGTGCATATAATCTTGTGGGCTAAGTTGAGATTGTGTGCTAAGCTCGCTAATAAATCGCACAAAATAACTTCCTGCCACAATAATATCTACTTTATCTTTTAGTACTGCTACTTGTTCGTAGGAATTTATCCCAAAGCCAAGTGCAATAGGTTTTTTGCAGTGCTTTTGAATAAGCCTTATCCACTCAAAAAGTGCTTTATCAATATGTGTTTTTTCCCCAGTAATCCCAGCACGTGCCACGACATATACGATTTCATCGCTGATTTTTGCAATTTTTTTAATTCGTGATATGCTTACTTTTGGAGCAATAAGAGAGATAATGCGGATATGATATTTTTTGGCTAAAATGCGGAGAGATTCATCAGATTCTATAGGTAAATCAGGTGCGATTATACCCCATACACCGCATTTTTTAGCTTCTTTGATGAATGCTTCAATGCCATAATGAAAAATAAGATTAGCATAAGTCATAATAATAAGTCGTGTGGGCTGCTTGTTGTCTTGGTTTATGTGTTGGGAGAGCGTGTGGAGTAGCTTAAAACCTTGAGCAACTTTGAATCCTTGCGCTATGCTTTTATTGCACGCCTCTTCAATAACGCTTCCATCGGCGTTTGGGTCAGAAAATGGAAACTGCACTTCAAGATAGCTCGCTCCGGCTTGGCAAATACCAAGTGCCGCATATAAGCTTGATTCAAAGCTTGGATAACCTGCAATGATATGTCCCATAAGTTGCGTTTGTGGTATTTGCTTTTTACTTTTACTCATCCTTAATGACTTCTCCAAAAAATAAATGTTTATTCTATCATATTTTGTTTATAAAGTGCTTGACTTTAAAGTGAAGCTAATAGTTTTTTGCTTACAATTTCAGCTATTTTTTAAAAGGAGCATAAATGGCTACAATCTTTACAGAATCGAAGAATGGTTACTTTGGTGAAGAAAAAGGCAACAAACACGCCTTTGGAGGACAATACATTCCAGAAATTCTCCTCCCTGCATTAAAGGAGCTAGAAATTGCCTATCGTGATATTTTTAAAAGCAAGACATACAGAAAAGAATTAAAATTTTCACTTAAAAACTTTGTCGGGCGTCCTACTCCTCTTATTTATGCAGAAAATAGCTCTAAGATTCTCAAAAATGATATTTATTTAAAATTTGAAGGTTTGGCAAATACAGGCGCGCACAAGATTAATAACGCACTAGGACAGGTGCTTTTAGCAAAATATATGGGTAAAAAACGCGTAATAGCAGAAACAGGCGCAGGACAACACGGCTTAGCCACAGCGGCAGCGTGTGCGCGACTAGGGCTAGAGTGTGAGATTTTTATGGGTGAGATTGACATCGCAAGACAATATCCTAATGTATTCAATATGGAGCTTTTGGGCGCAAAGGTTCATAGCGTAGGTAGTGGAAGCAAAACACTTAAAGACGCGGTAAATGAAACATTGCGAGAATGGAGCAGACGCAGTGATGATACTTTCTATGTGCTAGGAAGCGCACTTGGACCTTACCCATATCCTGACATTGTGCGTGAGCTACAAAGCATAATAAGCAAAGAGATTAAAAAACAAACAAAAGCTTATTTCAGCGGATTGCCCGATATTATGGTAGCTTGTGTAGGTGGCGGAAGCAATGCAATAGGCTTTTTCACGCATTATCTCAATGAAAAAAAGGTGCGCCTAATCGCCATAGAAGCAGGCGGCACAGGGGATAATCCCGGAGAAAATGCCAAGAGGATTCATAACCCAAATGCAAGTGTGGGTATTGCGCAAGGCTATAAAAGTCTCTTTTTGCAAGATGATGATGGGCAGCTTAATCTCACACATTCTATTTCGGCTGGACTTGATTATGCCGGAATTGGACCACAATTAGCGCATTTATACGAGGTAGGACGCGTAGATTTTAGCTCAGCTACGGATAAAGAAGCACTTGAAGCCTTTAGTTTTTTTAGTAAAAACGAGGGTATTATCCCTGCTTTAGAATCTAGCCACGCCCTCGCCGAAGTATTAGCATTATGCAAAAAGGTAAAGGGTAAAAAAATTATTGTCAATATTTCAGGACGCGGCGATAAAGATATTTTTATCACTACAAAAGCCCTTGCCACAGAGAAATGGAAAAAATTCCTTCAAGATGAGATTGCACGCATTGGCTAGTTGCACGATAATGTATGCAATTTCACACAATAAAAAGTCGCTATTTAGGAATCTAAGGGCGGTTTTTAAGCACTCTCCATACCCCTATGCTTAAAAACAAGCTTATAAGCCCTAAGATTTCCAAAAGCTTTTGATGAAGCACTCTACACATTTTTCGTATGAGTTTTACATTGCTCCTTAAAATAAAAAGCAAACAGTATTACAAGCTTGATACTTTGTATCCCTAAAGAGAATCTCCCTGCTTATGAGCTTATAAAAACAAAGAAAAGCCTAATGTTAAAGCCAAATGCTTAAAACGCATTGCCCTACACCTTAAATTCTTGCAGCTTATTACGCGCTGCTTGGAGCAAATCTCTACGCGTATGAGGGAGTTTATCCTCTAACACTTGATTTAAAAGATATGCCAATATTGCTCCTATTTGCTTCCCCTCTTTTATGCCTATGTGCTTTAAATCTTCGCCATTTATACACAGCTCTTTAAGACTTAGAGGTATGCTCTGCCCCAATACATTTTGCACAATGTGATGAAAGGTTTTGAGATTCTGTGTGTCTGCTTTTTGTATCCCTACCTTGATATGCGCCTCTTTGATACGCGCTATATCTTCAAGTATGCTTTGCGCCCTCTCGCGCCCACCAAGATTCACAACAATATGTCTTAGCTCCACTTCTCCCACACACAAAGGCATATCATAATGCCAAAGTAAAGTGAGGATATGCTCCTTGCTTTTATTGTCAAATTTTAAAGATTCTAGAATCTCCCTCGCATAAGTTTTACAAGGATACAAAAAACACACCCAGCGAACATATTGCGTAGTATCTCTTAAAGCTTTAAATACCCTAAAATCACATTGTGTCGGTAGCTGCGGCACAACTATGCGGATAATAGATAAAAACGCACTAAGCACACTCTCTGCATACATTCCGCTAAGTAATTTATCAAGCTCTAAGCGCACACGCTCTCTCGCCACAGAGCAAAGCAAGGGCGCATTCATATGTATAGCCTCTTGCGTGTGAGATTCTATACTAAATCCAAGAGTAGCACTAAAACGCAAGGCGCGTAAAATGCGTAAAGAATCCTCGCTAAATCGCACTTTTGCCTCACCCACACATACTATGCGCTTATTGATGATGTCCTCCACTCCCCCAACCTCATCAACAAGTCCAATATGTGGCGCATAAGCAAGGGCATTCATACTAAAATCTCTTCTTTTTATATCCTCACTTATAGAGGTTGTGAATCTCACACTATCGGGCTTGCGTGCGTCACTATAAGTCCCATCAAGCCTAAAAGTCGTAATTTCATAGCTATGGGATTGCATAATCACACTTATTGTGCCATATTTTGCGCCTGTGGGGATAGAGTATGGAAAAAGTCTCATCACATCATCGGGCAAGGCTGAAGTAGCTATATCATAATCATTTGGGGGCTTAGAGGTATTATGCAGCTCACATAAAATCATATCTCGCACACAGCCACCCACAATATACGCCTCATATCCCGCACTATGCAAAGTATCCAAGATAAAAAGCACATCTTGCGGAAGAGCAAAACGGCTTGTATCAAAATGCTGCATTAGCGGAATTTTAGGCTAGGCTGCGTGTTTTGTGGAGTGCGCATAGAGCTGTCACCGGAGTTGCCAAATAATACACTTCCTACTAATCCGCCAAAGAAACCACTCATAAAGCCATTGCCACTACTTGAGCTTCCACTATATGTCCTATCATAGCTGTTATTTATATTAGCATTAGCATTTGTTTCCCTCTCTTGCCTTGCCTTAGCTTGAGCGTGTGCGCTTGAGGAGATATTGCTATTATTAAGTGCGAAGACAAAATTGACAAATCCGCCATAATCGCGCATAGACGAGCTAAGCGGTATCTTTTCTTGTGCGGGGCGATTGATGTATTGCCTCACTCCTATATTGATTCCAAAGCGCGGGGTAAAATTGAGAGCTAAACCAAAATGCACTTGAGTTTGTATGCCTTTAGAATCTGCGCTATCTAGCCAATAATATGCGTAATTCACCTCGCCTCCTGCAAAAATCCCCACGCTACTTTGTGATGAGCCGATGTCAAAGAGTATATCACCTCCCATACCAGCGGATACAAATCGCGCTTTTGCCAGGCTATATCCCTCATCAAATTGACTAAATCCACCCTGTATAGGCAAATATAAACGCAAGCCCAAATTATTATTAAAATAATGCCTAGCACCATACTTGATACCGCCTGTATAAAGTGGCACACTTGATGTAGCTGTGTTATTATTTGGTGTTGCTACTTGATATGGGATTTGAGGCGTATATCCTCCTCCTATGGCAAAAAATGCGCCGTTTTTTTCATTGCCCAAAAGTGCGCTTACCACAAACATAAGTAGCAAAGATTTTTTAAACATTATAGCCCCTTAAAAGACATAAATGTAATTAAGGCGATAGTTTAAGAATCCTTGCGCTTCTAGCTTTAAAGATTCTGCTTTTGTGCCTAAGTGAATAAAATCTGAATCATAGCTACTTACAAAATTAGCATATTTAACCTCAAGTTCCACCCTATGCTTTTGCAAAAATGTAAGCGAAAGCCCTGCTTGTGCGCTAAGACCATAGCCTTCTAATGTAGCAGGGCTATTATCTGAGTCTTTATAAATGCTATATCTTGATTTTGGAAATTTGTGTGTGCTAAGTACCAAGCCACCACCGGCAAATATCCCAAACACAGCACTTTGAAATTGCTTAATATCAAATAACACATCAGCATTAAGAGCAAGGCTATAAGCATCCATTTTGCGCTTTGCACCATTTTCATCTCTGTATGTCGCATAGCCATTATTATCGTATTCCACATAGAATCTCCCACCAAATCGCGCATCAGAGCTAAATTTTTGATAACCTATTCGTGCAGACGCACCAAAAGCGTTGTGAGAGTAGTTGCTATGCGGATAATCAGTAGTAATATTGTTTTCTAATGTGCTATACACGCCACTATAAGAAGTGTTGTTAAGACTTAAGCTGCCACCTATAAATACCCCGCTTTCTCCGGCATTAAGCAGATTTGCCACAGCTACAACTACAAATGCAAAAATATGTTTTTTCATTGCAATACTCCCAAAATCTAGCTAAGCATTGTATCGAATCTTTTTTTAAATAATTTTATTTCGTATCATTCCCGAACGGACGCGCAAAATACCGCAAAAGAGTATTATGCGCCTTAAAATTGTGATAAACATAAAAGGATAGCGCACATAATGCCTAAAAAGCGTTTTTAGCACGAGTAATCGTGTGCGTTTTGTATAGACACTATGCAGATTCTCTAAAGTTTTAGAATCTAACTTCACGCCACTTTCTCCTTGATTGTAAGATACTATGCTATTAAGCACCTCACTTAGAATCCTTGAGCTATGCAATGCCCCACTAATACCCTCTAATGTGCTTGCATTAATAAATCCCGCTGCCTCCCCTATCAAAAATACGCCATTTCTCCCACGCACAAAATCGCGCCACCTTTGGGGTTGTAATACCAAACACGCCTCTTGCTTTAGCACCTCTGTAAATATAAATCCTAATCCCTCTAAACGCACTTTTTGTGTATTAAACGCAGCCTTACAATGTGCGTGAGGATATGCCCCTCCAAAAATAAAATAACCATCTTTTGACATACTCCAGCTGTAACTTGGCGTGAGTGTTTTGTCAAAAATACACGAAAGCATAGGTTTATTATGCTCTTTATACCACTGCTGAATACATACGAGGCTTTGCGTCTTTAGATGTGGATAGAGAAATCGGCGGATATGACTTTTTGCCCCATCTGCACCTACCACGATACGCGCTTTACAAGTATAAGATTGTGTGCTAGATTCTAAGCTATCTTGCTCTTGCTTAAAATGCACTTGATAGAATGCTCCCTCTTTTTGTATAGACTTGAAATATGCTCGGTGAAAGCTATGGATATGCGAGGGAATAAGTCCCTTGAGCCATAAATCAAACTTATGCCGCTCCATATTCACATAACCTTTTTGTATGTATGAGGCATATTTAAAGCCAAAATCAATAGTATTAATAGCAAAAATTTGCGGATTAACCAAAACTTCATTAGGGAGATTTAATCCCTGCTTTGCCAAAGCCTTTTGCCCCCCCTCGGAGAGCAACCCACCACAAGGTTTATGAAAATTATCATCAAAGCAATCGCCCTCTTTATCTTTCTTGTCAATAGCAATAACTTTAAGATGAGGTTTAAGATTTGCTGCTAAATTGCTTCCTGCTACGCCTAAACCAATAATCGCCACATCATACACGCCCAAATCTTTACTTTTTTCCACTCTTACTCCTTAAATCCTCTTACAAATACAGAATCTACTTCACTTTTGATTTCATTCTCCACACACAAAGCCTTAATGCTACACTGCAAATCTGTAAGATAAAACTCATCGCCCTTATTTAAATCTGCAAGAGTAATAAGCATATTATCCTTGCTCACTTGTGCGTAACTATGCTCGCATAATTTGCGAGGATTAAGCGCATTTAATGCTTCATAAAGACGCTCATATTTACTCTGTGCGGTGCGGATTTGAGAATGCAAAGAATGCGTAAGAAGAGCGCGTAGATTCTCACATTGCAAAGCCTTATCCTCCAAGATTCGCAAGGTATGCTGCTTTATCATCATTCTAAGATTATAAATCTGCTCTTTTTTTGCATTATATTGGACTTGAAAATTATAATGATAAAAATACTCAAGCATTTGTTGCAACATCTTTTCTTTATGTGTGATATGAGTTTTAAGCGCAAAAATAAGTGCGTTCATCATCTCATCTATCGTGCGCAAATACTCATTTTTATCTGGCAAAAGTATCTCCATAGCTGCTGAAGGCGTAGGAGCTCGCACATCAGCGACAAAATCACTTATAAATACATCAACCTCGTGTCCTACAGCAGAAATAATAGGTGTGCGTGCAGAATAAATGGCATCTGCTACGCATTCTTCATTAAATGCCCACATATCCTCCATACTTCCTCCACCTCTCCCTAAGACAATAACATCAAAGCTTTCAGATGTGCCAAAAAAACTATCAGCTCGTTTTAGATTCTCTACTATAGAATCTTTTGCTCCTTCACCTTGCACAAGCGTATTAAAAAGCGTGATATGGATATTCTCCCATCGTTTTCTTGCAACCTTTAACATATCTTCTTTTGCTGCACCTGTGGCAGAAGTAAGCAAGGCAATGCGTTTAGGGAAACGCGGCAGAGGTTTTTTATGAGTAGATTCAAAATAACCCTTTGCGCTAAGCTTATTTTTCAATGCTTCATATGCCCTAGATAGCTCACCCAATCCTGCAAATGTAATGCTCTTACATAAAATTTGATATTCTCCTTTGGACACATAGACACTAAGTGAGCCCATTATAAGCACACTTTGTCCTACTTCAAGCTTTATTTTTAGAGTGCGTGCATTGCCTTTAAACATCACGCAACGCACGCTTGAATCTTCATCTTTAAGCGTGAGATAAATATGCCCACTTGTATGAATTTTGACACTACTTATTTCACCCTGCACACAAATATCCATAAAGGTAGATTCTAAAATACTCTTAATCTGTACATTAAGCTCACTTACTGCTAAAGCCCTCATTTTTCCCCTTAAGATTTAAAAAATGATATAAAGATGGGGATTTTATCATATTAGAACTTTTAAAGACTTTTTGCTACAATAGCACAATTTATTTCAACACAATAAGGTAAGTTTATGCAAAAGATTAATAATGAAATATTCCTCTGCTCTATTTGTAATGTTAGCTCCGGAGATTGCCCAGAAGACTGCAAATACTGCACTCAAAGCGCACATTATGGCACACAGATTCAAAGATACAAAAACAAAAGTATTGATAAAATTGTGCAAGAAGCGCGGACATTAAAAGAATATGGTGCATTAGGATTTTGCCTTGTAACAGCAGGACGCAGTTTAGAAAACGATAAATGTGAATACATTGCCAAAGCCGCCACTGCGATTAAAAATGAGAATCTAGGTTTGCATATTATCGCGTGTTGTGGAAGTGCTGATGTAGATTCTCTTAAATATCTTAAAGCCAGTGGTGTAGATAGCTATAATCACAATTTAGAGACATCTAAAGAGTTTTTTCCGCATATCTGCACCACACACACTTGGAAAGAGCGGTTTGAAACTTGTGAAAACACTCTTAAAGCAGAGTTAGGATTATTATCTGGAGGCATTTTCGGCTTAGGTGAAAGTTGGGGAGATAGAATAGAACTGCTTAAACATTTACAGATCCTCTCCCCTCATACATCTCCTCTTAATTTTTATATCGCTAATGAATCTTTACCTTTGCCTATGCAAACGCTTACACAAGAAGAAGCACTAGAGTGTGTAACCCTTGCGCGCGAATATCTCCCAAATACGCGCTTGATGATTGCAGGAGGGAGAGAGGCTGTCTTTGGTGATAATCAAAAGCCTCTCTTTGAAGCAGGTATTAATGGCGTGGTGCTAGGTGATTATCTTACAACAGATGGCAAAGCACCAAAAGATGATGTCGCAATGATAGAATCTTATGGCTATGTGCCTGCAACAAACTGCCATTAGGGATTACTATGGATTCCCAAAGTAAAGAGCAATTTTTTAAAATCTTTTTCATCAAAGTTCGCGCAACATTTTTTATCCTATGGAATAAAATAAAAAGCATTTTGGATTTTGTAGCTGATAAGGAGCTAAGCTTTTATGCGGCTTCACTTAGCTTTTACACGATTTTTGCTATCGTGCCACTTTTGCTTATTATATTTTCTATCTTTCTTAACTTGCCTAATTTTCAATCTCAAATTGCACGGATTCGCGACTTTATCCTTTCGAATATCTTACCCACACATACAGAAGTTATCTCACAATACCTTGACACTTTTATGCAAAATAGCTCTTCACTTGGTATGATGGGGCTTGGTTATGCGCTTATAGCTTCTGTGATGTTTTTTCGCAACTATGAATACATCGCGGCAAAAATGTTTAACTCAACACCTCGTAAATTTTTTGATTCTCTCCTAATGTATTGGACAATGATTACACTCTTTCCCGTAGCACTTGCCTTTTCAATTTATTTTAGTGGTGAAGTGCAAAAAACACTTAAAGGCACAGCAAATCTCAATCTTGTATTTGACTTGATACCCTATATCCTCACTTGGGCTATATTTTTTCTACTCTTTAAACTCTCTGCAAACAAGCCCTTAAAGCTCTTATCACTCCTTAGCGCGAGTATACTTACTACAATTATATGGCTTCTCACAAAATGGGGCTTTGTGTATTATGTATTTTATAATCAAACTTATAAAAGCGTATATGGCTCTATCTCCATTTTTCTTTTTCTTATGCTATGGATTTATGTTTCGTGGTTTATTATACTCTATGGAATGCGCTTTTGTGAAGGATTTGGCACAAATTTTGGAAAAACACTCGAGGAAAAATATGGTATAAGCACCACAGAGGTGTAATAACAGCCTAGATTCTAAAGTTGTTTTAGAATCTTAGAATCTTTTGTCTCATTTTGCTTTTGGCAAAGTGCAGATTCTAAAATCTGCAAAGTTTGCTTTAATTAAGTAAGTAATAACTTTATCATTGTATAATTGCGCCTCGAGAAATTTAAAGTAAAACTTGTCTTTTAGTGTGTAAAGGTGCATAGATTCTGTATAAATCTCGTGCAATTTGAAACTTTTAGAATCTTAAAGGAGGAGATTATGGAAGATATTTTTGACCCCAAATGTTTGACAATGAGTGTGCTCGCCTCACCGAGTATGGCAAACTTTAGCGGCGTGATGCACGGCGGAGAGCTAATGAAGCTACTCGACCAAGTAGCATATGCGTGTGCTACGCGCTATTGTGGCTGTGGTGTGGTAACCATAGGTGTTGATGGTATGATATTTAAGAATCCAATTCCCATTGGCTCACTCGTCATTTTTCTTGCCTCTGTAAATTATGTGGGAAGTAGTAGCTGCGAGGTGGGTATTAAAGTGATTAGTGAGGATATTAAAAATCGCTTTGTGTCTCACTGCAATAGCTGCTACTTCACTATGGTAGCAATAGATCCTAGCGGAAAAAAGGTGCAAATTCCACCACTTAATCCACAAACAGAAGATGAAAAAAAACGTTTTGAAGACGCGAGAAAGCGCAAAGAGTTGCGTTTAAAAATGAAAGCGTAAAACCAAAATCCTAATAATCTTGGCGAGATTCTAAAAATATATGACTGCTTAGAATCTCACTAAAACCTGCACGTAACCTTAAAAAAATACAATCCCCAAGCTTTGATAAAGTGAAATTTTTAAGACTTAAGAGTTATAAAACAAGAATTTGCAAGATTCTAAATAATAGTTTTAGAATCTTGCCGTGTAAAAGCTTTTTCAAATATTTTTATTTCGCAATTAGAATCCCTACACCTCACACCCCTATATGCCACCCGCTAAAACTCCTACAAAGGTAGGGTTGCTATTACTAATTATCACAAGATTTTGGCTTAAGTCTGCTTAGAATCTCATCTGTATCCTTTGGCGATATACGATTTTCTAAATATTCCTTGATATATGGAAAAAATGCAAGAAGTGTAGGCAAAAGCTCTCCCAAATACACAGAATCTCTAAATTTCACAAACGCGCTTTCATCATTGTGAAAAATGAAACTATTGAGATATAAATCCGCCATAAGCAAGCGATAATACACATTACCATCAGTGGTGCGCTCTATGACCTGCGAAGGCAAAATCTTGTCCGTTATAAAGCCATTTTCCTTATCAAAAAACACATTGTAGCCATAAATATCTTGCTTGCGTTCAAGCTCACCTAAAATAGTATTGATATGCTCGTTTTGCACATAGCATTGCCTATCTGCCACGCCTAAAAGCATAAATACATCAAAATCAATCAAATGTCTCACAAGCGGACTTTTGTTAAAAGTCTCTATGTCAAAGACTTCGCCCAAGCGAATCTTAAACATCTCCGGTGCCACCCCGCGAAAGCCCTGCGCCTTGTAAGCTTGATAAGTAAGAGAAAGCATAAATTTCACTTCAAGTGGTGTAAGCATTACCGCCTTTCCCTCCTTTTTGCCCACCTGCTCTTTTTGTGCTATGGCATTAAGCTGTGCTATCTCTTGCGGGGAAAGGATAAGCGGGACTTTAGCATACCCTATCTCATCTTTTGGCTTAGAATCCTCAATGCTAATCTGCAAAAACTTGCTCCTATCCACTTGGTCTAAGATAAAAATCGCGTCCTCATAAGTCTCAATATCATCGTGGCTCATCACATCTCGATAATATGCCAACTCACTCTTAGCGGTGCGTAAGAGCTCATTAAAATATGCTTCATTCTCATACAAAGAAGACAAAATATAAGCCCCAAGCACGATAGAAGCTAAGTAGTTTTGATACAAAGATGCGTCAAAGCGGTGCTCGGTGATTTGAAAATACTGAAAATCTTGCTGGAGATACTGAAGTGCTAAAGGCAGATTCTCCTGTGTGTTACTGCCTAAAAATGCCAAAGTAAGATAGTCAAGTCCATAGAGATAATTCGCCATAAGCGTGTCGTTATACATATTTTTGAGTGGATTTTGCGCCACGAGTATAATATCTTGTGCCTCTGTGGAGCGGATATTGTGCGCTTTGAGTAGTTCATACGCGTTTGATATACGCTCAAGGTGCAAATGCACATCATCACTATCGGCTAGAGATGTATCAAATCGCTGATGATACTGCACGAGTTTCATAAAGATTTTATCAATTGGTGCTTGATGCGTGAGAATCTCTGCTTTCAATAATGTAAGGGCTTTTTGATACACTTCATAATGCTCAATTGGCAAAAAATCCTTATAATCGTCCAGCTCCTGCTCAAGTCCCAAACGCACCCTATGACTCGCCAAATGCGACATACTCTGATTTACAAAATTAAGATGATGTAAGCCGTGAATAGCTAAAAGACGCACTTGAATTTGGGATTCTATAATCTTATTGAGCTCACCGCTCTGTTTCGCACTTTGATACTGCCAATCCAGCAATTCGCTTAGTTGCACGCTATCACCCTTTTCATTATTCAAAAGTAAAAGCGCAAGGGAAAGAGAAATTTGCGTATCATATTGTTCAAGTAGGGGTATTTGCATATAGGGCTTTGCAGAGGCGTATAGCAGATTCCACTCCTGCATTAAAATCAATGCTTTTTCGAGCATAGGCACTTCAAACTTATTTGCTTCGTTTTGCTCATAAGCACTCCAAAGCAAATTGGTAATTTCGTCCTTTTTTTGCTCCACAGGCATAAACTTGTGTTTTTGCTCACTCGGTGGCAAGAGAGATTCTAAACTCTCCCTCTTTGGTGCGTAGAAACTTAGAATCTTACTCATCAAACTATGAATATCCTCATCTTTATCAAATGTCAGCGGTGCTTGAATGTGATGCTCACTCGGCTGCTCCTCCACCTTATCACTACACGCCACGAATCCCACACTCACAAGCAATATCATCATATACACATAAACTTTTTTCATCTCTCCCCCTTATTTTTTAAGCTCTAGGATAAAAGTATGCACTTCCTCGCCCACGCGCACAAAAAGCTTTAGCTCCCCTGTCTTTAGAGTAGAGGGCGCATAGAGTATAAATCCACCCTTTGGCGGACTTTTTGGCTCGAGTGTATTCTTTTGTAGCATACTTGAAACAATGATTGACCTTTTTAACTGCTGGGCATCAAGCTCAATTTGTCGGCGCATTCGCTCACGCGCGGAAAAAATCATTTCATCATAAATATAGAATCCAGTAAAATATCCCCGATAAATGAGCGGTATCCCCATAGGTTGGCTTTGTACAGGAACGGGAGGCACAAAAAGATGATAAGATTCTATAATGTAGCCAAAATCAAAATTAGCACTTTTAACCTCTTTATCGCTTAATGTCGCGACAAGCTTATCATTTTGATAAAGCGACACACTCTCCCTATCAAACATCACATTGCGACTAGAGAGATTAAGGGCTGAAACAAAAAGTGCCAATGGAGCAGTATTTACCCCGCCGACAATCTGCTGCCCTACCTCAAGGCGCACCTTGCTTTGTGATTTTACAGAATCCACAATCTGCACACCCTCGTTATACAGCGACACATTAGCTACTTCTAGCTTATAACTCGCACAAGCGGCAAAAAAGCACATAGACATAAAGCCAAGAATAGAATAAATACTTACGCTATGCCTCATACTAATGCCTTGAAGATCTAATCATTCTCCTTGCTTTTTGCCCCACCGATACAAAGCAAAATCACAGAAAATAAATTCGCAACCACAGCACCTATCACAAGTGAAGTGGCAATCTCAATCTCGCCAAAAATTTGCAAAAATATAAAAGCCGGTATCAAATGAAAATCAGCTACGAGGGAACTTGCGAGAAGTTCAGGTGCAAGGGAGCTTTTCACGCCTATGCGCAAAGTCGTGGCGATAAAATTAATCGCAGTAGCAATAAAAAGTATAATAATATTGCTTTCAAACAAAAACCCCAATGTGAAAGTCAAACTCATCAAACTAAAAAATACAAATAATACTCTACCCCAATCCATTGCCTACTCCTTATAATGTTCCTTGCTCATACATTGCACGCAAACGTTTCTTTTCCTCTTGCCTTTTGAGTTTCTTGCTCTCTTTTTTGTAATATTCATCAAGGCTAAAGCCAAAGAGCAAGGCGAGACGAGGTGCTACAAACATTGAACTACAAGTCGCAGCAATCACGCCAACAAGCATAGGAAACGAGAATCCTATAATAATCTCCCCACCAAAAAGATAAAGTGTAAGCACCACAAAAAACACCGTGAGCGAAGTGAGAATTGTGCGTGAAAGCGTGCAAGAAACCGCTTCATTTATCACATATCGCATATCTTTTTGTCGCCTACTCATCATCTGTTCTCTAATTCTATCAAAAATAATAATCGTATCATTGATAGAATAGCCAATAATCGTAAGGAGCGCGGCTAAAACATCAAGATTAAAATCTATTCCGGCAAGTATTACTGCACCAGAAACGATAATCACATCGTGCATAAGTGCTAAAACTCCAGCGAGAGAAAAGCGCCATTCATAGCGAAACGAAATATAAATCATCATCGCGCTAAGGGCAAATATAAGCGCAATAATACCATTTTGCTTCAACTCATCACCCACTTTTGGACCTACCGAATCCATTCTACGCAGCTCAAAGCTGCCACTAGATTCTAAAAGTTTAAGAATATCTTGCGCTATATCCTCATCAACATTTGTGGGAATATATGGAATCTTCAAAAGCACTTCTTCTTTTGAGCCAAACTCGCTTACCTGTGTGTTTTTAAATCTCTCATCTTGTGCTAAAAGTGCGCGAATCTGCGCTAATGGTGCGGCTTCCTTGTATTGTAGCTGCACCACAGACCCCCCAGCAAAGTCAATCCCTAGATTAAATCCTTTCACTGCTAAAAGTGCGAATGAAGCGATGATAAGCACTATAGATATTGCTAATCCATAGGAGCTATACTTCACAAAGTCATACACTCTAACTTTTTTTAGAATCTCCATTACCTTGCCCCCTTTAGCGCTTTCGCTTGTTTTGGCTGTGAATCTTGCAATGCTGTATTTTGGGGAGATTCTAATTTTATACCAAACCACAAAGAAATATTTCCACTCTTACTTATACGCGAAACAATCACCTGATAAATGCCGTGTGTACCAATAATCGCCGTTAATATTGAGGCACTAATACCAATTCCCATAGTAATGGCAAAGCCCCTAATTGCACCAGAACCAAAAGCATAAAGCAAAACTGCAGCAATGAGTGTGGTAAGATTAGAATCAAAAATTGCCCTTGAAGCATTTGCATAGCCCACCTCTATGGATTTTGCTATACTTAATCCCTCTCGCAGAGCCTCACGGATTCTCTCATTAATGATAATATTCGCATCAACTGCCATACCAACGGTGAGCACAATTCCAGCCATACCCGGTAAAGTCAAAGTCGCGCCAAAAAATGCCATAACCGCCACGATAAGCACAATATTGACAAAAAGTGCAATGATGGCAATCACACCAGCAAGTGAATAATACATTATCATAAAAATAATCACAAGCAAAAAGCCGCTCACTAGCGCGATAAGCGAGGCTTTTATGGAATCTTCTCCAAGACTTGGTCCCACGCTGCGCTTTTCTAGCACCTCCATAGGCGCGGGTAATGCCCCGCTTTTTAGGGCGATGGCTAAATCGCTTGCCTCTTCTACACTAAATCCACCACTGATTTGCCCACTCCCACCGCCGATTCTTTCTCTTATCACAGGCGCGGAATACACTTTGCCATCAAGCACGATCGCCATACGCTTACCAACATTTGTGCTAGAAAAATCGCCAAAGATTTTTGCCCCTTTCGCGTCAAGACTAAAACTCACGATTGGCTGATTGTTTTGGTCAAAAGCGGCTCGTGCATCTGTAAGCATTTCGCCATCAAGAATAGGCACGGCTTTAAGTAAAATGACCTGCTGTGATTGCATCTTTTTCGCACGGATTTCCTGTTCAAGTGAAGTGATTTTATCCTCTAACTGCTGATATTGCGTAGATTCAGGCTTTAGATTTTTTACATCTTCTTTCAATGTAGAGAGGTTTTTTTCAAGACTTTGTAATTCTCTTGAGCTCACAAAAGGCAAAATAATATCATTATATTTTTGCGCCTCAAGCTCACTCATTGTGCTAACGCGCGCATTACGCTCCTCATCAACTGCCATCATCTGCAAATGCGCAGGCTTTGCGATGAGGTCTCGCGCTCTTTGCTCCTCTTGCAATGTCTTAATGCCCGGCAACTGCACGAGGATATTATCTACTCCTTGCTGCGTAACGCTCGGTTCACTTAAGCCAAATTCATCAAGTCTATTTCGTATTGTGTCAATGGCTTGTTTTAGCGCATTTTCCTTAACTTCCTCTTCATATTCTTGTGTGAAACTAAGGGTATATGTGCCATTACTCTCACTTATGCGTAGTCCGTTGATACCTGATAGAATCTTATTGAGTTTATTTTTTTCATCACTATCGAAAAGCTCAAAACTCACGTCGTGCTCGGTCGCTTTAAGATTATCGATAAGAATCTTCTCACGTTTAGTATCAAAACTAATTTGTGAGGCAAGAGATGAAAGCCGCGCCCTTATCGCTTCCTCTGTCTTTACACCCAAAAGTAAATTCAAACCACCTTGCAAATCAAGCCCGAGTGAGATTTTACGCCCACCCATATCGGTAAAAGAAGGCAGACTAAGAGCAATGCCAAGCACACTGGCGATAATGAGCACCCATAGCCTATAATTGAGGCTTTTGGTTGGGGTGGGTTTGATGTGTTGCTTTGCCATTTTAAGATAATATCACTTATTCTTGTGCGAGATCATTTTCATCGAGTTTATAGGCAATAAACTCTCGCGAAAGGCGCACAATTGTATCATCATTTAAACGCACACTAAAAAAAGTCTTTTCGGGCTTTACAATTTCTACAATAAGACCACCGGTTGTGATAATCTTATCGCCCTTTTGCAATGCATCAATCATCGCTTGATGTTTTTTACGCTTCACATTCGCTGGACGAATGAGAAGTAGATAAAAAATCGCAATAAAAAATACAATAGGAAGTAATGACATCATCACTTCTTGTGCTCCACCTTGCCCTTGCATAGTAATCCTTTATGTTAAAATAAGCGCGGATTCTATCTTAGAATAGTTAAGATTTAGCTTTGCTGATTTGATGATTAATAATCAAATACAACGAGCCAAGAATCCCTGCAATACTTGAAGCAAGCAAAATCGCTACCTTTGATACATCAGCAGAATGCACATTATCAAAGGCAAGATTTGATACAAACATCGACATCGTAAATCCAATACCAGCCAACATTCCCGCACCAAATATATGACTCCAAGTTACGCCTTCAGGACGAGCAGCAATTTTGAATTTCTCACACAAAAATGTGAGTCCCAAGATTCCCACAGGTTTGCCTACTACAAGCCCAAGCATAATACCAAGCATAATATTGTCAATATTGAAATTTACCTCCGCACTCACATCTACGCCAGCATTTGCAAAGGCAAAAAGCGGCATAATGATGAAAGCACACAAAGGTTGCAGGGCGTGCTCTAGGCGCAGAAGCGGATTTTGCACCTTACTAAAGTCCTGTCCTGCCTTATTAATGGCACTCATCTGCTCTGCATCAAGCAAAATATTTTTGCGCTCCTTATCTTTACTCTCAAAAATTGTTATCATCTGCTGCACGACCTCAACAAATTCCTTGCTCTCAATCTTTGGCTTCACCGGGATACAAAATGCCAATATCACAGCGGCGATAGTCGCGTGAATCCCCCCGTGATGCACGCAAAACCACAGCAAAATACCTATACCGATATATACGCCCAAATGGCGCACACCAGAATAATTCATAAAACCCAATATGCCAACAATCCCTACTCCAGCGAGC
The DNA here is from genome assembly GCF_000765685.2 of Helicobacter sp. MIT 03-1616. Taxonomy (NCBI): domain Bacteria; kingdom Pseudomonadati; phylum Campylobacterota; class Epsilonproteobacteria; order Campylobacterales; family Helicobacteraceae; genus Helicobacter; species Helicobacter sp. MIT 03-1616. Next base: position 123,559 of record NZ_JROY02000004.1, on the reverse strand, counting down.
AAAAACGATAAATGCAATCCTTCGGGCGATGGATAAAAAATTGCAATTACAGCAATCGCGCCCAAGTCATCAGCCACAGCGAGAGTTACGAGAAATACTTTTAGAGCCAAAGGCACTCTTTTTCCAAGCAATAAAATCACACCCAGAGCAAAGGCAATATCCGTTGCCATTGGGATTCCAAAGCCGTGATATGAGGGAGTATTCATATTGAGCGCATAATAAATCACGCCCGGGACAATCATACCACCAATAGCACCAATAACCGGAAAAGCCGCCTTTTGAAAGCCTGACAAATCCCCAAAGAGTAATTCGCGCTTAATCTCAAGCCCCACCATAAGGAAAAAAATCGACATCAACACATCATTAATCCAATCGTGTATGCTAAATCCATAGAATCCCCCAGCAAAGCTAAAGCCAAAGGGTTGCTCCCAAAATTCCTTATAAATATGCGATAATGGTGAGTTTGCGACTATCATTGCGCTCACTGCACAAAAAAAGAGAAAAATCCCACTAAAAGATTCTGCGCGGATAAAGCTATTGAGGGCATACGAGACTTTGTTTACTCTATTTTTCATTTCTACTCCTTTTTGTAAAATTAGATAATGCTCTGCATATCCTTGAGCTTTTGAATTTCATCTTGCACTTTTTGATGCTCGTCTTGTACACTAATATTTTCTGCCTGCTTTTTCTGCTTAGATGTGCTCAAATACACTGCTAAAAGCCCAAGCACGACCGCAATAGAACTCGCAATAAGAATAGAAATCTTAGACATATCAACACTTATCACATCATCTTTATACGCTAAGTTTGCCACAAAAATAGACATTGTAAATCCAATCCCAGAAATCACACCCACAGAGAATATATGTGCGTAATTCAAATCCTTAGGACGCGTAGCAAGATTCAGTTTTTCGCCCAAAAAGCAAAACAAAAGCACACCAATAGGCTTACCTACTACTAAACCCAAAGTCGTGCCAAGCATAACGCTATTAAGATCAACTCCACCATTGATAGCCACACCAGCATTTGCAAAGGCAAAAAGCGGAACAATAAAATACGCACATAATGGCTGCAAAGCTATTTCAAGACGTATAAGAGGATTCTGCGCGTAGCGTGAATAAGTCCCTATGGTATCGAGCATATGGACGAGTTGAGAAGTCTTTGCCATATCAATCTTTTTTTCCACATCTTGCGCACTCGACATAAAATTTTTGATATTTTTTATACTACCCTTCCAAAAGCTCGTTTTTTCAACATCTTTCGCGTGTATCACATCATTCCAATCGTTTGTTACGACTTTCATATGATCAAACTCTTTTAGCATATTGATAAAATATCGCTTATTCACGCGTGTGCGCCCGGGGATAGCCATAGCGAGAATAACTGCTGCTATGGTTACGTGAATCCCGCTGTGATACACACAAATCCACAGCAAAATACCCACCAAAACATACAAAGAGATGTATTTTGTATCACGATAATTGAGGTAGATAAGCAGCGCAATCAACACGAGCGAAGCATAAATCCACTCCATATTGATAGAATCAGAATAAAAAATTGCAATTACAGAAATCGCGCCCAAGTCATCAGCCACAGCGAGAGTTACGAGAAAAATCTTTAGAATCTTAGGTACTCTATCACCAAGGAGCATAATCAGCCCCAGTGCAAAGGCGGTATCTGTGCTCATTGCCACACCAAAGCCATTTTGATACGCCGTGCCCATATTAAAGTATAGATAAATCATTACAGGGCAAATAATCCCCCCAAACGCCGCGAGGAAAGAGAAGCTCACTTTTTTGAATCCTGCAAGTTCTCCATAAAGCATTTCACGTTTCATTTCTAAGCCCACTAATAAAAAGAAAAACGACATTAACACATCATTGATAAACTCCTGCAAACTCATCTTTAACGTGGAATCACTAAAAAACACGCCGAGTTCGCTATGAAAAAATGAAAAATATATCTCCGCATAAGAGGAGTTTGCAACAAGCATAGCCGCTATCACACAAAAGGCGAGTAAGATTCCACCAAAAGATTCGTGTGTAATAAAGCGATTTAAGCCTTCTTGCAATTTATCTTTGACATAGGAATGTCGGCTCGGTGTGATTGCCGCTTCAATAGCCATCTTAAAAACTCCTTTTTATAACATAGACTTGATTTTTTTGTGAGCGGGTTAAAATCGCGCATTATACTGACAAAATGTTACAATTAAGTAAGTGCATTTAAGAAGCTAATTCTCTCTTTTATGCGACATATTTGTGTGAGATAAATCATCTAGCAAGACAAAAATTGTATGTTTTTAGAATCTACCTTTTCAAAATCAAAAAAATCTTTATGCGATACAGAAATCCAAAACTTATGACAAGTGTAAATATTTAAATCTTTAAAAAACTAGACTTTCTCTCCCAAACTTACCTCAAGAATCTGCTCGTCCTGCTTTTTTAGCGGATAAATAATAAAACCGCGAATTTTTTTGCTCTCGCCATAAAACGAATCTAAAAATCGCATATAGTTTCTTACCTGCGCTTCTTGCGCTTCTTGCTCCCTTGTGCCACTTTTGTAATCAAGCACGAAACATTCTTTCTCATCTTGCAATAGCGCGTCTATGCGATACAGGCAGGACTGCACGATATATCCCACTTCGCACAGAATCTTCTTATTCTTCATAAGTGCAGCAAAGCGAGGATTATTGATACACGCAAAAACTATGTTTATTACCTCTTTGATATGCTCCCTATCTAGCCCAAAACCATAGCGATTAAACAAAATATGCCCAATATCCTCCCTATCTAGCCCAAAACTAAAATACAACTCAAACGCGCTGTGGATAGCCTCTCCAAAATGGATATTGTGCCATTTTGCAGATTCAAGAACACTACTATGCCGCTCTTGCCTGATAAAGTCATTTTGTCGCCCAAAGTGTTGCATAGATTGAAGCACATTAATGGGTTTAGACATCTGCAAATCCTGCTGAAAAGAAGCCTCAAAACGAGGAAGTGCGTCTATCTCTTCGCTTAGATTCAAAATCTCAAACTCGCTTGATTTTTCTTTTCTTATCACGCTTAAACCATATCGTGCGCGGGTAAAAGCCACATAAAGCACATTATATTTTTCTTGCTCGTATCGCTTTTTATGCTCCTGCAATGCCTTGTTATATTCTTCATCAAAGCTTTCACGCGCCTTGCTTTTATAATATACGCGAGAGATGTTGAGCTTGTCATACTCGTATATAAATTTATCCATATCACCTTTAGTGCCACCGATTCTATCACACACAATAAGATATTCAAACTCCAAACCTTTTGACTTATGAATCGTCATAATTTTTACACCCTTGTTGCTTTGGGCAGGAGCATTGCATTGGGCTTTAGATTCTAAATCCAGCACTTCATTAATACTCTTACATTCACTTGCTAATTCCAAAAAGCGTAGGGATACGCTATTTGCGATGTTAAAAGTCTCAATCATAGAAAGGACGACATTAGCGGGAGATGAGGCAATATCTATAGCACTAATCCTTGCTACTACCTCGGCAGATTCTATATAAGCCCTACCCCACAATTTGCCTATCTGTTTTTCATATAATCGCAGAGCATTACTTATCTCACACATATCTGCGCTCGTTTTGGTATTTTTAGAATCCTTATTAGAGTTTTTAGAATCCGCTTGCAATTTTAGAAGACTGATATATCTCAAAGCATTGAGGATTAATACCACCTCTTTTTTGGCAAAAAGCGAGGAACTCGCCTCTGTAACGATACTTATATGCGGATTTTGCTCGTTTATATAGTCTTTAAGCAATGTAGCGTCATTGTTTTTAAACACTAAAATCGCAATTTGATTTTCATCTGCACCATTTTGCACTAACGCTTCTAGCTCGGTATAGACTTGTGCGCCTAAAGATTCAGAATCTTGCACGGCTTTAAGAACGCGCACATATCCACCCTGTGCATTCTCATCGGGGCTTTTACTCGGTATATAATCCTTGTAACATTCTTTAAACAAGCGATTATTAAATTCAATCACGCGCGGTTTTGAGCGGAAATTATAGGGGAGATTCTCTTGTGTTAAACCTTTCGTAGCCTCCTTAAATACCGCAGAAAAGCTCCCACGAAATCCATAAATACTTTGCTTCTCATCGCCCACGACAAAAAGGCTTTTTTCATCAATTTTTTTGCGCGAATCACCTGATTTTATTTCATCAATAATTGGCTTTAGAATCTGAAATTGCATAATACTCGTATCTTGAAACTCATCAAGCAAAATATGTGTGATTTTATCATCAAGGCGAAAGTAGAAAAAATCTCTATCAATATTACGCATAAAAAGTTCATAATTCTTAAGCGTTACATCATTATAATCCAAAAAGCTTTGGGAGCGAATTTGAGCCTGTTTAGACTTATCATAGCGCACAATATAGTTTTTAATCAAACTCAATACTTCTTGTTCTTTCTTTACATAATAAATTTTGATAAGGCTTAGAATCTCATTGCGCGTTTGGTCTAAAGTATCTAGTTTATAGTTTTTTAGCTCATTATGTGTGCTCCATTTAAGAAGATAACTCGAGCTTTGGGCGATACTCTGCGCGGTGATTTTTTGCGCAAAGTATGTTTTTGCGCGTTTGGTCTCGCTCATAATTGAATCTATATGTTCATAAATGCGATTCATTCTCTCCTTGATTGCACTATCAATGTCCTCATAGCTTAAGTTTATAGATTCTAAATCCTCCCCCAGCGCGTGTTTTACATCCCTTGCTGGAAAGGCACAAAGTGAGGATAAAAATCTCAAAAAATCCATTATTTTTATGCGATTAAAAAAGCAAAATCGCACAATTTTATCCATATCCTCCGTGCTAAAAGAGCCTAAAAAGCGTTCATTTATCGCCCCTAAATCCACATTGCCAATCTCAAAATACGCCGATACACCCACATACCAACAAAATTTTTTAAGCACATTATGAAAAAACGCATCAATAGTCGTAATACGCGGATTAGTCTGCATAAACTCCGCATAAATTTTATTGATATTTTGACTAATAAACTGATAACTTAGCCCCCTTTTCTCGCATAAATCCTGATAGATAATGTTATTTTGGTAAGTATTATCCGCAATTGATTGTTTAAGTGAGCGCAAATACTCGTAGATTCTGTGTCGCATTTCATTTGAAGCTTTCTTGGTAAAAGTAAGGGTAAGAATCTGATGAGGATTTGCCCCGCAAAAAAGTAGATAGATAAAGCGCAGAGCAAGGTTAAAGGTCTTGCCACTCCCTGCTGAAGCCTTGAGGGCTAGAAATTGTGCTTGTGCGAGTTTGGTTTGGTCTTGCTTTATTTGTGTATGTTGCACTCTCTTATCCTTTGTAAGCTTTGTGAGGGGTAATTATATCTTAAAGAAAGCAGTGAGAAGCATAAGATTCTACAAAAACCAAACCTTGATTGCACTTTACTAAACTTTTATGATACAATAACGCTTAAATTTATTTTTATACAATCTATGAGGAGCTATATATGTCAAAAAGTCTTTATGATACACTCGAAATTAATGAAAATGCCTCAAGCGAGGAGATTAAAAAAGCTTATCGCAAACTTGCGCGCAAATATCACCCAGATATCAATAAAGAGCCGGGTGCAGAGGAAAAGTTTAAAGAAGTCAATGCTGCCTATGAAGTGCTAAGCGATGAAAATAAAAAAGCGCAATACGACCGCTTTGGCGATGCGATGTTTGGCGGACAAAATTTCCACGATTTCTCACGCGCTCAAGGTGCAAATGTCAATTTTGATGATTTAATATCTTCAATCTTTGGTATGGGTGGCTTTAGCAAAGGCAATGGAGGCGCATTCAACTTTGGCAACTTTGGTTTTGGCAGTGGAGGCGGTGATGACTTTGGATTTAGCACACCAAGCCTTGATTTGCAGGATAATATCAAGATTCCATTTGAGAGTGCCGCACTCGGCGGAAGTTACCACTACAATGGGCGTAGTGGTAACTTTGATATAAAAATCCCTGTGGGGATAAAAGATGGCGAGACTATCCGCCTCAAAGGCAAGGGAAATTCACACAATGGACGCAGCGGAGACTTACTCCTTAAGGTGCAAGTCGCTTCATCACAAGAATACACGCGCGATGAAGATGATTTGTATAAGAATCTTGATGTGCCGCTTGTTGTGGCACTTTTTGGTGGTAAAATCACTCTACCTACGCTCTATGGCGACATAACACTTACCATTCCAGCAAATACCAAAAACAACCAAAAATTTCGCATTAAAGGTAAGGGTATCAAAAATCGCAAAACAAGCATTCTAGGGGATTTATATGTGAAGGCAAATATCATTTTACCTCACACAGACAGCCTTAGCCAAGAATTACAGACAATGCTAAAACAACAACTTACATAAGGAGGGCATATGTATAGCTATGATGAGCCGGTTTATCTTATTAGCGTGGTGGCAAAGATTCTAGAGATTCACCCACAAACACTAAGACAATATGAAAAGGAAGGACTTATTCAGCCCGGGCGGACTGATGGCAAAATGCGCCTTTATTCCCAACGCGATATTGATAAAATCAAGACGATTTTAAAACTCACGCGTGATATGGGTGTGAATCTCGCAGGAGTAGATATTATCTTGCGACTTAAAGAACGACTTGATGAGCTTGATAAAATGACCGGCGACTTACGCGAGGACCTCGCCAAACATCAAGGTAGAAGCAATGTTTTGCAAACTTACCAAAGCTCGTATGAAATCATTTTATTTCAAAAAAAATAAAGTTGTCTCTTGTTAAATCTCGCTTCTTTACTCCGCCCTACTGCACTAGAGGATTTTATCGCACAGGAGCATATCCTCTCGCCTCAAAGCACTCTTTTAAAAATGCTAAAAAATAATGCCTTGGCACATTGCTTTTTTTATGGACCACCCGGCGTGGGTAAAACCACACTCGCCCAAATTATCGCGGAGACACTCAACAAACCATTTGCTTCCTATAATGCAACTTCCTTTAAAATCGAGGAGTTGCGCCAATTTGTTAAAGGCTATGAGGGAAGTCTGTATCAGCCACTTGTCTTTATTGATGAAGTGCATCGCCTCAACCGCGCACAGCAAGAGGTATTACTGCCGATTATGGAATCTTATAGTGCCATTGTCTGTGGCGCAAGCACCTACAATCCCTTTATCTCCCTTACAAATGCCATTCGTTCGCGGAGCTTTCTTTTTGAGCTTAAGCCCCTCACAAATCAAAGTTTAAACAAGATTCTAACCCGCGCACTAGCATATATAGAATCTCATCTTTGCATAAAGGTGCAAATCACGCAAGAAGCACAAACTTATCTCATCACTTCAAGTGCAGGGGACGCGAGGGCATTATTAAATCTCCTTGATGCGGGAATTTCCACGGGAGAGGATGAGATTACACTCGAGCTACTCCAATCCCTGCGTCCTTTTGCTCTGCATGATGGTGCGAGTGAGGCAGAGAGTCATTATAGCCTTATTAGTGCGCTTATCAAGTCCATACGCGGAAGTGATATAGAGGCGAGTATCTACTATTTGGCGCGACTTGTGAGCGCGAATGAAAATCCCGAGTTTATCGCGAGACGGCTTGTGATTCTTGCGAGTGAAGATATTGGTAATGCAAACCCAAATGCACTGAATCTCGCTACAAGCACATTACTAGCAGTGGGGAAAATCGGCTATCCTGAATCTCGCATTATCCTCTCTCAATGTGTGATTTACCTCGCAAGTTCACCCAAAAGCAATACTGCCTACAAGGCGATTAACCAAGCAATGGAAGCAATCAAAAATGGGCTTATACTCGAAGTGCCAGAAAATATTATGCCCCATTCTACAAATTATCTCTATCCGCACGAGTTTGGGGGCTATGTCGAGCAAAACTATTTGAGCGAGGAGCTCAAAGATATACATTTTGTAGAAACTACCACTAAGGGCTTTGAAAAGACTTTGAATGAGTGGCACACAAAAATCACACAAAAAGACAAGCAAGATATGGATAAAACAGATGAAAATTAAATTTTATCTTATAAGTCTTGCATTGTGGATTCTAAACGCTTATGGGGCAGGGATTGATGTGAATCCTGATAAGCGTGGGTGGCACATCGAGCTAAAACGCATTTCGACAAATATCAGCTCCGCTTCGATAAAAGGGCAAGACCAATATGTAGATTTTTCCGATAGTCGCGTAAGCGGGGATTCTCAATTCATTGCGCAAGGGCATTTTGACTTGGGGCTTGACTTTTACGCGCCGCGCTATGTCGTGTTTAACTCCGCTCTTGCAGAATATGGACGCACAATCCTTATACGTGATGATGTACACATTAATAACACCACCCTTGATAGAATCCTCATCTCCACAGACTATACGCACAGGATTTGGTATGTTCCCACATTTGCCGGGGGCTTTGAAATAGGTCCATTTGTGAAGGCAAACTATCAAAGTGGATTCCAAAATAGACGACAAATTGTGAGGTTTAATACAGGAATGAAGCTCTTTGATGGCGTGTATTTGAAAGATTTACATATCAATGCTTTTAGCGAGAGAGACTTTGCTATAAGCACTGCGAGTGAGAATTACGGCTGGGAGGGTGGTATAACATTAGAGTATAAATTCAATACAAATTCAAAGTTTTACTACTTTACAAACCTGCGACATTATCTTTATAGCTCCGCGCCGGAGACCTACAATCCGCTCTATCAGCTCGAGGTAGAAATACGCCTTGATACCAATCTCTACAAAAAGCTATCAATCGCTCCATATGTGAAATACTACGCGCTACAGGGGCGACATATCAGGGAAAAAGGGAGTAATCTTTTTATAGGATTCTCACTCGCTTTTGGATATGTATTTTTAGACGCGACAAAAAAACAAAATTCTTATTCTAACTAATGAAACAGCACTTTAAACCCACCCTAAAGCCACTTTGATTGCGGACAAGTTGTGAATTTGTGATTTGGAATCTGCACAGATAGAATCCACACGATTTGTTAATCCAAACTCACCATATTCACAAGGCTCAATTCTATATTTTTGTCAATTATTCATAAACTTTGTGCGAGTTTGGATTGTTATGATAAGCGCATATTACTTTTAACCATGCTGTTTGCTCAAATATTTTAAACGATAACCTTTGATTTTTTCTCTTGCAAAATTTTGCATATCTGCCGCTGCATCAAATTCATCGATAATCTCCTCGCCCAAAAGCGTTTCAATCACATCTTCAAGTGTTACCACACCTACGAGTTGCCCATAAGTATCTTGCACGACAAAAAAACGTTCATTCTTGCGTCTAAAGAGATTAAGCAGATATAAAACCGATATATCAAATGGAATCGTATGCACCGGACGCATCAATTCAGAGATTTTTTTATCTTTTTCTTTTCTTATCCCTTCTTCTAAAATATCTGTCGCAGAGACAATACCGATAATATTATCGAGACTCTCCCCATAAATGGGAATAGTCGAGTGATGGTAGATCCCATCAAGCTCCAACGCATCGCCCACCTCAATATCGTTTTGCAAGGCAAAAACAACACTGCGAGGCGTGAGTATATCAAAGGCTTGATATTTTTTAAGCTCAAAGAGATTTTCAATAATCTTTTGCTCTTGCATACTGATTGAACCGCCCTTATAGCCTATCTGACTAGCGGCTAGAATCTCCTCGCGACTTATAGGATTGCTATTTTTCTTTGGCTTGACAAAGCGCGTAATAAACTTCGACACCCACACAAAAGGATAGGTGATTTTAAGTAGATAGTGAATACCTAGGGTAACAGTAGGTGCGAAGCTTTTCCAATAAGTCGCACCGAGCGTCTTGGGGAAAATCTCGCACGCATAAATCAGCACAATCGTAAGTAGCATTGCCCCATAGGTTTGCCACTCTAAACCAAAAATGCGTGCCACCTCAATACCTACACCAGTAGAAGTCGCAGTAACACCAAAAGTATTCAGCACCAAAATTGCACCCTCCGCGTCATCGATATTATTTTTCAAATATCTTAAATAACCGCCAATTTTTGGGTTTTTCTTTTCGTAGCTTTTCACAAATGATGGTGTGATAGATAAAAAAACAGATTCCATAATCGAGCAGACAAAACACACGACAATGGCGATTGTGCAGTATAAAATAAGCAATCCCATTGCTAATCCTTTTGTGCGAGGCTAAATTTTATATCTTTAGAATCTAGCTCTCTTTCTGTATTTTCCATTGCGCCTATATCATTAGTTTCTGTGTAATCCGCATCTTTAGTCATTATCTCAAAATTTTCAATGCTCGTTTCTACATTTTTAGAATCTAGCGGCACATTTTCTGCAACACCTTGTGTTTCACTTTGCTGCTCTGGCACATACACCACACCAAGGGTTGCACTTATCACATCATCGAGACTTACGATACCCACTAGATTCTTCTTCTTATCAATAACTACAAACAAATGTTCTTTTTTATTAATAAACAGCTTGAGTAAGTCAAACAGGGTAAGATTCATATCCACAAATGCAACCTCACTCGCAAAATGCTTAAGGGGTTTTTTCTTTTTTTTATCAAGCATTGCCTGTAAAATCTTTTTGCGATATATGAGGGAGCAGATATTGCCCTCTGCACCTCTATACAATGGAATCCTCGAGTATTTATGATCCCTTATAGCTTTATTTGCCTCTTTGATACTCATCTCCTCATTAAGCGCAAAAATGCGCTCTTTTGGCGTCATAATATCTTGCACACTGAGGGATTTTTGCTCAATGAGACTTTCTAGTATATCACCTTCAAGCTCATTTATCGAGCCACTCTTTTCCCCAAGCTCCATTACTGCTAAGACTTCATCGCGACTCATTTGATTTGTGGCGTTATTTCTAAAAAGGTGAGTGATAATGCGCGAGACATACACCAGTGGAAGGGTAATCATATACAGCACCATAATCGCATAAGATGCGGGAAGGATAAGACTTTTCCAATAAGTTGCACCAATCGTCTTAGGCACGATCTCGGAAATATACAGAATGCTAATAGTCATTACAAATGCAACCACGCCCTGCCAAGTCTCGCCAAAGATTTTTACTGCCTGTGCACCCACACCAGCCGCACCCACCGTGTTTGCAAAAAGATTTACAATAAGGATTGCGCCAATAGCGTTGTCTATATTTGCCTTGAGATAGCGCAGAATCCTGCCACCTTTTGGGTGAATCTTAGGATAACTCTCCATAAATGGCGGCGTAACTGAAAAAAGCACCGCCTCTAACACCGAACACACAAAAGAAATGCAAATAGCAAATAAAAAATAAGTGATAAGTAAACCCATAAAGTTTCTATATCCTGTTGTTAGAGTTGTAGAAAGCAAAATAAGTCGTGTATTATAGCATAATGTATAAAATATTTGCGGTTTTTCTTTGGTTTGTGTCGTGAATATGAGAAAAAATAATGCGTAAGTTTAAATTTTATTAAGAGGATAAAGACACTCTAAAAGAGTTTTTAATATTTTAAAGTATGTGTAGCGGGTGTTTAAAATATTTGAAATCAAAGTAAAATCTCTCACTTTAATTTCAAATGCGAAATGACTTTGATTTTATGCAAGGGGTTACCTTTGCACACTTTAAAAAATATCTTTTATCTATATTATCTGTGCGACCTCAAAACATTTCGTCTTTTTCAGCAAAAATCGTATTTGGTGTAATTTGAAAAACAATTATTGACAATTCAAACACTCTATATCTCTATTCATTACTTCTTCTGTCTCTGGACTTTGGGAACGTAAATAGTATGTGCTTTTTAGCCCGAGCTTCCACGCAAGCATATATACCTCGTGCAACATCTTACCACTTGCCTTATCAATGCGCACAAAGATATTTGTGCTTTGCCCCTGATCTATCCACTTTTGCCTTACCGCCGCAGCCTTGATGATAAGACTTTGGTCTAAATCATATGCTGATACATAATATTCCCAAGTGTTAAGATTCAAATGTGGCACAATAACCGGAATCTGCCCACTTAAGTTGTCTTCATACCATTTTTTACGATAAATAGGCTCGATAGTTTGTGTCGTGCCTACCAAAATACTAATCGAGCTTGTCGGAGCAATCGCCATCAAATAACCATTACGGATACCTTGTGTTTTTACCTTTGTCCGCAATGCCTCCCAATCGCACTGATCCTGTGTAAAGAGACTTTTATTAACAAGCTTAAGAGCTTCTTTGTTTGCAAGGTCAATAGGGAAAATCCCCTTACTCCAATTACTACCGCTAAAATAAGGATATACGCCCTTTTCTTTAGCAAGATTCGCACTTGCACTAATTGCATTAAAACTAATAAGCTCCATAATCTCATCGATTTTAGCCAAATGCTTCCCACTTCCCCACTCTATGCCCGCACGCGCTAGCATTTCTGCCTCACCCATCACACCAAGTCCTATGGCACGATTTTTTTGATTGGTAACTTTGACTTTGCGGTTAGGATAGAAATTCAAATCAATAACATTATCAAGCATTCTTATCGCTATGGGTAACACACGCTCAATATCCTCTTTTGTATTAATTTTGCTAAGATTCACACTTGCAAGATTACATACTGCTGTTTCGCCACTTTGAGCCACACGTGCGCTCATAAAGACTTTTTTACCATTTATAGAATCTACACTTGTAATCTTGTTTGCCTTTTTTCTCACGCCACTATCTATTGTAATCTCTTCATTTTCTTCAAATGTATTCTTTGAGCCATCTTCAAACTCCACCTCTATCACATAATGATTTGGGCTTGTGTTTTGGAAAATCTCCGTGCAGAGATTAGAGCTTCTAATAATCCCTGAATGTGCGTTTGGATTAGCACGATTTGCATTATCTTTAAAGCATAAAAATGGCAATCCAGATTCAAAATAATTCGTTAGAATCTTCTTCCATAACTCCTTCGCTAAAACGCGCGATTTCAGCAAGGATTCTGTATTTTCGTATTCAATATATTTTTTCTCAAATGCCTCGCCATACAACTCTGTGAGATCTGCACATTGATATGGGTCAAAAAGCGTCCAGTATTCATTCGCCTCTACACGCTTCATAAATAAATCACAAATCCACAAAGCAGGGAATAAATCGTGGGCACGTCTGCGCTCCTCTCCGCTATTTTTGCGTAGGTTGATAAAATCGTGTACATCATTATGCCAAATCTCTAGATACGTAGCTATCGCACCCTTTCTTGTGCCTAATTGATCCACAGCAATGGCAACATCATTGGCAATTTTAAGAAAAGGCACAACGCCACCAGCAGCATTTTTATGTCCATCGATAAAGCTTCCAAGCCCTCTTACACGACTAAAATCCCAGCCAATACCACCACCATATTTACTCAAAAGTGCCATTTCCTTATATGCGTCGAAAATACCCTCGATATTATCAGGTGTGCTACCTACAAAACAAGAACTTAGTTGATGTCGCGTAGTGCGAGCATTTGCGAGCGTAGGAGTAGCACAAATTACCTCAAATGAGGAAATCATATCATAAAACTTCACTGCCCATTCATCACGATTGTTTTCGTTCTGTGCCAAAAACATAGCAATAGCCATAAACATATGCTGGGGTAATTCAATAGGTTGATTATTGACATCTTTGAGTAAATATCTATCATAAAGTGTCTTTATACCCAAATAATTAAACTGCAAATCGCGCTCTGCCTTAATGTGAGAATCTAAAAAATCCAAATCATACTTTTCTTTTAACCCACGCACGAGCTTTCCCTCTTTCTCACCTAATGCAAAATACTCTTCGAGTTTCTTATACCCAGTCCAACCTGTTACCTTATGATAGAGATCATACAAAAACAAGCGCGCTGCTACAAAAGTCCAATTTGGCTTATCCACATCAATTTTATCCACAGCAGTCTTTATTAAAGCTTGCTGTATCTCTTCTGTTGTAATCCCATCTCTAAAATGAAGTTTCGCATCAAGCTCCAATTCACTTTGGCTTACACCCTCTAAGCCCTCTACTGCTGCAAATGTATGCTTTTGAATCTTTGTAATATCAAGTGGTTCAATGCGCCCATTTCTTTTAGTAACTTTAATTGTATCTAGCATATAAACTCTCCCTTATTTGTATTCCACCAACTCATCAAGCGAGATTCTAAAACGTGGCTGCTGCTCCTTGCCACGATAGCCAAAACACACGATGAGCGCGACTTGTTCTTTAAAAGGATCTAGCCCATAGAGTTCCTCTACCTTGCACTTTTCAAAGCCCTCAATATAGCAAGTATCAATCTTTAAATAACTCGCATAAGCCACCATATATGTCGCCATAATATAGGCTTGAAGCGCGCTCCAATGGGCGATTTTATCATCTACAAACCCACGCGCTTGCAAATGTCCGCCCAAACGATTGCAAAATACATCATAACCACTCAAATCCATTTTGCGCCGCAAAGTATTTTGCTTAGCATATTCGCTTGGTGGCACTAAATCGCTTTGCAAAGTCTTAAAAACTACCACTTCACTCGCACTTGTGATTTGCACCTGATTCCAGCACAATGGACGCAAAGCCGCCTTTGCCTCATCACTACGCAATACCAAAAGTCGTGTAGGCTCCATACCAAAGGAGCTTGGAGCAAGTCGCCCTACTTCTAAAATTTCCTCAAAAGTCTCTTTTGGAATCTTTTTGGTTTCATCAAAAAGCTTACAAGCGTGGCGAAAATGCACAGATTCTAAAAACTTATTCATAACTCCTCCTTATGATTAATGAAATAAAAAGGCTTTAGCCCTACTTACTCACCGCCTGTGGCTGCTACTTCGCCTTTGCCCTTTTTCTTTGGTTTGGCTCTAAAATCTTCTTTCTGATTCTAATATTTTGGGGCGTAACCTCCAAAATCTCATCATCTTCAAGCCACTCTAATGCGCGCTCTAGCGTTAATTCTCTTGGTGGCACAAGCTTAATCGCCTCATCAGCCCCGCTACTACGCATATTTGTCAAATGCTTTGCCTTAATAGGATTCACATCTAAATCATTATCCCTACTATGTTCGCCTATCACCATTCCCACATATACCTTTGTTTGTGGTGCGATAAACAACACGCCACGTTCTTGGATATTAAAGAGTGAAAATCCTGTCGCCTCGCCATTTTCCATAGAGATAAGTGCCCCATTTTTGCGCGATTCTACATTGCCGCTAAATGGGCGAAACTCCAAAAAGCTATGATTCATCACACCCTCGCCCTTTGTGTCAGTCAAAAACTCGCTACGATACCCAATAAGCCCACGAGCTGGAATCTCAAATTCTAATCTCGTGTAGCCATCGCTCATAGGATTCATCGCTTTCATTTCTGCCTTGCGTTTGCCTAGCTTCTCAATAATGCTTCCGCTAAAATCCTGCGGTGTATCAATGACTAAATGTTCAAATGGCTCACATTTCACGCCATCAATCTCTTTTACAATCACTTCGGGGCGAGAAATACTAAACTCAAAGCCCTCACGCCTTAGATTCTCTGCCAAAATAGTGATTTGCAGCTCCCCGCGTCCGCTTACTTTAAACTTACCCTCACCCATTTCCTCACAGCGCATTGCGATGTTGGTTTGCATTTCTTTTAAAAGCCTATCTTTAATTTTATTTGCCGTTACGTGTTTGCCCTCTAACCCCGCCAATGGGCTATCATTCACCGCAAAATACACGCTCATTGTCGGCTCTTCTAAGTGCATAGGATCAAGGGGCATAGGATTATTAGGACATACGATAGAATCCCCAACATCTACGGCATTAAAACCTGCAATCGCCACAATATCCCCCGCTTCAGCAGATTCTATCTCTGTGCGTGCTAGTCCCATAAAACCGATGAGTTTGCTAATGCGCCCTGTTTCCTTTTCGCCATCGCTTTTAGCAAGCATTACATTTTCGCCCTTTTTCACGCGTCCATTAAACACACGTGCGATACCAATTTTTCCCACATAATTATCATAATCGAGTGTGAAAACCTGCATTTGCAGCGGATTCTCACTTGAGCCACTTGGCAATGGCACATATTCTAAAATCGCCTCAAAAAGCGGTTCAAGGCTCTTTTTCTCATCATTTAAATCTTTTATCGCATAGCCATCACGAGCTGCTGCATAAATCACAGGAAAATCAAGCTGTTCATCACTCGCTTCCATTGATACAAACAAATCAAACACTTCATCTACCACCCTATCAGGCTCGGCAGCGGGTTTATCGATTTTATTCACCACCACAATGGGGCGGATTCCAAAGCCTAGAGCTTTTTTGACAACAAATTTTGTCTGCGGCATAACGCCCTCTTGCGCATCAACAAGCAATAACACGCCATCAACCATTTTAAGCACCCGCTCAACTTCCCCGCCAAAATCAGCGTGTCCGGGCGTGTCAATAATATTAATTTTCGTGCCTTTGTAGGTAATGGCAGTATTTTTTGAAAGGATTGTGATGCCTCTTTCTCGCTCCAAATCGTTACTATCCATTACGCGTTCATCAATTTGCTCTCTCTCGCCAAAAGTGCCAGATTGTGTCAAAAGTCCATCAACTAAAGTTGTTTTGCCGTGATCTACGTGGG
The DNA here is from genome assembly GCF_000765685.2 of Helicobacter sp. MIT 03-1616. Classification (NCBI taxonomy): domain Bacteria; kingdom Pseudomonadati; phylum Campylobacterota; class Epsilonproteobacteria; order Campylobacterales; family Helicobacteraceae; genus Helicobacter; species Helicobacter sp. MIT 03-1616. The sequence goes on along the minus strand of NZ_JROY02000004.1, from coordinate 107,030 downwards.
CAATCACAGCAATGTTTCTAATATTTTGCATTGAATCTCTCTGCTTTCATAAAAGGATTTGTGGAATAAAAGCGCGAATAATATCTATTTTTTTTAAATCAATGTTTTAAAAGAATCTTACGCGAAACTTAATTTACATTTTGTGCAACACTAATGGCGCAAGATTTGCACACACTCCTTAATCGCGCCCACAAGATATTCTATATCAGCCACACTATGCGTATAGTGGAGACTTACGCGAAGCCACATCGGCTTCTTGCTCAAAGAGCCTTCAGGTATAAGATAATGCCCATAAGGACCAGCACAGCTACAACCCGCACGTGTTTGGATTCCATATTTTTTACTCAAAAGTGCACATAAATCAAGTGGAGAAATCGAGCCTACATTAAAGCTTACTATGCCTAATCGCTCGAGTGATAAATCCCCATAAATGCTTACCGCAGGTATTTTGGCTAGTTCATACAAAAACACTTCTTTAAGAATCCTCTCTCGCCTTTTAATGAAACTAAGCCCCGCTTCATTGCGTAATTGATATGCTAATGCCGCATAGAGTAGCCCGAGTATATGTGGCGTGCCTACCTCCTCACGCATCGCCACATCATCGATAAAAGAATGGGTAAAGTCGTTTGCATACTCAATCACACCCCCACCACAAAAGCTCGGTGGCAAGGTGCTATCAAGCAGACTTTTGCGTATAGCGAGTATTCCACAAGACCCCACACCGCCCAAAAGTTTATGAGGCGCGAGAAATACTACATCAAAGAGATGTGAATCTACATTCATATATGCTGATGAACTTGCCATATCAAGCGCGATAATCGCCCCATACTCACGCAGGAGTTTCACACAAGATTCTAAAGGTGTGAGAATCCCTGTAACATTGGAGGCAACACTCAAACTCGCAATAATCCTTTTACCCTTAAGATTCTGTAATATCCGCGCTAAATCACTCACATCAGGTAACCCTTGTTTATTAAAGGCGATTTTATGAATATGGCACAGCCCCTCTTTGTAGCTAATCTCATTAGAATGATGTTCAAATCCACTCATAATGATATGCGGGAGATTGATCGCATTCGTGCGTAAGTCATACTCTTTGAGCTCTGTGAGGAGCGGGAGTGCAGAGAATGTACGAGATTCTGTAACTTTTTTAGAATCTTGTCTATTTATAGATTCACAATCTCGCACATTAGAATCTACCTTATTTACCTTACTACGAGAGTTTTTAGCATTTTTAGAATCTATATTTTCACTCATAAGCAAAGGGTGCAGGCTTAAAAGGCTTTGAGGTGGCACATAAATCCCCATAATCTCTTGAAATTTTTTAATGCCAAAACTCGCCCCACTCCCTCCGCTAATAAGCACAAAATCATTCTCTAATGCCAAACTAGAGGCAATACGTTTCTTTGCCTCCTTACAGAGTGCGCTCATAAATGCCGCGTGAGAGGAGATATAAGAATGCGTATTTGCATAATAGGGTAAAATAGATTCTATACGCTTTTGAATCGCCTTATACGCAAGACCCGAAGCCGTAAAGTCAAAATAATATTGCTTTGGTGCGAGGATTGTATGTGCTCGGAGTGCGCTAAAGGCGTCATCGCTATGAAGCAATGGTGCAAAAAAACGTGCAATTTTTTTTTCATTGTTTGTTAGATTTTTAAGTGGGAGCATTCTTTTCCTCCTTGAAAATGTTGTTACTTTATGTATCGCTATGGCTTTATGCAAGCACAAAAAACACTGATTGGGCGCATTTTACGCATTTAATGCAAGAACTTCTGCTATCAAGCAAGATTCTAAAATCACATAAACACGCATTTTGTAAAGCTTCGTTGTAGTATTTTGGATAACTTTCACTTTACTTTCTTTGTTGTTTAGTATTTTTGTTATACAATTTAGTCAAACCATTATATAGGATTTTGGTTTCTATAACAAAATAAACGCAACTCATAAGGAGAGGACAATGAGCAAATACGAGCAATTCATCAAAGAATATGAAGCGCACAAGAGTGAGCGAGCCGCACAGGGCGTTCCACCATTAGCACTTGATGTAGCACAAACACAATGTGTAATTGATATGTGTAAAGATTCTAGCGTAAGTGCCAAAGACAAGGAATTTGCGAAAGAATTATTGGTGCATAGAGTGAATCCGGGCGTTGATGCGTCAGCTCAACTCAAGGCGGCATTTTTAGGAGAGATTCTCCTTAATAATAAACAGGATTGGGGATTTAGCCCAACTGAAGCGGTAAAGTATCTTGGCACAATGCTTGGCGGATACAATGTATCTCCGCTCATTCAAGGACTTTCCCTTAGTGATAGCGCACTCGCAAAAGAATGTGCGAATGCCCTTAAACACACACTTTTAATCTATGACAACTTTGAAAAAATTGCCGCGCTCAATACGCCACTTTCAAAAGAGATTATAGAATCTTGGGCAAATGCGGAGTGGTTTAAAAACAAAGAGGACTTAAGCGAAGTAATAAAGGTCTGCGTATTTAAGATTGATGGTGAAACAAATACCGATGATTTAAGCCCCGCAGGAGATGCTTTCACACGTAGTGATATTCCTCTTCACGCTAAAGCAATGCTAAAAAGCAGAATTGAAAATTTTGAATCTCGTATTGAATCTGCTAAGAAAAAAGCTGCAGAAAACAATGCTGTTGTGGCGTATGTAGGAGATGTTGTTGGAACAGGAAGTAGCCGAAAGTCTGCTTGTAACTCTATTTTGTGGCATTTTGGTAAGGAGATTCCATTTATCCCTAATAAGAAAAGTGGCGGTATTGTCATTGGTAGCGTGATTGCACCTATTTTCTTTAATACTTGTGAGGATAGCGGTGCGTTACCTATCGTAGCTGATGTGAGCGAACTCAAAGACGGCGATATTATCGAGGTCAATACAAGCAAAGGTGAGATTAGCAAGGGTGGCAAAGTCGTTGCTACATTTAATCTCAATCCCATCACACTCGCCGATGAAATTCGTGCAGGTGGTAGAATCCCACTCATTATTGGTAGAGGACTCACTGCAAAAGCACGAGAATACCTCAAACTCGGCAAGAGTGATGTATTTAAAGAGCCAAAACAACCGGCAAGTAGCCAAAAAGGTTATACCTTAGCGCAAAAAATGGTAGGAAAGGCTTGTGGCGTAGAGGGTGTGCGCCCGGGCAGCTATTGTGAGCCAAAAACTACAACCGTGGGTAGCCAAGATACCACAGGTGCGATGACAAGAGATGAGATTAAGGAACTTGCAGCATTGAGCTTTGGGGCGGATTTTGTTTTACAAAGCTTCTGCCATACAGCAGCATATCCAAAACCTGCTGATGTGAGCCTACACGCGACTTTGCCAAACTTCATATCTGATCGTGGCGGCGTGGCTTTGCGTCCAAAAGATGGTGTTATTCACTCGTGGCTTAATCGTATGTGTCTGCCTGACACGGTGGGGACAGGTGGAGATTCACATACGCGTTTCCCTATTGGTATTAGCTTCCCAGCAGGAAGTGGGCTTATCGCTTTTGCCGCTGTTACAGGCTCTATGCCGCTTGATATGCCAGAATCTGTGCTTGTGCGCTTTAAAGGCAAACTCAATCCGGGCATTACACTACGCGATTTAGTGAATGCAATTCCCTACTATGCGATTAAACAAGGGCTTCTCACCGTTGAAAAGAAGGGTAAAAAGAATATCTTTAGCGGTAGGATTTTAGAAATTGAGGGCTTAGGAGACTTAAAAGTAGAACAAGCCTTTGAACTTAGCGATGCGAGTGCAGAGCGAAGCGCAGCGGCGTGTAGTGTGCGTCTCAATAAAGAGCCAATTATTGAATACTTAAGCTCAAATATCAAGCTTATAGAATCTATGATTAAAAATGGCTACCAAAATGCTGCTACATTGCAAAGACGCGCAGACAAAATGAAAGAATGGATTAAGAATCCTGTGCTTTTAGAGCCAGATAGCGATGCGGAATATGCGGCTGTGATTGAAATTGACTTAGCAGAGATTAAAGAGCCAATCCTTGCTTGTCCAAACGACCCTGATGATGTAGCGACTTTGAGCGAGATTCACGCTAATGCCAAGCGTCCAAAAAATATCGATGAAGTCTTTATCGGTAGCTGTATGACAAACATCGGGCATTTTAGGGCATTTGGTGAAATCGTCAAAAACGAGGGACAAAGCAAAACACAAATTTGGATAGCTCCGCCTACTAAAATGGACGAAAAACAGCTTACAAAAGAGGGATATTTCTCACTCTTTGGTGCAGCAGGTGCGAGAATGGAAGCTCCGGGTTGCAGTCTCTGTATGGGAAATCAAGCACGGGTAAGAGATAATGCGGTGGTATTCTCTACCTCTACGAGAAACTTTGATAATCGTATGGGCAAAGGTGCGCAGGTATATCTAGGAAGTGCGGAGCTTGGCGGTGTATGTGCAATGCTAGGCAGAATCCCAACCGCAGAAGAATATCTTAAAATCGCTCCTCAAAAGATTGAATCCAAAAAGGATAATATCTACACTTATCTTAACTTTAATCTTATGGAAAATTTCACGCTTTAATCAAACAAAGCGTAGTGCTTAATTTAAACTCATCTAAGGCTTTACCTCAAAGCCTTAGATTCTTAAAATCCACTCTTGTAACTCCAAATAGAATCTACAAAGCTAAAAGCTTTTTGCAAGATTAAGAATCTTTTGAGCAAAAATCTGCAAGCGTGAATTTGTGGCTTTGCTACTGCACACAAACTACTTATCCTAATTTTTTATATCATTTTATGAGAATATCCTTTACCCCTTGCGATATTTTCGAAGCTTGCATATTTCACACTTCATTTATTTGTGTAAGGAAAAATGTATCTTTACTTAACAATATCTACATCTTTCAATTTTCCATAATAACAACATCTCCTCTTGCCCTCAAAAAAAAAGGGGGGGGGGGTAAGAGAATAGTAATACATCTATGAATAAAAAATAAACCTCTTTGTTTTTGCGAAATAAAAAAGTCAAAATGGTTTTACAAAAGAGGATTCTAAAAAATGATATAAAATCTTTCTTATAAACTTTAGAAGCATTGATTTAAAAAGTCTTGAATCTAGCAGTTTCCTCCCGTCTCATTACATCTTGGCTTAAAGGAGTTTTTAATCCACAAGAGTGTATTATCATAGGCTTTATAAGGATTTGTATAATCCCCTCATTTTGGAATGTTTTCTAAAAATACGTTTTGTGATTAAAGGAACACAATGGATAATACAATACAAATTGATGTGCGCGATTTGCCCTGCCCTGAACCTGTTGTAAAAGCAAAACAAGCCTTACTAGGTGTAAATGAATACGCCCTCAAACTCCACACTTATGAAATTATCGGCAACACCCCCTCTTCTAAGGAAAATCTCTCACGTTTTCTCAAAGCTGAAGGTTTCGAGTTTGATATAGGCTTTGGGCGAGATGGGCAGTTTATGATTGTCCTCAAAGGCAAGGCAGAAAAAGAGGCAAAGCAAGGCAAAGATAAAATCATTCCCAAAATGATGCTGTTTAAAAGCGACAAGGTGGGTGAGGGCGAATTAGGCGGTATGTTAGCAAATGGCTTTCTCAAATCTCTCCTCCACGCTGATGTGTTGCCACAAAAGATTCTATTTATCAATCGTGGCGTGCTCCTTACCACGGATAACAAAGAAGTCAATAATGATGAAATTGTCGAGGTGCTTAAAGAGCTTGAAAAACAAGGTGTGGAGATTTATTCTTGCGGTTCGTGCTTAAGCTATTTTGCCCTCACAGAGCGTCTCAAAGTCGGCGTGATAGGCAATGCGCTAGAGAGTATCCAAAATATGCTTACAAGCGATAGTCTCATTTCGCTTTAAGTTGAATGCTATAAGGCAAGATTCCAAATAGGATAACTAATGGCAGATTATGATTTGACGCAACATATTCAATGCGCTGGTTGAGCCGCTAAAGTGGGTCTGGCAGACTTATCACAAATCTCTAGCGGACTTAGCCAAAGCCCAAATCCTCTCTTACTCGCAGGATTTGATAGCAATGAAGACTGCGGGGCTATGCTCCTTTCCCCCACCGATGAGTATGCCCTACTCTCAAGCGTGGATTTTATCACGCCTGTGGTAGATGACCCCTACATATATGGACAAATTGCCGCTACAAATGCACTTAGTGATATTTTTGCTATGGGTGGTAGGGCGACAAGTGCGCTCAATCTGCTTATGTGGGATAGCACACATTTTGATAGCAAAATCGCAAATGAGATTCTAAAAGGTGGGCTCAACAAAATTACCGAATCTGGAGCATTGCTCCTTGGCGGACACACGATTAAGGATAATGAGCAAAAGTATGGCTTATCGGTTAATGGCATAGCACACAAAAATCATTTATGGCGCAATAATGCGGGGAAGATTGGCGATAAGCTTGTGCTGACAAAACCCATAGGTAGCGGAATACTCACCACCGCCATAAAGGCGCGTATGCTCCACAACCCACAGCAAGTTATAGAATCTATGCTAGCCCTCAATCTCTATGCGGCAAATATCGCTCAAAACTATGAGATTCACGCCTGCACCGATATTACAGGCTTTGGACTTATTGGACACGGGCTTGAAATGTGTGCGGAGACTACGATACAAAATGCACAGCCTGATAATCTAAACACAAATCCACAAAGCCCAAAAAGTCTTTTGTTCTACACGCAGCAGATTCCATTATTTACTGAATCTAAAGAACTCGCACAAATTGGCATCGTGCCGGGTGGCTCATATGAAAATAAAAAAGCCTTGCAGGATAAAGTCGCCTTGCATTGTGCGCTAGAAGATGATATTTTCTATTATGATGCGCAAACTTCTGGCGGTTTGCTCTTTGCCCTCCCTGCAAGAGATGCAGATCAATTTGTAGATGAACTGCGTAGAAATGGTATAGAATCTGCAATTATCATTGGCGAGATTATCCCAAGGAGCACAAAGGCTATTATACTAGGATAGTTTCAAGACTCTTTAAGAAAACTACTTTTGGCAAAAGACAATGAGATATAGCATAAGCCTAAGCCAACTTACCCTCCCCAAAGGAGGAATAAGCGAGAAAACACACGATGAGTAAAGCAAAAAATGAGGGTTGCCCTAGATAACTTGCATTAAGAGATTCTAAATCTTACCAAACAAAACAAAGGAGAGGCAAAGCCTCTCACATATACAATCGTGCATTAAGATTTCTTAAAGATGCAAAATACAAATTTTACGCGGTATGCAACTCAAACATTTCACAAATAAATTTAAAAAATATAACTTTTTGCCGATTTAGAAGCGAGATTTTTTTATTTAAAGGAGGCTTTTATGCAGTTTAATATGATTAACACCTTGGTGCGTAGATTCTATATTCTCAAGGAAGAGGGTTTTGTGCTTAATGAAAATTACAATGATGACTTGCAAAATATCCTTTCAAAAGAGGAACTTGCCATATTCTTAGCAATGTTTGAAAACGACAATGTGGACAAGGCAGTCGATAGTATCAAACGCTCCTACACCAGCGGTGCGGCAAACAAGCAATATGTGATTAATATCCTCTCCGAGCCAAAAATCACGCAAATCGCTATTACGCTCCTTAAAGATGCTAAGCCAGAAATGCTAGAAAAAGCAATTCGTGTGCGCAAGGATATAGATGCAGCCAGCGTGCAGTTTTTGGATATTATGAAAGGGCTTGAAGAAAAAATAATCACTTTCATCAACTCACGCGTGAGTAAGCTTCCAGCAAACACATCACCCGATGACTATCTCAAAACCCTAGCCACAAAAGAAATCAACATTAGCAATCTCGCACGATACTTTGGGGGAGATTTTGAAAAGGCATACCTTGATGACAGCGGTGCAGGTAAATCATATTATGAACTCCTCGCTTGCAGGGTGCTTGTGAAAAATAAATTGATGCGTGTCGAGGACGCGCAGTCGCTACTCCTAACCTTTATTTGGAATGCCATTCCAGCCTTTAGAACCAAAACACGCGTTACATCAGTTGGTAGCGTGAGATAAGTAGCCTTAGCAAAAATATAGAATCTACATTCATACAATCTCACAAAAATACCCACCCCAAACCTCGCCAAAAGCGAGGAGTTTAAGTGGTATTTAGACTTTACATCAAGACAATCTCGTGAGAAACTTCCACATATCTACAAAATCCCCACCTACCCAAAATGCTACATACAAAGTGCCTTATCACAAAAAAAATAGAATTCTATTAGTTTTGGAATATATATTGCTTACTCATCTGTGATAAATTGTAGATTTTACACGAAAGGATTCAATATGTTAAGGTCTTTGTGGTCAGGTGTTAGCGGTATGCAAGCACATCAAATTGCGCTTGATGTGGAGAGTAACAACATTGCCAATGTCAATACGGTGGGATTTAAATACTCGAGAGCTTCTTTTGTGGATATGCTTTCACAAATCAAACTCATCGCAACTTCTCCCTACAAAAATGGACTAGGAGGGCAAAATGACTTTTCAGTCGGTCTAGGTGTTGGGATTGATGCCACAACAAAAGTCTTTTCACAAGGTAATACACAAAATACCGATGTAAAAACAGATATCGCCATTGAAGGAGATGGTTTCTTTATTATCTCCCCAGATAGAGGGACTACGCACAACTACACGCGTAATGGTGAATTCCTCTTTGACGCAAATGGTAACCTCGTAACTACCGGTGGTTATGTTGTGCAAGGTTGGGTGCGCCCACCATTAGAGGCAGCAGAATCTGGATCAATGAGTGACTTTGATTTCTTTAGAGTGGATAACACAGGACCTGTGCGAAATATCCAAATCGACCCTGGTATGGTTATGCCTGCTCGTGCAACAAAAACTATTACCTTGCGCGCCAATCTCAACGCCGGACGCCATATCGACCAAATGCAAGATGTTGCTGCACTAGATTCTACTGCGCGCACTGCAGCTGATGGTGTAGCTCCTGTGTATGATTCTCGCGGTGTGCTTACGCAAGTAGGTGAGGATTTGGGTGTGCTATTCAACGATGACGGGGACGCATTCGCTCTCAATGAAAATCAAGGCATTTGGATGAGTTATAAAACCGCTATGATTCGCCACGAAACAGTTAATACAGATGAAGTAAGCACAATTGGTATTAATGGTGAAATTGTTAGTTTTGCAAATAACTCCGCAATTACCGGTGTTAGCTCAATTACTGCCGCACAAAATGCGATCAACTCTTTACGCGATAAAACAGGAGTAGGTGCATATGTCGATGCAGGACAACTAAGAATCGAAAACCGCAACCAAAAAGATGGTGGTGAAAAAGTGAAAAATGTCCGCGTTACCGCAGATGGCACAGGTGTATTTCAAAACTTCGTCAAAGGCGAAGAAGACATTACCGCCTTTAGATACCGCTATACAAAATCCGAAGATGCAGATTCTACCACAGGACAATTTAGGACTACCGAGGATTTGCGCGCACTGATTCAATATGACGCAAATATGATTAAGAATCCTGAAAAAACCTACTATGAAAGCACCGCGTCAGTAGCCGTAACACTCAATAAATGGGGTATGTTTGAAATCACAAATGGTGATGATTCGGACGATGAGCAACGCAACCTTAGCCTTTTTGTTACAAGCCACTTTAGCGACAGCGTAACAAACAATGTGCTATTCAAAGAAACGATGAAAGCCTTAAATACTGCCTCGCTCATTGAGGGCGGCTCTGGGGTAACCACAGGCAAGATTGTGAAAGCCACTCACGCCACAAGCGTGGATATCGTTGATAGCTTAGGTAGTAAGCACAATATTCGCTTTGAATTTTGGAAAACAGGCGATGCAGTATGGAGTTTTAGAGCGATCGTGCCTGAACCGGCGCAGTTTGTAGGTGGTGCAGCAACGAAACCAAATGTATTTGAAGGCGGAAGGGCGACTTTTAATAGTGATGGCTCCCTTTCAGGTATGAATCCACCAGTATTGCAATTTGACCCAAAAAATGGGAGCAAAGGTCCTCAAAGACTTGAACTCAAATTTGGTGCAAACGAAACATTTGGCGGATTAACAAGTGTGGATAAGATTTCAGAAACTTATTCAATCAACCAAAATGGCTATCAAGCCGGAGACTTAATGGATATTCGCTTTGACTCCAATGGCTCACTCCTTGGCGCATTTAGTAATGGACGCTCTATTGCTCTAGCACAAGTGGCTCTTGCAAATTTTGCGAACAACACAGGTCTTCAAGCCGAGGGCGGAAATGTCTATTCTCAAACCGGTAACTCCGGTGAGCCGATGATTGGTGCGGCAAATACAGGGCGAAGAGGCGGAGTATCGGGCAGTAAGCTAGAGATGAGTAATGTGGATTTAAGTCGCAGCTTAACGCAGCTTATTGTTGTGCAAAGAGGCTTTCAAGCCAACTCCAAAGCTGTAACGACATCAGACCAGATTCTTAACACTCTCCTAAATCTTAAACAATAATTGACTTTCTTTTGAGTAGGCTATTCCCAAGCTTACTCACTCTTTTTTGTAATTTTTAAGTCATTTTTATTATTTTAACTCCAAATCTTACTCTTTATTGATACTTGCGTTTTTTTTTTTTTTGATAACATTGCGACTTTAAATTTTAACTTATATCAATTTGGGAGAAATAGTGTGTATAAAAAATTATTGTTTTTAGGAATCTTACTTAACCCTTATGCTATATTTGCAGATGAGCAAAAGCTAAAGGGTTTGGTTATACTTGGTGGAGGAGTAAGAATCATAGAAAGTCATCTTTTTCCACAACCAAAAGATTATTTAGGAAGCCGCCAAGATAAACCAAATGTGTATTATCAGCCTATTCCTTTAATCGGGCTAGATGTAACTTACAATAGTGTTACCAAAGCAAAAGATAGTATTTTCCTAAAAGGCTTTAGCGGGAGAAATTTAGGAGGACTTAAACTCGGCTATGCCATAACTTATGGGAATCATAAAAGCGAGTTTGCCATTATTAGCTCCATATATGAGAGAGCGTATGCTAATCCCTATATTGAGGGCAATCGTAAAGAGAAGGCGTTAAATAAATATGGCTTTAATTTCACTCAAACCTATATGTTTTCACCTCTTCATAATTTTTTTATTAATTATATCTTTCAACATCACGATTATAAGGGTGAGAGCATACCTTACCCATCTCTTAGGCGCAATAAATCTATCCACGAGGGAGAAATTGGCTATCAATTTATGTTTCTTAAGATTGTGGGACATTATGATTATGGCGAGGCAAAGGGAGAAGCAGAAAGCTATCGTGCTTATGGCGGTAAAGCGAGCATTACAATACCTTTAATGAATACAAAGCTTATATTGAAACCGAGTGTTGGCTATTTTAAATACACTACCCAAGCAATAAATCCAATCTTTAATAAAATAAGAAGCGGAGTGGTTACACAATATAGTTTTTCTATGTATAAAACCCACTTCCTACACCCACACGTTTTGATTTTTGCAAGCTATAAAAAAGAAAAGCGTGGCAGCAATATCGCATTTTATAAAGAAGATTATCAATATATTATGAGTGGATTAGGCTATAGTTTTTAATTACAAATCTTACAAGCCCCCATCAATATCTATGATTGTTATAGAATCTTAAAAAACTTTCAGTCAAAGTATTAAGCAAGAGAGTTAGCAAAAATTTGTCATAATACTAAAAATCTTAAAGGAGTGGTGTTATGACTTCTCATTTTGAACGCATTATTGCTCAAAATAAGCTTAAAACTTATGCGGTTTTGGCTATATATATCATCATTTTTATACTTATTGGTTTGCTTGCAGATATTATCCGCATTGACGCCCCAAATCTTCAAGAGGGATTTGCTATGCTCCTTAGCCTATATGAATTTCCTCTTATTACTTTTGGTATGACACTCGTAGCCCTTTGTATAATTTTCTTTAGCATAGGACAATTTTCACGCATTATGCTAAGTGGCAATGAATATAAACGCATTAATCCTAATAATGTCCTCTCACGCAAAGAATCTCGTCTCTATGGAATCTTGCAAGATTTGCTTAAAAGCGCAAATTGTTCTTTTGAGCCTGCACTTTATATTATGGAAGCCCCTTATATGAATGCTTTTGCGAGTGGGTGGAATGAAAAAAATTCTATGATTGCTGTTACTTCAGCGTTGTTAGAGCGATTAGATGAGAGTGAGCTAAAAGCGGTAGTAGCGCACGAGTTAAGCCATATTCGGCACGGAGATGTGCGATTAACAATGTGCGTAGGGATTTTAAGCAACATTATGCTTTTAGGTGTGAATATTTTTGCCTTTTATTTTAGCTCTGCTCAATCTCAAGGAGCAAGGGCAGCACGAAGTATTTTGCTCATTTTACAATTTGTCCTCCCACTTCTTACACTTGTGCTAAGCCTTTTTATCTCTCGTAATCGTGAATATATGGCGGATTCTGGAGCAGCATATTTAATGAAAGAAAGTGAGCCAATGGTTCGGGCATTACAAAAAATTAGCCAAGATTATGCGCAAAATAATTATCAAGAGCCAAATCCCACACGAGCAAATGCCTATCTTTTCGGCATAGGTGAGATTCTAAGCACACATCCAAGCATACAAAATCGTATAAAAGCATTACTTGGGCAACATTTCTAGGACACACTATGACAAAGCACACAAAAAACCAATCCCTACCCTTACAATCTCCCCTTTTAAAGCAAAATACACAGCTTTTTTTTGAAACACTCTGCCAAAATGTTGGGGAGAATCCTAACCGAGATGGATTGCTCCGCACTCCCGAGCGTATAGCTCAAAGCTTCTCTACTATGCTAAATGGTTATAGTCAAAGTCCCAAAGAAGCACTCGGGAGTATTTTTGAAGAGAATGTATGTGATGAAATGATTGTGCTAAAAAAATTACATTTTTACTCTATGTGCGAGCATCATTTATTACCATTTTTCGGGCATATTTCTATTGGATATATCCCTGATAAAAAGCTTGTGGGTATTAGTGGCTTAGCGCGATTAGTGGAGGTTTTTGCGCATAGGCTACAGATTCAAGAAAATCTTACGACACAAATTGCTAATGCGCTTGATGAAGAGCTAAAACCCAAAGGAGCAATGATAGTCTGTGAGGCACGACATCTCTGCCTTGAGATGAGGAATAAGCAACCCCAATCGCCTGTTATTACCTCTACATTACGCGGACTTTTCAAAAAGGATTCACGCACACGCGCAGAATTTATGCAGCTCATACAACACTAGAGGCAAAATTTTTCGCTATTATGCTTCAAAATAGCCAATCTGCGCGTGTTTAACCCATAAAACCCCTTTACCATATTGACAAAAGCGCATTTTTTTGGCAATATGCCCCCGAGTCCCTACAAGCTCTGCTTTTAGTGGATAAAATTATGGAGGTCTTAAATGAAAAAAATTCTTGTAAGCTCTGCGCTTAGCGCACTTTTGGTTTTACCGGCGGCGGCTCTTCAGGTGTATGAAAATGATGGCACTTCACTTGATGTATATGGTTCTATCCGTGGTTATGTAGGTATGGGTGAAAATGCAGGCTACGCAGACAATCGTGGAAACTTCCTCTTTGGTGTGCAAGGAAACTCACACATTGGTTTCAATGTATCAGCGGATAAATTCAAAGCAAAAGTTGAGTTTGGTGCAAATGAGCCAGATGCTAGTGTGCCGACTCTTACTCCTCTCCGCTTCTTCTGGGGATCTTATAATACAGGTCTAGGAACTATCCTCGTGGGTAAGGCAAACACTCCTACAACTGATATTTTCTCAACAGGTGTGCTTAATACCGATACTGCGCTTAATGGCTTTGGTGGTCTAGGCACAAGCACAAGAAGATTGCAGCTTCAATACAATATCGCTGGACTAAGCCTAGCATTAATCTCTGACTATTTGGGAGAATCTATCGGTCTTAGTAATGGAAAAGATGATGGAACTGGTGCAAATACAACAATGCCTCGTATCGCATTGTCTTATACTCTCTATGGAGATGGTGGTAGCCCACTCTTTCAAGTAGCTGGAACATATAAGAGATTTAATTCAGGTGCTACTACTGGTTATAATACTAATGGAGGAGGAGGAGCAACAACACTACCCCTTGGAACTGAAAAAGATGCGTGGCATATCTCTGTTGGCACAAAGCCTACATTTGGTAATAACTTCGTTTCACTCTTTGCCCACTATGGTAAAAACCAACATTTCTATGGCGAAACAGGCACATTCTACAATGGTGGTAACTTCAACCATACAGGATTTTCAGTAACTTCTAATGGAGATATTAAACGTTCAGGTGTGAAAGCCGAGCTTGGTATAGGTCTCTCTAAAGATGCGACATTCACACTTGGAGCTGGGTATCAACAAACATTTGGCGATATCCAAGGATATTACAACTCTATTGGTGTCTTCGCACAAGTGCCTTATAAAGTAAGTGCAAACTTTGTATTAACTCCTGTAGTTGGCTGGTTCCAAACAGCAGGTAAAGATGGCGCAAAATTCGCGAATGTTATAGATAAAGTAACAAGTGCAGTAGGTGCTGTGCGCGTTATGTGGAATTTCTAATCCCACTCTTTAAGCATTTAGCCTAAAAATAGAATCCTCTTTTTATAAAGAGGATTCTAGCCCCCACATTTTTCAAACCTCTTTTTTAAACTTTACAACAAAATCCATTTAAAACTTTCCATTATAAGCAGGAATGCCAAAACTTCGATTATGATTTTATGCACTTTTGTGCTAGAATCCGCCTTTTAGCTTAACACTTTAAGGTATCCTATGCAAATGCAAATGCTGTATTCAAAGATTCACCGCGCTTGTGTAACAGACGCAAATCTTAACTATGTCGGCTCAATCACAATTGACAAGACTTTAGCAAAAAGCGCAAATCTCCTTGCGGGAATGAAGGTAGAGATTCTTAATATCAATAATGGCGAGAGATTTAGCACCTATGTGATTTATGGTGATAAAGAAGGCGAAATATGCCTCAATGGCGCGGCAGCGCGCAAGGTGCAAATAAATGATATAATCATCATTATAGCCTATGCCTCATATGACACACAGGAATTAGAAAATTATAAGCCTACAATCGTGCAAGTGGGGCAAAATAACGAGATTCTATCTATAACAAACGAGGTGTAAGATGTTTGACCAAAGCAAACTCGGGGAAATGCTCGGCTCTATGCAAAATACCCTAAAGGATCTAGAGGAGCAAAATAAGCAAACCACCCTCACTACAAAAAGTGGCGGTGGGCTGGTGCAAATCACTGCTAATGGCGCAGGGGAAATCATAGATATAAACATCGATGATAGTTTGTTAGAAGATAAAGAATCTTTGCAGATTCTGCTAATGAGTGCATTTAATGATTTATGCAAGAGCATAGAAAGCAATCGCCAATCAAGTGCCTTAAATATTCTTAATGGGCTAGGCGGAGGATTTAATATCTTTGGCGGGAAACCAAATGGCTAATAATATGCTACATTTTTACACAAATTTAAGGCTATGGATTCATAAAAAAGCCTTTTTTTTGCAATATAACAATGCCTTTATAATGTGGATTTACAGGATTGTATACATTCAATGCCCCAACACAAAGCAGATTCACAAAAAAAGACAGAATCTAGCACCTTTGTCTTTTCTCGCACTTATTATGCTTTTTATCACGCTTTGTGCCACAAGCTCGTTTAGCTATGATTATTCACATTGCAAGAGATATTTTAAAGCCGCTAGCACACCTGTGAATCAAAGCTATGCTATTAGCCTAAAAAACCCTAGAGGAGGGCAATATCATCTTATGTATGCGCCGAGTGCGCCAAGCGGAGTGAAGATTCTAAAAGCCGACCCATTCATCGGGCTTTACCTCATCTCCGCACCCAACACAAAGCAAAGCTATGAGCTACTCCCGCTTGATTCACGCACATTAAACGATAAAAATCTCGCCTTTATAAGCGCAGATAAAGCAAATGTAGGACATATCACAAAGCGACAAAATGGCTTTTTGGACTATGCAAGATTCTCATCTGCCACGCAAAGAAATGGAGTTTTAGGCAATATCTGCTATCAAATCTATGGCATAGGTGTAGGCAATGGGCAGTTTATAGAAAAAAAATATATCGATAGATTCTTATCGCAAAAAACGTCCTACTATGGTGATATAGGCATTCGCTTTAGCTCAAGCAAAGCCATTGTGGGCGCGATTGACCCATTTTCACAAAATGCTTTCTCTCCAAATGATGAGATTATCTCCATAAATGGAAGCAAGATTGCTAATGCAAACGAGGCGGAGTGGATTATAAGCAATCTCAAAAAAGATTCATTTGCAAAGGTGCTTATTAAACGCAATGGCAAAACTATGCAAATCAACGCTAAAGTGGGGCAAAGATATGGCGGTTTCTTGCTTGGGGAGACATTTTTAGAACGATTTGGCATACATATTGATGAAAATATGCTTATAAAATCCATTAATCCAAATCGAGCCGGGCGATTTGCACCATTACGCGTAGGGGATACAATCCTGTGGATTAATAAGCACCCAATCATCACAGAAAGCACAAATACTGCTCGTAAAAAATTTGATAGATTTAGGGATTTGCTCTCACAAACGCGTTTTGATGAGCGATTTGATGGAGAAATACAGCTTTTAATTATGCGTAATAATCTTGAGATTTTTATCAAGCTCTAAAACAAGGATAGCAAATGGCACAACATATCGCAGAGATTCTAAAAGATTTTGAATCTTTTCTTACCGCACAAGCCCCGCAAGTCCCGAGCTTTCATACGCATTATGAAAGCGCACTTTGGGAGATGATGAAAAATGGCGGTAAGAGATTCCGCCCTGCCCTGCTCTTTTGTATTGTCAATGCCCTTGCGCCACAGCTGATAAAAAATGCCTTTCTCCCCGCGCTTAGCATAGAGTGTATTCATACCTATTCGCTCATACACGATGACTTGCCTTGTATGGATAATGCTCCCTTGCGGCGCGGACACGTGACTTTGCATACAAAATATGATGAGACTTTAGCCCTGCTTATTGGAGATGGATTAAACACCTATGCGTTTTCGCTCCTCGCTCAAGCGCGACTTGATTCTAATGTAAAACTCGCGCTTATAGAATCTATCGCCACAAATGCCGGTATCGGTGGTATGGTGCTAGGGCAGGTGCTTGATTGTGAGTTTGAAAACACAAAGCTTTCGCTTGAACAATTAAAAATTATTCATCTTAACAAAACTGCAAAACTCATCGCCGCTTCCTTGCAATGCGGAGGCATTATCGCTTGTGCGAGTAGTGAGCTATGCGAGAAGCTTTATGTCTTTGGCTTGGAACTTGGCGTGTATTTTCAACTCCGTGATGATATTATCGATATGTGCTTAGACACGCAAGAGGCGGGAAAAACAACGCAAAATGATACGCATAAAAATAGCTATGTGAATCTGCTCGGTTTAGAGGGTGCAAAGGCGGAGTTTATGAGACAAAGAGCGCAACTCAAGGAGCAAATCGCGCTCTTTGGTGAATCTATTGCATATAACCTCACATCGCTTTTAGAGGATTATTTTAAGGAGATAGGATAAATGCAAAATCTTTTAGAGATGTATTTAGATTCTAAACACAACGCAAAAATTAAGGCAAAAGCGCAAAGGTTTAAAATATAAACACAAGGAGAGGTGATGAAAAGCATTCTATTAACCAATGATGACGGATTTGATTCAAGCGGACTACTCGCGCTTAAACACGCTTTGCGTAATATCGCGCAGATTATGGTAGTCGCTCCCTCACGCGAAAAATCCGCCTGCGGACACGGGATAACCCTCACGCGTCCGCTTAGTTTTGTGCGACTCGATGATGATTTTTATAAGCTTGAAGACGGCACACCAAGTGATTGCGTGTATCTCGCGCTTAATACATTATACGCAGAGGGCTTTAAGCCGGATTTGGTGATTTCTGGGATTAATTTAGGCTCGAATATGGGCGAGGATATTACCTATTCTGGCACGATTGCTGGAGCTATGGAGGCGTGTATCCAAGGCATTCCCTCTATTGCGATTTCACAGCTTATGACAGATGTCAATCGCACGAAGCATTTTGATTTTTCACTTGCAAAACATTGCATTGTGGATATAGTGAATATGATTTTTAACAAGGGCTTTCCTTTGGGAGAGCGCAAACTCCTTAATATCAATGTCCCACCTGTTTCAATCGATGAATGCAAGGGTTATAAAATTACACAAATGGGATATAGAATCTACGCAAATGATGCGCATTTGCACCGCAACCCGTGGGGCAGAGAATACTATTGGCTTGGGCTTCACCCACTGCAGTGGGAGGAGCGGAGCGATACGACTTATCCAAATGGCTCGGACTTCAAAGCTGTGAATGAAAAATACATCTCCATAACACCCATAAAGCTTGATATGACAAGCTATGAGGACAACGCGCGATTAGATGAATGGATAAAAAAATGAAATGCTATTTTTTGAATCTTGCGGATTTTGTGCGCTGCATTGCAAAGATTCATTATATGAGGATTTACCATACACAAATGTGCAACGCAAGGATTTGTAATGACTGAAATATGCGATAGATACACGCGCTCACGCATTATTTTTGGCAGTAAATTTGAAAAGATTCAAAACACAAAGGTTGTGGTTTTTGGCGTGGGCGGTGTGGGTGGCTTCGTGGTGGATTGCCTCTATCGTAGCGGAATAAAACATATTACGATTGTTGATAAAGATACTTTTGATATAACAAATCAAAACCGACAAATCGGCGCAGAGCATATCAATGAATCAAAAGTCGAGGTATTAGGCAAAATCTATGAGGGCATTACGCCTATACGAGCGAGTGTCAATGCGGATTTTTTAGATTCATTTGATGTAATGAGTTTTGATTATATTGTTGATGCCATTGATGACATTAATGCAAAGGTGGAGATTGCTAAAATCGCCCAGCATAAGCCTTTGGGGCATTATATCGTCTCCACAGGTAGCGCGAAAAAATTAAACCCTCTTAATATTCAAGTGGCAAATATTTGGAAAACTTATGGCGATAAATTTGCGCGTAAATTTAGAGAAAATCTCAAAAAGGCTCATATTAAAAAGCCTTTTAAGGCAGTATTTAGCCCAGAAGTGCCACAATGTAAAGATTTAGGGAGTTTTAGTGGCGTAACTGCGGCTTTTGGACTGACAATTGCAAGCGAAATTATACAAAATATACTCAAAGGAGAGAGCAATGCGAGATGATTACGAGGATTTTGAGGACGATTACACCCAAGATGATGATATGGATATAGACTACTTTGAAGATGAGGGTGATGATAGCTCGTATAGCAACTATGACGATGATGACTATCAAAGCCCAGATAGCGAATATGACGGAGACTATGATGAATGATAGAATCCTCAAAGTCGCGCTAGTGCAGCAATCCTACACAGGCGATAGGGAAAGTATGGTAGCAAAAACCGCCACAATGATAGCACAGGCAAAGCAGAGTGGCGCACAACTCGTGTGTTTGCAGGAGCTCCACACACGAGAATACTTTTGTCAAAGTGAGAATCCTACCTTTTTTGACTATGCGAGTGATTTTGAAAAAGATATTGATTTTTTTAGCGCGTTGGCAAAAAAGCATAATGTTGTGCTGCTTACCTCACTCTTTGAGCGGCGCACCGCAGGGCTATATCACAATACTGCGGTAGTTTTTGAAAAAAATGGCGAAATAGCCGGAAAATATCGCAAAATGCACATTCCTGACGACCCGCAATTTTATGAAAAATTCTACTTCACTCCCGGCGATTTGGGCTTTGACCCAATACAAACGAGTGTGGGGAAGCTCGGGGTTTTAGTCTGTTGGGACCAATGGTATCCCGAAGCTGCACGCATTATGGCTCTTAAAGGTGCGGATATGTTGATTTATCCCACAGCGATTGGGTGGTTTGATGAAGATTCACAAGAAGAGAGGGCGCGACAAAGGGAAGCGTGGATAGCGGTGCAGCGAGGACACAGCGTTGCTAATGGACTGCCGACAATGGCGATTAACCGCGTGGGCTTTGAAAAAGATAGCAGCGGTGTGGAGAGTGGCATACGCTTTTGGGGAAGCAGCTTTGCCTTTGGTGCGCAAGGTGAGCTTTTGGCAATGGCAGATAGTGAGTGTGAGGAGCTACTGCTTGTGGATATTGACTTAAGTAGAAGCGAGGAAGTGCGGCGAATGTGGCCCTTCTTGCGCGATAGGCGTATAGAATCTTACAAGTCCATTTTAAAAAGATTCTGTTTGTAGGATTAAGCTATAAATCTTACACAACAAATACTCTCGTGGTTCGAGAGTATTTCGCATTTGCTTACTTATCTTAAGTGCTTTTTGCATTTTTAAGTATTTTTAAGATTTTTGTATCTAGCTTTAGATATTACAACATCATCAAAATTTTGCTCTCTTGGCTTACTACTTGCAAATCTTTTCTGTTTTCAAACACACTTGATTGATTATTTTTAGGTAAAATGACGCGTTTCTTAAAGAAACGAATTTTTCTACAAAGGACAGACGATGAAAAAAGTTCTCGTTAGCTTGGCTCTTAGCGCAGGTCTAGCCACAGGTGCATTTGCCGCAGCAAATAGCAATACAGGTTGCGGTCTTGGTTCTCTCCTTATTGACAAACAAGGTCTTATTTGGAATTTATTTCAAATAACAACAAATAACTCAACAGGAACTCAAACTTTTGGTATTACTTCTGGAACATCAGGCTGTAAATCTGGCAAAATCGTAATGGATAGCCGCACACAAGAATTTGTAGCTGCAAATATGGATGCTCTTTCTCAAGAGATTGCTCAAGGCAGAGGTGAACACCTTGACACACTTGTAGAACTCCTTGATGTAAGCGACAAAGAAAGCTTTAAGGTAGCACTCCAAGAAAATTATCACAAACTCTACACAAGCAAAGACGCGCAAAGCGCAGATGTGCTTGATGGCGTAGCGAGTTTATAATCCCACGCGCAAAGCTCTTAGGAGCTTTGCCCCCTTTCTTTTATGTCTTTTAGCTCGACTTATTCCAAACTCTTTTTTATTATTGTTATGTGTGCATACCCTACTCTAGCACAAGAAATACAAACACTACAAGATTCACACATACCCCAAGTAAGCACAGATTCAGAATCTAAAAACGCACAAAATACCCAATTTACCGCAGATTCGCAAGAGAAACACACACAATTAGCCCAAGATACACATTCTCAAAGCTTACAAGCTCAAACTTCCCTAATCATTGATAGCCTTATCGCCAAAACCAAAGCTTTAAATATCGCAGATTCTAAAGAGTGGCGAGACTTGCTACATATTGATGGCAATAAAAGCGAAATTGTCTCGCCCTATTTTTTCCTCACACCACAATTTGGCGAATCTAAAAATATCGCACAAGATGAATTAGAATCTACTATCCGCGCATTCTATCAGCCAATCTCATCTATTGTCGTCCCCGAAGCAATTAGGCAAAAGCGTCTCAAACAAATCATCGAGTATGAGGAGAATGATATTAAGCTCCCCACACGCTCCATTGACGCGGAGGACTACCACGCGCTATGTCGCTTCCCCGCGCGATTTGCCTTTTTAGCCTCTAAGCTTGATTTTGCAGATTTACCCAAAGTGAATTGCGTGGATTATGAGGTTACGCGCAAATATATCGCGCCCTCAAAGGCAAGTATCGTATTCCCCTCCGCACATATCAACTCACCTGCTTCAATGTTTGGACATACATTTTTACTCCTCGATTCAAGTTTTAATTCGCGCCTACTCGCCTTTGCGATAAACTACCAAGCAGACGCCGACCAAAATAAAGAAAATCCCATTAAATTCGCTTTTAGTGGGCTCTTTGGATTTTATACTGGGAGTTACTCTATCCTACCCTACTATGATAAAATCAAAGAATACGCCAATGTAGAATCCCGTGATATGTGGGAATATGAGCTTAACCTAAGTAGTGAAGAAATCACACGGCTTTACAATCATATTTGGGAGTTAAGCGATGCATTTAGCTGGTATTATTTTTTCGACAAAAATTGCTCTTACAATATCCTATGGCTACTCGAAGTCGCACGCCCTAGCCTGCATTTGCGTGATACTTTTGTCTATCAAGTCAATCCGCCAGAAACTCTTTTTGCCCTTAAAAATGCAAATCTCATTACTAAGGCAGCCTATCGTCCAAGCAAACGCGCCAAACTCCTCGCCTATGAAAAAGTGATGAATCACTCACAAGTGAGTCTAAGCAAAGCCCTTGCAAAGGGCAAAAAAGTCCCAGAGGATATAACCCAAGATTCTCATCTTTCACTTAAGCAAAAGCAATACATTTTAGAATCCGCGCTTGAATTTAGCGAGTATAGATTCCTAAAGGGTAGGTTGGAAAAAGAATCTTACACGCAAATCGCGCATAATATTGCCTCCACGCGCTCCACACTTGGCGCAAATACACCGCCCTTTATCCCCCCCCCCTCAAATCCGCTTGAGGGCAATCAAAGCCTAAGAATCACGCCTATGGTTCTTACAAATGCGCAGGGAGCGCACCCCGCACTTGATTTTAGGATAACTTTTCACGATTTGACTGATAATGACAAGGGTTATCTTAAGGGAGCACAAATCGAGTTTATGCGTGTCTTAGGCTATTATGATACAAGCAAAACCGCCTCTAGCGCACCAACCCTCTATCAATTTAATATCCTCTCAATCGCCTCAATCGCACAAATGAGTAAGTTTTTTAAGCCCTTTTCTTATCGAATTGAAACAGGATTCAATCGCACATTTAATGATGATGCTTTGCACTACTTTGCGGCATTTGGCGGTGGCGCATCTGTCAATCTATGGAATCTCGGCTATGGATATTACCTCCTTGAACCAACATTTTTTGTCAATACCTCTAAACAAGCCGACTTTGCACTAAGTCAAGTCGTGGGACTCGTGTTGAGCGATAATAACCGCCTCAAAGCCACGCTTGAATATAAGTTTAAGGCATATGACACGCGACATTTTAGCCACCAGCTCGATAGTAGTATAAGTGTGAATCTCGTGCAAAATCTCGCGCTTCTAGCAAGTGTAAGGACACTAAAAAATGATACCGCGCAATATTTTAGACCTGCGTATATGTTTGGATTAAGAATG
Organism: Helicobacter sp. MIT 03-1616; assembly: GCF_000765685.2. Lineage (NCBI taxonomy): Bacteria > Pseudomonadati > Campylobacterota > Epsilonproteobacteria > Campylobacterales > Helicobacteraceae > Helicobacter > Helicobacter sp. MIT 03-1616. Next base: position 83,959 of record NZ_JROY02000004.1, on the reverse strand, counting down.
TATTTTTAGCTTTTGTTGTAAATAAAGTTTCTATATTTCATTTTTTTATTGGCATATTTGAGAGTTTTTGCAAATTTTTAGAATCCTTGTTTTTTATTTAGGAGGGAGGGGAGAAAAAATACACAAAATGTGTTTGTGGTTTGCCACCCCACACACAAAACTCCTATTGAAAGATTCTCAACAAGTTGTTAAATACAATACAAAGCATCTAAAAAGCCAAAATTCTAAGAATATTCTAAATCCTATCTCTTGCTATTATACATCTCGCAACCGGGTTGATAGCCCATATAACACGCCTGTACGTAAAATTCAAGTGCCACTTCTTTATTCCTTGCCACACCCTTGCCTTTTTCATACATCTCTCCTAGATTCATACACCCGGCGACACTTCCGCCCATACACGCGCGATGATACAAAGTGAGAGCATCTGTGTAGTTTTTACTCACAAATATTCCCTCCTCGCTTAACACCCCGAGATTATTACAGCCATCAGCCTCCGCACGCGAACAAGCCAAGCGGTAGAGTTGTACACTCACATCATAGCTTTGCTTCACGCCAAGTCCATTTTGATATAAAATCCCAAGATTGCTACACGCTTTAAGCACACCGCCATCACACGCCATTTTGTAGTAAATAGCCGCCTTAGAATACCACTGCACACCATTTTCACCTTTCATATACTCGTGCGCAGCCATATAGCAATCCCCGGGTATGCCCTCATAGCAACTAGAAAGATATGGCGCAAGTCTTTGACGCATTTCCATACTTTCATACTCATTCATATTTTCATCGGCTAAATATGCGCCAAAACCCATACTTAAGGCTACACAAAGTATTGCTAAGATTCTCATTTGCCACCCCCCTTAAGTTTGATATGCTTATACGCCTCGCAGCCCTCTTGCATACCAAAATCACAAGCCAAACCATAAAATTCCATTGCCCTGTGTATATTTTTTTTCATACCCTTGCCCTCATATAGCAAATCAGCGAGATTGAAACACGCTCTATCGTCCCTTGCTAAACACGCGTCTGCATAATACACCCCCGCCTGTTTATAGTCTGTTTTGACACCCAAGCCCTCTTCAAACATCACACCCAAGTTGTTACACGCCCTACCATAGCCGCTTTGACACGCATTTGTGTAGAGCTCAAGTGCTAAGGCATAATCCTGCCTCACACCCAAGCCAAAATGATGCAAGATTCCAAGTGAGCTACACGACATCATAAATCCCCCCTCACACGCCTTATTGTAGTAGCTCGCACTCATAGAGTAGTTTTGTGCGACACCGCTCCCTTGAAAATACAAAGTCCCAATAGCGTGGCACGCACCCATATTGCCATCATAACAAGCATTTTCATAAAGCCTTATGGCTTTGCTAAACTCACCATTTTGCCACGCGTTATATGCCTTCTCTAGTTCCTCTTGCGTATTTTGTGCGACATATGCATTTTGAAGTGTTTTCTGCATATTTTGCAATTCTTCTTGCGTATTTTGAGAGACTTCTACCATAGATTCTAAAGGATAAGAATCTGCCCTGCTCCCTTTCGCATTATTCGCACAACCCTGTGCTAAGCCAAATAACACAATCAATACAAGACTATGAATCTTCCTCATTGTCTAGCCTTTTTACAATATTTTATTAGATTTTGTATGCTAAAAGCATTCCTTTTTTACAATTTTTATCAATTTTCGCACAAGCTTTGCACTAAAAAAGCACAAAACTACACATTCTTGACAATATAATTTTATAAAATCCTTATATAATGTAATAAGGATTTTATAAAATTAAAAATATTTGTATGAATGTTTGCAAAAGTGCGAGATAAGCAAAATTTGCTTTTGTGATTAATTCATTAATATTATGCAAAAATGGCACGATTTTTTCTTACATTATTTTATATCAAAGAATGAGGAATATATATGCTAAAACATTTCACACTTCCACTAGGGTATGTGGTCTTATTTGTGAGCTACAGCTTTAGCTTAGAATTTGGCTCAATGGGGCAAGTATCTGCTGGTATGGGCGGAGCTGGGGTAGCACTTAAAGATTCTGCGTGGGGTTTATATTATAATCCCGCACTTTTAGGAGCCGACAGGCGCACAAAGGCTGGGTATAGTTTTGGCTTGCAATTCAAAGAGCAAAATCTCCTTCAAATGGCAGCAATTGATGTGGATAATCTTAACGACCTCCCAAATACGCTTAATAACCAACTTTTAAGCGGCACTGGCAAAAGCGTAACAATTGGCAACACAACCATTGATGGCGCACTAGGCGGCGCACTTGATGCACTTTTTCCAAAGCCCCAAACTCCCGGCACAATTGACGCAACCGATTTATCAAATCTCCTTCAAGAGCTTGACCCTACAACTACCGCTTGCAACTCTTTCACTACTTGTGCGCAAACTATTAGTGGTAATCTAAGCTTAGCAAATAAACTCAAAGACAGACTCACCGATGCAGCAAATAAAGGTGGTAGCCCTTTGATAGGAGATATTATCTCTGGTATTGATGCTAGTAATCTAGGTGATGTGTTAAATGGACTTGACCAAGCAGGCAGCACAGCAGATATTGCTGATAAAATTTTAGAAAATGCTGGTTCTCTCACGATTAAAAAAGGTGCAGATTCTGTTATAGATAAGCTTTTAAATGATTTTGGTGTTATTGATAGAGCAATGAAAAGCAATGATGTCGTGCTTAATACACAAAATGGTTTTGTCTTTCAGTTTGCTGGAGATAAAAAGCAAAGACGTATAGAGAGTGATATTGTAGGGAGTATCGATATACAAGAGGTAGATACAGGACGCGGAGCCGTAGGCATAGGGCTTTTTGCCTCTGCATTTTCTAACGCCTCTGTCGCACTTGATCCAAATAACAATCAGCTTATTTTTAACCTAGGTGGCAAATACTATACTGCAAGTGCGAATGGGGATAGTGTCTCCCTAACACACGACCCAAATAAAAATGACTTACAAGGTTCAGTTATGTATGACCAAGCACAGCATACACTTTATGCAAATGCCCTAGCTCTTATAGAAATTCCCGTAGGCTATGGACATACGCTTTTTACACCTCTAGGCGATGTAAATGTCGGTGTAGCGGTAAAATTTATGCAAACCATAGGTTATGGACAGAATCTTAAATTCAGCGTGGGGAGCTTCCCTGATGTATCTTTCAATAAAGATGATACAGATATGGCACAAACTTTTGCTTTTGACTTAGGTTTTCTCTATACGCCAAGAATGATGAAAAATTTTAATGTAGGGCTTGTTGTAAAAAATCTCAATGCACCTGTTATTAAACGCACAAATAATCTCGCAGATATTACGCTTAATCGCCAAGTGCGCGCAGGGATAAGTTATAATATGATGGATTTTCTTACCTTTGCCTTTGATGCGGACCTTGCGCCTAATGACACTCTCTCTCTCTCAAGCCCCAAAAGCCAATATATCGGCGGAGGAATAATGGCAAATTTCAAGACGATAGACTTTAGATTAGGAGCTATGCGAGATTTACGCTCAAATAGTGGTGAGGGCACAATACTTACTGGTGGTGTAAATCTCCTTGGATTCTTAGATATAGCACTTCAATATGGACTAGGACAAAACATTAATCTTTATGGCGTGAATGTATCAAACTATATGAGTGCGCGTGTAGGCGGGCAGTTTAGCTTTTAGAGATAAGTTAGCTTTTGGTAATGATGGTTTAAAAACTGAGAAATTTAGAAACTTAAAAATCCTTCATCTCAAGCAAACCTATAAACGCTTTAGAATCTTAAAAACTTATTTCTTTTTTTCGCGCAAAAAATAAAAGTGTTTATACCTCCCCATTCCTCTCAATCCCTTTCTCAAGAGGATAAAATCCACACGATTTAAGGCTTTTGTCAAATAAAGTAAAACTTGCACTTCTTAGATTGCGTGACTCGACACATATTTTATGCTTAAATTCTCCACCCCAAAGCCTAAATCATTTTAAACAATGCCCCAAAAGCCGATATTACCTTACTTATGGTATGATATACCATTTATTTTGCAAAAAGGAGTTGGATTATGATTTCTTTAAAAAGAGTGTTTTTGATGTTGGCAATAGCTGGTGGTATGGCTTTTGGCGCACCAGCTAAACCCACCACTACAAACAAAAACTCACTGCAAGATACACAAAAGAAGCTTTTGGGTAATTTTGCAAGTGGCTCAATCCTTAATGGTTCTAACAAAGCTGGAAATGTCGCACGTTGGTATCTTTTCAATGAAGGACACTTGGGATATTCATACAGCAAATTAGGCGATTTGAATCTACATTCTGCCGACCTTGGCTATTCTATCTATATAGCTTCTATCAAGGCTGCAAATGGCATACGCCCTTATTTAGGGACAGAAATAACGGTGCCTATCTATCTTAAATCAGTCGGCGAGTCAAATGCCTTTTATGCTGATGCTAATTTGCCTTTGCCCGGCGGCAGACAAGTTATGACAGACTTAGGATTCAATGGCTGGGGTGCGCAAGTGCCTGTGATTGTAGGTGTGCAAATGAATTCGTTCTACATTCAAGGTATGGTGGGATACTCATATCATAGCATTACAGATAATTTCTTTGTAAGCGATACACAAAACGATACTTCACTTAGCAATACATACCACGGCTTAGTCTATGGTGTAGGTGCTGGTTTTAAGTTTCAAAATGTGTTTAGCGTAGGTTTGCGCTACATAATGGGTGAGCTTACAAACTCTGACCGCGACCCCGGTGCAGTAATTCCCACTACTGTAGTTCGCACCAAAGACTTCAAAAACAATTATCAAAGATTCTCTGTCATCTTTGGTGTTGTATTCTAGCTTTCTCCCCTTTCTCTTCCACCTCCCGCACACGTGTGTGGGGAGAGTGGCATTTTTTTTGCTTCGCCCTTTGAAAAGGTAAAGGGTTTTTATGTCTCAAAAAAAAATTGATATTGCTACCGCCGTAGAAATGGCGTATAAGCTTTATCAACAAAAACAATATCATCAATGTGTGGATATTTGTATCCAAATCTTAGCTATCGACTACACGCGCGCGGATATATGGAATCTAGCTGGGATTGTTATGCTAGAGCTTAAAATATATAAAAGGGCAATTGAGTATTTTACTCAAGCTGCGAAGTGCAATCAAAGGGATTTAGACTATCAAATCAATCTTGCGGAGGCTTACCGCCGCAGTGGCAACCCTACACAATGTGTTGAAAAACTTGAGTGGCTACTCAATGCGGGAAATGTCTCTAATCCAAATTTGCATTTTAATCTTGCTAAAGCCTATGCGGATTTAGAGGATTCAGAAAAGTCCATTTATCACTACACAATCGCTATTAAGCTTGACCCAAATGATTTGGGTGCGATGTTTAATCTCGCAAACGCGCAAGTAAGCCTCAAACATTTTGGTGAAGCCATAGAGCTATACCTCCACGCACTCGGTAAGGGCTACCTTGATGCAGGTGTGAATCTCGCAAATACCTACATACACATAGGGCTGTTTAATGAAGCGGTGCAGGTGTATAGCGCGATTTATGAGTATTACAAAGACGAGGGTGATTTCTTGTTTAACTACGCAAATGCGCTTAATTACGCCAATACAAACGCACAACACGCACTTATGCTCTATCTACAAGCGAGCGCACTCAACCCCGCAAATGTGCATTATCGCACGAATTACGCGCATTTTTTACTTAAGAATCTGCATTTTGAAGAGGGATTTAGAATCTATGAGGAGCGCAAAAAGCTTCCAAATATGCTACCAGAGGGTATTACATCGTTTTGGGAATATAATGGCGAGAAAGCAGATTTCGCAGATAAATCTGTGCTTGTCTATCACGAGCAAGGCTTTGGTGATAGCATTATGTTTGCGCGGTTTTTGCCACTTCTCATACAATGCACAAAAAAAGTGCGTGTAATCGTGCAAGAAACGCTTGTGCCGCTTTTTTCAAAATTTGGAATCGAGTGTGTGGTACACAGGGACGAAGTGGGGGATTACGATGTAGCAATCTCGCTCCTCTCCCTGCCTCTCGCACTTGGTGTGCGAAGTGTGGAGGATTTACATATAACTCCATTTTTACTACAAAATACACAATCTCGCACCACAGAATTAAACAAAGGGCTGCAACACACGATAAAAATAGGCATTTGCTTTAGCACAGATTCACAATTTAGCGAGGCAAGTAGCAAAAGTATGCCTCTCAAACTGCTAATGGAAGCCTTGAGTGATGAATCTATCGCTCAGCACTTAGAGATTTATTCGCTCAATAAGGCGCAGTGTAAGGAAATAAGCGAGTATGCGATTGTGCAAAAAACAATGAATGACTTTGCAGAAACTTATGATATCATCAAGGATATGGATATGGTGATTAGCATTGATAGTGCTGTGGCGCACTTGAGCGCGAGTATGGGAAAGCATACGCTTGTGCTATTGCATAAGGGCTATGATTGGCGTTGGGGGAATGGTATTTCTACGCCGTGGTATGAATCCGCAGTATGTATCACGCAGAGTAAAATGGGTGAGTGGGGTGATGTCGCACATAATGTGAGTGCGTATGTAAAAGGATTTTTGGGCTAATTTTACAAACCTCAAGATTCTGTTTTTACAAATTTTAGAATCTATACTACAAAAAAGTTTTATATGTTTCTTTACTCCATAGAAATTTTTTGCAAAAAAATGTTTATCCCCTCCCCATTCCCTTTGAAAGAATACTTTAGCACATTTTTAAAGCATTACAGGGTAAATGATATCCACAAATGATACATAAAAAAGAGGAGGAGCGAGAGACAAATGCCTAAGCTAACTTTTAAGCTTCTCCATATTATAAAAAATAGGCTAAAAATTCTTAAAACTTACCAAGCAAAACATCTACTCAAATTTTAAATCTAAAGTTTGCAAACCCTAGATTCTAATACCCAATCACTTCCGCAGGGGAGCGATTTGTCGCGTGAAAAATAATGCTCTTATGAAGCCTCGCGTAATATTTCATAAGATTTTTTTGCACGATTGGTTCAATACTAGGCACAAACCACGCGTTATTGCTCGTCATAATCACATATTGCGGATTATCTGCGTAAAACCCCTTATTTGTGCCCTCATAACAAATAGCATTTTTGAATCTAACGCCTTTTATATCAAAATAGCCAAAATCACTTCCTGCGCTAAAGCCTCCGAGCCCCTCAAAAAACAGATTCGCAAGAGGAGTAAAAAACGAGGGGATATACTCTCCAAAAGGCACTAAAAGCACCTTATCATAAAAGCTCACCACACCATTTTCAAATTTAAAAGTACTATTAAAATATGAGGGGTCGCCCTCTGTATTCTCCTCATCACGCAATGCACCCACGATAATCACAATTTCATTACTTAAACCCAAAAGCTCATCGTAGGGCACAAATCCATTATAATTCCAATGCAAAGGCGCATAAAATGCGCTCTCTGGCAATACAACAACATCATATCCCTCATTTATGGCATTACGTACAGATTGTATATGTTCCGCAAAAATAGCTACAATCTCTTCACTGCGCGTTTTTAAATCCTGCGATACATTACTTTGTATAAGTTTAATTTTGAGCGGTATTTGGTTAGATTCAAAAGTTTGCGATGATGTATAGACTTGCAATTGATAAGGTATTTGGGGAGTTTCTTTCACAAAACTCTGCCAATCGATTGCAATAGCAAGGCATAAGATACTAAAAAGTCGCCACCACGATTGATATTTTACAAAAAACCACAAGCCAAGAATAATAAAAGCAAAACTAAGCTTATCTACCCCCATATAGCTATATGCAAACACGCTCTCAAGGACAATCCAATCAAATCCAAGAGGTGTAAGGTAGCTTAAGGATAGCAAAAATATAAAGCGTAAGATAAAACAATCACACCAAAGAATGATATAAAACACAAAGCCCACAAATAGTCCAATCAATATCACAACCACAGGGATAAGCACACCCATATCAAAGTAGCGCATTCCCAAGGTAATCCAATAAAACCATAAGATACCGATAAAAAATCCTACGCTAAATCTACGCTCTCTAGGGGTAAAAAGCACACTTGCAATACTAAATAAACCAAGCAAGGTGGCTAAAAATGGCGGTATATCTGCAACACCACAAATTTGCAAAAACCATTGCATATAAAAAGGCAAAACACAAATAAACGCAAACACAAAAGATATGCTAAGCCATATAAGTGTGGGTTTGTAAGTACTCGTATCACGCAAGGAGAATGCTCGATATGGGACATTAAGTATCCCATATTTTATAGAATCTAAAAAACCACCCTGACTAGATTTTTTTGTTTCAAAAGGTAACATACAAATATGCCTTAAAATATATCAAGAAAAACAGGGTTTTATTTAAAAGTAGTGCCACCATCAATTACAATCGTTTGACCTGTGAGCCACGCACTCTGTGTTTCATCACAGAGGAAAAATACCGCACCTGCAAGGTCTTCTGGTGTCCCCATACGATTAAGGGGAGATTCCTCCTCGACTTTAGCCTTGACCTGCGCGTAATCAGGGAATGCTCGAAGCGCGTCCGTATCGATAGGTCCACCGCTTACTGCATTTACTCTTATGCCCCAACCACCAAGCTCTGTGGCAGCGTATTTTACCATTGTTTCTACCGCATTTTTAGAATTGCCGTGTCCCGCATAATTTGGCATATACACAAGATTCCCTGTCGAGCTAAGAGAGACTATCGCTCCACCACCGACTTCTTTCATACGCTTCGCGGCTTCCTGTGCGCCCACCACAAAGGCAAGAACGGTTGCTGTGTAGATATTGTTTAGCCCTCTAGGCTTTAACCTCATAAATGGTGCAAAACCACCTGCCACGCTTTTGCCATAAATAATAGCATTAGACACAAAAAAATCAACTCGCGAGAAATCCTCGTCAATTTTCTTAAAAAGTTCGATGTATTGGTCTGTCTCGAGGACATTGAGCGGATAGAATCTCGCCTTTATGCCGTATTTGCTTTCCACATCTTGAGCAATTTTTGCCGCTTCCTCCTCGTTTTTATTGTAAGTGAAAGCGACATTCACACCATTTTTAGCAAATCTATACAAAATAGCCTTGCCAATTCCTCTCGTAGCACCGCTGATTACAAGCGTTTTGTCTTTCATAAAATCAGTAGTAGAAGTCTGTACATCTTTCATTTCTTCACCTCATATTGTTCTAAAATTGCTTGTATTTTAGCCATATTTTCCTTAGAAGGTGGCACGAGTGGTAGCCGATATTCTAAGTTTTGCAACAATCCTGCCAAAAACATCGCCGCCTTAATCGGTATGGGATTGCTCTCACAGAATAGAATCTTATTAAGCTCATAAAGCTTGGTATTAAGCTCATAGCTCTTTCTCATATCACCCTGCAGTGCATAATGTGTCAAATCGGCAATTTCTTGGGGCATTAAATTGCCTGTTACAGAAATAACACCCTTGCCATTATTGGCTAAAATGGGGAAATTAATTGCATCATCACCACTCAAAATGGCTATGCTCGGCACCTCTGCGCCAAGTGCCACCACTCTATCCATAAGCCCCGCGGCTTCTTTTATCGCATAAATATTCGGGCATTGCGTATGCAAGGCTTTTATCGTATCTATTTCTATACTTACACCGGTGCGCGAGGGGACATTGTAGAGCATCACAGGAATTTCTACAGCATTTGCCACCGCTTGATAATGCTCAAATAAGCCCTGTTGCGTGGGTTTGTTATAATAAGGAGTAACACATAAAAGCGCGTGTGCTCCACATTTTTGTGCAAAAAGCGCAAGTTCTTTTGCCTCTGCAGTGGAATTACTCCCTGCCCCTGCTAGAACCTTTACATCGCTACCCTTGCAGATTTGCACTGCAGATTCTATACATTCCATATGCTCTTTATGTGAGAGTGTGGCAGATTCACCGCTCGTTCCTACAGGCACACACGCGTCCATTCCATAAGCGATTTGTCGCTTGATTAGCCTCTCATAGCTTTCAAAATCAACCTTATTGTTTTTAAAAGGTGTGATAAGCGCACTCATTGCTCCAAAAACCATACCTATTTCTCCTTGTCGGTATCTTTTAAAATCACAACACTTAGCGAATCTTCCACAAAATATTTCTTTGCCACTTCCTGAATCTGCTCTATACTAAGAGCGTCAATATCTCGCTCATAAGAAAACAAAGGTGAGATGTCTCCACGCACTAGATAACTCCCAAAGAGTTCAGCTACCGATGATGAGCCCTCAAGACTATAAACAAAACTTGCCCTTGTATTGATTTTCACCTTATTAAGCTCCTCTTGAGAAATTTTACCAGCTTTAAGATTCTCCAAAATTTTGTAGATTTCTTCCTCAATTTTTTCTGCTCTCATACCCCGCTTTGCCGTGGCGATAATCAAAAACACGCCCTCATCTTTGAGCTCCATATTGTAGGCATAAATCCCCGCCGCAATTTGCTGTTTGTCGATGAGTTCGGTTTGAAATATGCTTGATTTACCCGCACTTAGAATCTCGCTTATCGCACTCAAAGCGACTTGGTCTTTACTCAAAAAATTAGGGATTTTATAGCCCATAGCAAGATATTCAAGCTGTGAATCTTTTTTTACAATAGCGCGTCTTATACCATCTTGCTTTGGTTCTTTTGCTACTACCTCTGGGATAGGCGTGCTATTTTTCAATGTGCCAAAATGCTTACTTGCGGAAGCAAAAACCTGATTTGGCTCGACATCACCACTCACAAGCACAATCGCATTTTGTGGCTGATAGTAGGTGTTATAAAAAGAGGTGATGTCCTCAATACGCCAACTTTGAATATCCTCCATAAACCCAATGGGCGTCCAATGGTAGGGGTGATAAGTGAATGCAGTGTTAAAAAAGCGAAAATACAAATACCCCATAGGTGAATTGTCAGTGCGCCACAATCGCTCCTCTGCCACAACATTGCGCTCCGGGAGAAACTCATCATTTTTAAGCAAGAGATTACTCATAAGCTCGGCAAAAAGCTCTAAAGACTTGTCAAGATTCCCTACACTTGATTTGATAAAATAACGTGTATAATCAAAGCTTGTAGAAGCGTTATTCACGCCACCAAAGCCCTTTACTATTTCATCAAACTCCCCAGCTTTAAGTTTCTTTGTAGATTTAAAGCTAAGATGTTCGAGCATATGGGCTATACCACTCTTTCCCATTACCTCGTTGCGACTACCAACCTTATAAAACACATTTGTTTCAATCACACCACTCTTGTTATGAAGCGGCACGACCACGACTTGCAAACCATTATCAAGCGTCTCTGTAAAATGCGTAGGCAATGCGCTTTGTGCGAGTGCTTGAGCGACTAATATATGAGAAACACTCATCAAAACTCCTAAAATAAACTTCACACACTACTCTTTTTGCGTATCTGTGCTATTTTCTTTAGAATCTACATTGTCCTTAACTGCTATCGCATCTACCGCATTAAAGTCTGCACCGACTAACTCTCTATTAGAATCTACATTTTCCACAGGTTTATTTTGTGGCTCTACAACCACATTTATAGGAGTGGTGCTTGAAACAGACTCTATATTTTTATCACTCGCTTTAGTTGCTATGGATAAAAGATTTGCATCTTTCTCGACAATCTTCCTAGGTCTGCCTACTTTGCGCGATTTCGCGGGAGTAGATTCTGAATCCTCTTTATTGACTCGAGGTCTGCCTACCTTCTTACGAGGGACGCTTTTTTCTTCCGTTTTAGCTTTTTTTTCTGTAGATGTTGTTGCTGTCTTCGCACTGCTATCCTTCTTTTTGCGCCCTCTGCGCCCTTTTGTCTGCACTTCCTGTTTATCTTGCGTAGAATCTCCACTCCTTAGCTTTGCAGATTCTATAGATGTAGAATCTGCCTCATCACTTGCCCTCTTCTTGCGTGTCTTAGGTTTATTTGCAATATCATATCCCACCGCCTCGCTGATGTTACTCAAACCATCTGCCCTTAAAAGCTGCAATAAGCCATTGTTGATATTTTTGCATAGCTTTGGACCCTGATAAACCAACGCAGTATAAACTTGCACAAGCGATGCGCCAAGCTTTATACGCGTATAAGCCTCCTCTGCGCTATCAATACCACCCACAGAGATAATAGCCACTTTGCCAAAAAATGCTTGACTAAGAATCTTTAGTACTTCTTTTGACTTTTCTTTCAAAGCAGCCCCACTTAAGCCACCACTTTGCTTTGCGCCCTCTATGAGAGTATAATCAATGGTCGTATTTGTAGCAATCACCCCGCTCACGCCACATTTGATAGCCATTTCTACCACTTTTAGCATTTCGTCTTTATTCATATCTGGGGATATTTTCACAAAAATCGGTTTTTGTATGTGGGAGCGTGCCATACTGAAAAGCTCTTGCACGAATTTCACATTTTGCAAATCACGTAAATGCGGTGTATTAGGCGAAGAGAGATTAAACACAAAGTAATCCCCCACTTCCATACAATCAAGCAATACATTCTCGTAATTCTTGAGCGAATCACTCTGCTCGATAATCTTATTTTTACCCACATTGATACCAATGGGTATGCTGTAAGGATAAAATTTTTTTAATCTATTCACAATTTTGAGTGAGCCCTCATTATTAAATCCCATTTCATTTTGCAAACTCCTCTCTTGCATATATCGAAAGAGGCGAGGCTTTAGATTCCCCTCTTGTGGTGCTTGAGTGATAGTGCCAATCTCTAAAAAACCAAACCCAAGCGCAGATAACCCCTTTACCATACTCGCATTCTTGTCAAATCCAGCTGCCAAGCCGATAGGATTATAGAATCTCATACCTGCCACTTCTGTATGCAAACTCTCATCAAAAACGCAATACCGCGACACTGCAAAATCCTGTATAAATGGTAAAGGCACGATATTTTTAAGCGTCCAACCCGCAAAATTATGCGCCTTTTCTGCATCAAGCTTAAAAAGATATGGGGATAACTTTTGATAAATTGACATAAAGCACCTCTGTAATTAAAATTTGGAGACAAAATAAAAGCATATTGTAGTAAAAAAAAATAAACTATTTGGTGGAGTGTAGGGGGGTCGAACCCCTGACCTCAACGCTGCCAGCGTTGCGCTCTCCCAACTGAGCTAACACCCCTAAAGTCTTAAAAAGCTTAGGATTTTGCCTTGTTATCGCTTAAAAGATTCTGATTTAGCTCATAATAATGCTTCAAATATACTTCGTGCATACTCTCTCGCAGCTTTTCATACCAATTTTCATCACTAAAATCTGGTGTGAAAGCCTCCATAAGCACCACTCTTGCAGTATTTGTCTGCACTGATATGGGTGAGCTATTATACAATTTGCGCGTGTCGATAAGCACTGCGGGCTGAATCCTAAGATTAAGCTTAGAAGCTAGAATCTTAGCCCCTGATTTGAAAGATAAAAACTCCTCATCTCCCTTACTCCTCGTGCCCTCGGGAAAAATGGCTATGGGGCGGTTTTGAGCAAGATGTCTTTTTGCTTCTTTAAGCAAATATACGATACTTTTTTTATCCTCTCTATCAATCAATATCATATCTGGAGCTTTGAGTGCATGTCCATAAACTGGAATCTCTCCTAGCTGTTTTTTCGCTACCCAACAAAGATTCGCAGGGTGATAGGATTCAAAATAAATAATGTCTGTAACACTTTGGTGATTTATTACAAAAAGCTGTGCGTCCTTGTCATACTCGCCGATACGCTCTACCTTTAAGCCATTCAGCGAAAAAAACCAGCGGCACTGCCTTCTTGCCTTTCTACCATTTTCCTTGTTACGCGTGAGGTAAATCTGCACAATAATAATAGGCAAATACAATGCAATTGAGAGTGTCGCCACTATGCCTCTAATTTTTGCTAACATATTCTTTCCTTATCCAACCAACTTTAGATTCTATCATTACCTTATAGTAGTCCTCATATTCCCCGATAATCGCCACGCGCGTAGGCACTTTGATAATCTCTGTAATCGTAGAATTATGTGTGGGGACAATACTCACACTCGCACCTACCTGTGCCACGCCCGAAGTCGCGCTAAAAAATACATTATACCCGAGTAGCAAAACAAGCACGAGCAATGCAAACGCACTTACTTTACGCAATTTTTTAAATACAACCCACACGAGTATCACAAAGACAATAAGCCCACCCACAAGCAGATTCTTAAACATCAAAATGGTGTTGCGTGGCTTGATGTCTCCGCCCTCTTCAATGGTGTTTTGCAAGATATTAATAGGCAGATTGATATTTACAAACTGATGTTGAGTGATATTAAAATAGTCAAAAGAAAGCTGCCTTATGGATTTATCAAGCACAACATAGTAGATTCCATAAGTTACACCATCAACAACTTTACTATCCTCTAAACCTTGCATTGGATATTGGGCGATTTTCATCGTGTTTAAAACCGCGCCTATGCTTTCAAACTGAAAAATCACTATATTGTTATTCTCATCATATTCTTTTGCACGATAATCTACCACTTCAAAAGAATCCGCAATTACAGAAATATAATTTGCATTGCTCGTTAGTTCTACAGCCCGCAAAGTCGCACCCGGTGCTATAAGCTCCTCTTCATAGTCAGCAGAAACCACCTTTATTTTCAAGGGTGGTATCGTTACATCTTTACCAACAATGTTATACACATAGGTGCTAGAAAGCATACCATTGGTGTCACTTTGCCAAGAAGCATTTTTATTTTTCAATACTACATTATTTTTTGTGCTCATATCAAGCACATCAGTGCTTACAAGCTTCGCGCCAGAAAGAAGCGTGAGAGTATATTTTACCTCAATATTTTGCCCTACATAGAGACTTGTATCTGTCTTAGGAAAGGAGACATTGACATAGGCTATTTTTGGAGTGATATTTTCATTTTCCCCAGTAGCAAAGGCAGAGCTAATACCAGTAAGTAAAATCAGTAAAGCACATACGATATTTTTAAGCGCTCCGCTTGTTTTGAACATCATTATCTCATTCCTCATCTTAGATTCTATAAACCTCGATTCTATCGCCAAGAATTTAATCAATTTTTTAGAATCCATTCTCTTACAATCCTTTATGTGAAATCTGCAATAGATTATCAAGCATTGCTATGCCATCACGACTTCCCAATATGTTTTCAATCGCCCTTTCAGGGTGGGGCATCAAGCCAAATACATTTTTCTTTTTATTACAGATTCCAGCAATATTTGCCACAGAGCCATTGGGATTATCCACATATTCAAGCAGAATCTGTTCATTTTTACGCAAGGATTCTAAATTCGCTTCATCAATGAAATAATTGCCATCGGCGTGGGCTATGGGCAAATTTATCTCTTGATTGAGGCTGTAAGAGCGCAAAAAAGCATTGTCCTTATTGACAATTTTTAGGGTTTGCATTTGTGAAATGAAGTGTAAATTTATATTACGTTTTAAAGCCCCAGGCAAGAGTCTAGCCTCGCATAGAATCTGAAAGCCATTGCAAATGCCAAGCACATAGCCACCATTCAAAGCAAATTCCTTGATGGCTTTCATAATGGGTGAAAACTGCGCTATCGCCCCACAGCGTAAATAATCCCCATAGCTAAAACCTCCTGCTATCACTACCAAATGTGAATCTTGTGGTAAGGTTTCATCTTTGTGCCACACGATATGGGTCTTTGCACCAAGCATATCAAAAGCATATTGCGTATCAAACTCACAATTCGTGCCAGGAAAGCGGATAATAGCCACATTCATTGCAAAATCTCAATACTATAATCTTCAATCACAACATTTGCGAGTAGATTCTCGCACATATCCTGCACGAGTGAATGTGCCTTGTCCTTATCACTCTCCTGCAAGTCCAAAATAATCTCTTTTGAAAGCTTCACATTTTGCAAACTATCAAACCCGTGCGCACTTAGCGCGTGAAAAATAGCTTTCGCTTGAGGGTCAAGCACCCCCTCTTTCAAACAAACAAGCACTTTTACTTTCATTATTTGCCCTCTACATTAATTTATCACTTTTATGTTACGCCATTATGTCAAAATACGGCGCAAAACCTCTTCATACGCGACTTTCACATTACCCAAATCTTGTCTAAATCTATCTTTATCAAGCTTTTCATTCGTACTTTTATCCCAGAACCTACAACTATCAGGACTAATCTCATCGGCAAGAATAATATTCCCCTCATTATCACGTCCAAATTCAAGCTTGAAATCCACGAGTTTCAAATCCCTCTTATCAAAAAATGCCTTTAACACATCATTAACTTTACGCGCCTGCTCTCTTAAGATATGAATCTCACCCCGCTCTTTGATTAAGCCCAAAATCTCACAATGCTCATCGTTAATAAGCGGATCACCTAGTGCATCATCTTTGTAGTAAAACTCCACAAGTGGATAAGGAAGCACATTCCCCTCTTTTATACCTAAGCGCTTTGTGAGTGAACCAGTGGCAATATTGCGCGTAACCACTTCTATGGGGATAATACTTACCCTCTTGCATAACATTTTGTTATCGTCTGTTTGTTTTATGAAATGTGTTTTTATACCCTCTTTTTCCAAAAGCGTAAAAAGCAAAGTGCTAATGCGACAATTTAACGCACCCTTGCCAGATTCAGAACCTTTTTTCTCTGCATTAAAAGCAGTCAAGTCGTCTTTAAACTCCGCAAGTAGCACATTTTTATCATCTGTTTCAAAAAGTTTTTTACCCTTGCCTTCATAGAGCATATTTGTCTTTGCCATTATTTCCCCTTGTTGGTTAGTTTTGTAACGCCTATCACATCCCACGCCTTAAGTACATCAATCGCACTTTTAAGCTGAATGTCTTGATAAATCGCACTTTCACTTAGGACTTTTTTATCTTCATTGTCAGTTTTTGTCTTTGTATTTTGTTGATTGACTTTCTCAAGTTCCCCCTGCAGATGTCTCTTTAAATCAGATTCTTTAATATTGAAGTTATTTTCATTCTCCGGCGCAGCACCCGGATACACAATAATATCCGGTGTAACGCCCACAGCTTGAATCGTCCTGCCACTAGGAAGATAATATTTTGCCGTTGTGAGCTTCAAGCCCTCATTTTGGTCTATTTGCATAATGGTCTGCACACTGCCTTTGCCAAAAGTTTGTTCTCCGACAAGCACGGCACGTTTATGATCCTGCAAAGCACCAGCTACAATTTCACTCGCACTCGCGCTTCCACCATTTATCAGCACCACCACAGGCACATCAGCATAAGGCGCACTTTTAGCCTTGTATTCGATATTTTCACCCTTTGTGCGCCCCCTCTGCGTAACAATCACGCCACTTTTGATAAAAAGCCTACTCAAATCCACAGCCTGATCCAGCACACCCCCAGGATTATTACGCAAGTCAAGCACAATACCGCCAATTTTACCTATTTGTTTGAGTTCACTTGTAGCATTGCGCGTTACATTTTTATCAAACGAGGACACGCGCACATAAGCGTAATCACTCCCCTCAATTTTGCGCACCTTCACAGAATCTATTTTGATAATATCACGCACGATGGCAAAAACAAGCGGTTTAGACTCGCCTTTGCGCACGATAGTAAGCTCTACCTTTGTGCGAGGCGCACCGCGCATAAGATTCACAGCATCATCAATACTCATATCAATAGTGCTTTTATCATTTACCTTAATAATCACATCGCCGCTTTTAAGCCCCGCTTTATCGCCGGGCGTACCATCAACAGGAGCGATAATCGTCAAAGCCCCATCCTTAAGCCCAACGGTAATACCAATCCCACCAAACTCACCATCAGTATTCGCACGCAAATCATCAAATTTTTTCTTATTAAGGTAGGTAGAATGTGCATCAAGATTGCTTAAAAGCCCATCAATTGCCTTATTCGCGATCTCATCAAAGCTTAGCTCATCGACATAATTTTCCTCCACAATAGCCATAATACGACGCAGTTTTTTGAAAGATTCTAATTTATTTTCTTGTGAATTTGGCTTAACTTTTTGTGTCTCATTAGCCACCAGCCCCACAAACAGCGCAGAACTTACCAACAATGAAATGATAATGCCCGATAAAACAACGCGCGATTTATTCATCATTATATTACCCTTGAAAATGTGATAAAAATTTAAAAGGCACCATTTTATCTCAAAAAAACTATATATTTTTTTAATTATGTAATTTTATTGTGAATGAAGTTTTTAGAATCTGCATAAATTACACAGCTAATATCATAATGAAATTCTTATAGAATACTAACACGAGCAGATTCTAAAGATTGTATTAGAATCTTTAGGTTATAATGCGCTCTTTTCTAAAAAAAAGCAAGATTTTATAGAAGGAATACTATGGGAAGAGCATTTGAATACCGCCGCGCCGCGAAAGAAAAGCGTTGGGACAAGATGAGTAAGGTTTTTCCAAAACTCGCAAAAGCAATCACTTACGCTGCTAAGGAGAGCGGTATTGACCCCACGATGAATGCAAAACTCCGCACCGCTATTGCAAACGCTAAGGCACAAAATATGCCAAAGGATAATATCGATGCCGCCATTAAGCGCGCAAGTGGCAAAGACGGCACTTTTAGTGAAATTACCTATGAGGGCAAGGCTGCTTATGGCGTGCTAATTTTTATCGAATGCACGACCGATAATCCCACGCGCACGATAGCAAACATCAAAAGTTATTTCAATAAAACCCCAAATGCAAATATCCTTACTAATGGTTCGGTGGATTTTATGTTTGCGCGCAAGAGTGTATTTGAATTTCGCACACAAGAAAATATTGCTGATTTAGAGCTCGCACTGATTGATTATGGATTAGAGGAGCTAGAGAGTGTAGAGGACGAAGAAGGGGTGTATTATATCGCCTATGGTGATTATAAGGACTTTGGCACCTTAAATGAGGGTTTTGAATCTTTAAAAATTCCTCTGCTTAAGGCGAGTTTGCAGAGGATTCCCACCTCTCCCATCACGCTTGATGAGATGCAAATGCAGGAGATTGAAAAGCTCTTAGATAGGATTGAGGAAGATGATGATGTGCAGGCGGTTTATACAAACATCCAATAAATAAAAAAATAAAGTAAAAAAGTAACCCGATGTTATGCTTTTGTAAAATATTTTTTTACCAAATAAGCTTTTTATTAGAATCTACACATTACAATCGCACTATCAAATGATGTATAAGGAATAAAATGAGCCATTCTACCTTTGAGCACCCATATTTTGGTGTTTTTATACTCTTTGTGCTAACCTGCATCGCTTTCACGCTCACGCTTCGTTTGCAACGCATTATCTCGCGCAAACTTGCTAAAAAAGAAAGAGAAAAACTCAAAGTCTCTACCTATGAGTGCGGACCAACTCCAGCAAAACAGCAAAACAGAATCTCCACGCATTTTTTTATCTTCGCCCTGCTTTTTGTGCTTTTTGATATTGAAGTGATTTTTATGATTCCGTGGGCTATTGATTTTAAGATTTTTGCATATATGGGGCTTGGCAACTTCGTATTTTTTGAAATGCTAAGTTTTATTGCGCTTTTAGTGATAGGATTCATTTATGCGTGGAAAAAAGGAGCGTTATCGTGGCAAAACATCAAGTAAATTATACACAAAGTGCAGGATTACCTATTGCGCTAAGTAGCGTAGATAAGTTCTTAAATTGGGGGCGCAGCAATTCATTATGGGGCTTAACCTATGGCTTGGCTTGTTGCGCAATTGAAATGATGGCAACAGGTGGGAGTCGCTTTGATCTTGATAGATTCGGTTCTATCTTTCGTGCCTCGCCTCGACAAGCGGATTTAATGATAATCTCTGGCACTCTTACTAAAAAACACGCTGAATTTGCCCGCAGACTTTATGACCAAATGCCTGAACCAAAATGGGTAATCTCTATGGGAAGTTGCGCTAATACCGGTGGAATGTTTAATACCTACTCCACCGTGCAAGGCGTGGATAGAATCATACCAGTGGATATTTATTTGCCCGGCTGCGCTCCTCGCCCGGAAACTTTGCAATATGCGATTATGGCTTTACAGCAAAAGATTCGCAAAAATAAAGCCATTCCACAAAAAGTACCAAAGCGACTTGTATAGCAAGGAGACAAAATGATACGACAAAATCCTCCTAAAGCCAACGCACAAAAAAGCGTGTATTATACGCACCGCTTTGATGTTACCCCTACATCACCAAGAATCCCGCTTGAGGGATTTGACAATGAGCTAAAAGCTATCAGCACACCCATTACAGAGAGCTACATAGAAAATGGCTTTGCAACACTTTGGGTGGAATCTACACAACTTCTCGCACTCATTGCCGAGCTTCACGCATTGGGTTATACCGCACTTACAGAGATGAGCGCGATTGATAAGATAGAGGAAAGCAATGAATTTGAATTATTCTACCTCCTTTTGAATCTCCAAGATACGAGCTCAAAACGTCTAAAAATCAAAACAAAAATCAAAAAAGGGCAAAATATCGCATCGGTTGCTTCACTCTTTAAAAGTGCAAATTGGAGTGAGCGTGAGTGCTACGATATGTTTGGCATTATCTTTGAAGGACATCCCTGCCTACAAAGACTGCTTATGCCACACGATTGGGTGGGGCATCCACTCCTTAAATCCTATCCTTTGCAAGGCGATGAATACGCACAATGGTATGAAATAGATAGAATCTTTGGTAAGGAATATCGCGAGATTATCGGCGCGGAGCAACGAGACAGCGCGAGAATTGATAGGCAAAATAGCAAAGACTTTGCAGAAATTGATTTTAATCTCACTTTTCAAGAGGAAAAAACGCCCCCACTCATCAAATCCCTCAAGACAAACACAAAATTAAAGGCGCGAAGATGAAGCAGAACTACACGAAATTAAAGCCGAATTTTGAAAATATCTTTTTTGAACAAGAGAATGATAAAATGGTGCTTAATTTTGGACCACAGCACCCCTCTGCACACGGACAATTACGCCTCATTTTAGAACTAGAACACGAAAAAATCATAAAAGCCACGCCTGATATTGGCTACTTGCACCGCGGTGTAGAAAAAATGGCTGAAAATATGATTTATAATGAATTTATGCCAACTACCGATAGACTTGATTATATCGCTGCTACGAGCAATAATTACGCTTTTGCTGCAGCGGTAGAAAAGCTCATCGGCGTAGAAGTGCCACTTCGGGCGCAAGTTATCCGCACAATGCTTTTAGAAATTAATCGCATTATCTCTCATATTTTCTTCCTTGGCATACACGGAATGGATGTTGGGGCTTTGTCTATTTTTTTATATTGCTTTATCGAGCGCGAGTATGGCTTGGATTTAATGGAGGATTATTGCGGGGCAAGACTTACGCACAATGCTATTCGTATCGGTGGCGTGCCACTTGATTTGCCCCATAATTTTATAGAGAGTGTAGAAAAATGGACACAGAGTGTGCTTAAAACACTTGATTTAGTGCGTGGATTACTCGATAAAAATAGAATCTGGCGCATTCGCCTTGAAAATGTGGGTGTGATTTCACAAGATTTTGTCAAGCAATGGAGTTTAAGTGGTATTATGGCGCGCGGAAGCGGTATCAAATGGGATATTCGCAAACACAATCCTTATGAGCTCTACTCACAGCTTGATTTTGAAGTGCCTGTAGCAAATGAGGGTGATTGCTACGCGAGGTATCAGCTCTATATTGAGGAAGTGTATCAATCGCTAAAGATTCTAAAGCAGCTCGTTGCTCTCTACCCTAGCACGAGTCCGGAAACTATGGCAAAAGATGCGCGCTACATCTCCGCACCCAAAGAGGATATTATGACGCAAAACTACTCACTAATGCAGCATTTCGTGCTTGTTACGCAGGGTATGCGCCCACCTGTGGGCGAAGTGTATGTACCTACTGAATCTCCCAAAGGTGAGTTGGGTTTCTTTATCCATTCTCAAGGCAGTCCCTCTCCTCATCGCCTCAAAATTAGAACCCCGAGCTTTTACCACACTGGTGCATTACAAGAGCTTTTAGTGGGACATTATCTCGCTGATGTGCCGACTATTCTTGG
Organism: Helicobacter sp. MIT 03-1616; assembly: GCF_000765685.2. NCBI lineage: Bacteria > Pseudomonadati > Campylobacterota > Epsilonproteobacteria > Campylobacterales > Helicobacteraceae > Helicobacter > Helicobacter sp. MIT 03-1616. The sequence continues at coordinate 61,995 of NZ_JROY02000004.1, read as the reverse complement.
CTCGACAAATGTCGTTTTTGGCGAAGTCGATAGATAAAGGGGATTCTAATGAAACGATATGATTTGCGACATTTATCAAATGACTTTGAAAATCGCTTAAACGAGCTGTGTGATAGCCTAGAGAGTGGTGAGGTGGGGATTTTTCTTTTCGAGGTAAGAGATTTTGCAAATGTGCAAAAAGCTACTGATTGTATCCTTAATCGTGGTGATGAGTTGCTCAATAGCCTACGTTTTAACGAGGTGGATTGGAGTATCGTAGTAAGGAGGCAAAAGTGATACAATCCTTTGCTACACATATTTTTCAAACTTCACAAAAGCCTATAAAAAAGGATTTTGCAGACTATGATACAATCCTTAGCTTTGGTTACTTTTGGCACACCCTTCCTGCGGATAAGCAACTTTTTGTCCTACATCCGCTTTTTATCAATGAGAGTAAAGCTATAAAATCTTTGCGCTATGAAGTTGGCACGGAATTTGGCGTAATGTGGCTTCTTGCCCACACGCTTTTACATCTGCTTGAAGGCGAAGATTCTAAAACAAATGAGCTTCAAACATCGCTAGAGCAAGTAGATATGGGTTATCTATCTTCTGAAACCAATCTCGCTGAAGAGGAACTAGAGTTTATCACACAACACACACAAGTTTCAAAAAAAACCCTTGCACTCGTGCTTGGCACTGAACTAGCCTTTCACCCAAATGCAAGGGATATTGCCTTGATATGTGGCATACTCGGTAAGAGCAGGCATATTGATATTATTATGCCAGAGATTTTAGATTCTCATATAGATTTTAAAAACACCTCAAATAGCACAGATTCCAAAGCACAGAATACTTTGCAAATATGTGAGGATTTGCCTGAATCCAATGGAAATTTTATATATGTTTTGCCCTATTCAAATAGCGCAGTTAGCAAAGATTCTATAAATACACTTACACTTCCGCCACTCTTTGCCCCCGCGCTCAAGCTCAAATCCAAGCAGCACATTACCCTTAGCTTTGAATCTAACCGCATTGATGCCGTGTGTGAGTGTGATAACACCAAAAAAGGCACGATTGCTATGCTTTATACTTCCACGCTAAACAACATAGGCTATCCTTATAAAAAAGTCGAGGTGATACTATGAATAAAATTACTATCACAATCAATGGACGCACACTCTCGTGCAATGAGGGCGAGAGTATCCTGCAAATCGCGCGTAGAGAGGGCATAGAAATCCCCACTATTTGCTATCTCTCCGGCTGCTCGCCCACTATGGCTTGTAAGCTCTGTATGGTGGATATTGATGGCAAACGCAATTATTCTTGCAACAGCAAGGCAAAAGAAGGTATGAATATCCTCACGCACACAGAGGAAATTAATAAAGAGCGCAACGCTATTATGCAAAGCTATGATGTGAATCACCCCTTGCAATGTGGTGTTTGCGACAAAAGCGGGGAATGCGAGCTACAAAACTACACGCTTAAAATGAAAGTAGAATCACAAAACTATCACATCAAAGAAAACCATAAAGCACATAAGTCGTGGGCAAAGGCAGTCTATGACCCAAATCTTTGCATTATGTGTGAGCGTTGCGCGACCACCTGCAAGGATAATCTAGGTGAGGCAAATCTCAAGGCTCAAAAAGCTGATTTAAACGCGGTCGATAGCGCATTGTGGAAAGATTCAATGCCAAAAGATGCACTAAGCGTGTGGTCGCGTAAGCAAAAGGCACTCATTGATTTCGTGGGCGATACACCTTGTTTTGACTGTGGTGAGTGTATTAGCGTGTGTCCTGTGGGGGCTTTAAGCACAAATGACTTTAAATATAAGGCGAATGCGTGGGAGCTCAAAAAGATAGAATCTACTTGTATCCACTGCCCTATGGGCTGTAAGGTTATCTATGAGGTGCGCCATAATGATACACTCGGCACACCGCATATTTATCGTGTAAAAAATGATTTTTACTTTAACCCTATTTGCGGTGCGGGGCGATATGGCTATGATGTGAGCTCAAGTGTGAATCCAAGTCAAAATCTCCAAGCTGCGATTGATGCGTTCAAAAAAGCCACAAGCATTAATGTGGGCAATCAAACAACCAATGAAGAAGCGTTTGTACTTAATCACATCGCCAAGATTCACAACTGCACCTTACATAATGAGGAAGCGCTACATTTCAAGCACTTTATCAACGCATTTCTTACCCACGTGCAAAAAGCCACGCTCAACAATCTGTCACATTTTAAGGAAGCCCAAAATGTGGTGATTATCGGTAGTGCGATAAACTATGAAGTGCCTACTTTGCGTTATATGTTGAATAACAAATTAAGGATTTCTAAAGGTTCGCAAGCGGTGTATATGCACCCATTAAGTGATAGCCTCATACAAAATCTAAGCAAGAATCTTAGTAGCATAAATTACCACCCAAACGCTCTTAATGTGGCTGTGGGGAGCTTAGCCCTTGCTTACTTGCTTACAAATCCAGATAAAGATTCGCAAACACAAACGCTTGAGGAGATAATAAAGCCAATCCTTGAAAGCAAGTGCATTACGCAAACACCGGTGCAAAAAGAGGTGAAAAAGACAATCACAACAACAAACGAGGTGGGAGAGGAGATAAGCACAGAAACCACAGAAATTGTTGAGGAGATGAAAGAGGAAGTTACCTATAAAGCTTTGAGTGATGCAAATATCAGCAGCGAACATTTAGCCGCCTTAAGTTTGGTATGCCAAAATCAGCCTGTAGTGGCGATTGGTGCAGATGTGTATGCGGATTCACAAGCGCAAGTTTTAGCCAAAATACTCGGTATTTTAGAATCTAAAGGCTTTATCAAGGTGCTTCTTGTGCCACCATTTGCAAATGCGCTAGGACTAGCGATGATTTGCAACCTAAGCCCTAAGAAACAAAAAAGCGAAAATAGCTTTAGTGTCGGTTATCGCACCAGTGGCGATTTTGTGTGTGAATCTAATTTTATCAACACAGATTCTCAATCTAGCAAAAGCTCCACATCTTGCGTAGATTCTAACATAAGCGAATCTAGCCCCAAAGAATACGCACACACGGAGGATTTTACGCAAAAAATTGCGCCAGATTTTATCCTCCCAGCAATTAATCAATTAGAGGGCACTTACACAAGCATAGATTCTAGAATCTTACCTCTTAAACCTGCCCTACCTTTCAAGGGATATGATTTGAGCGATATTGCTAAAGCGTTTGATATGAAAGGCGATTATTTGATTGATTACACGAGCCTTATTTGTGGCTGTGAATTTGATGATTTTGATAATAGATTCCTAAATGATGGCACAGATATGCGAGGCTATCGCTTTAAGTCCTTATCTATCACGCCACTTATGGGTGAAGAATCTAAAGCACTTATCTTGCCAGATATCAAATCCTACAACGCGTATGCACTCAATTCTCCCTCGCAGTTTAATGCTTACACAGCACACAGCGTGCATTTACAAAATAAAGTCGGCATTTATGTAAGTGCAGTATTTTTAGAGGAGCTTGGGCTCAAAGAGGGCGAGTGTGTTTGCCTCACAGATTCTGTAAATGAAGTGCGCGGGGTGGTGTTTGTCGATTATCGTCTCAACACATCTTGCTTCCTTGTTAGCCCATTACTTCGTGGCGCAGAGCAGATTTTTGCCTCGCATTCTTGGGCGAATTTACATATTACACATAAGGATTAAAAATGAGTGATTTGACAGGTGGCATTATTGAGACAATCTTAAAAATTATCGTTGTCCTGCTTATTTTCTCTGCACTCGCAGGGTTTGGCACATATTTAGAGCGTAAGATACTGGGATTTTTTCAAAGACGCATAGGACCAAACTATGTGGGACCCTATGGTTTATTGCAAGTGCTTGCTGATGGCATCAAACTCTTTACCAAAGAGGATATTATCCCCCAAAATGCCATTAAACCTATTTTTATCCTTGCGCCATCACTCGCTGCAATTACCGCATTTGTCGCTATGGCACCTATACCCTTTTTCCCTCAATTTGAGCTTTTTGGACACACGATTACACCTATTATTTCTGATATCAATGTGGGGATTCTGTTTATCTTAGCTGTGAGCTCCTGTGGTATCTATGCACCACTCCTTGCCGGACTAAGCTCGGGGAATAAATGGTCGCTCATCGGTGGTGCAAGGGCAGCTCTACAATTTTTAAGCTTTGAAGTGATTACTTTTCTTTCTCTCCTCGCGCCACTTATGCTCGTTGGCTCGTTATCGCTCATAGATATAAACGCCTATCAGCAAGGCAATATGCTTGATTGGCTCATTTTTAAACAACCTCTCGCTTTCGTGCTTTTCATTATTGCCGCCTATGTAGAGCTTAACCGCACGCCTTTTGACTTGCTCGAGCACGAAACCGAGCTGACTGCAGGGTTTGCGACCGAATACAGCGGCTTAAAATGGGGAATGTTTTTTATCGGTGAGTATGCAAATATGTTTGCCACTGCCTTTATCTTAAGTCTCATATTTTGTGGAGGATTTAACGACTGGGGCTTTATCCCCGGTGGCATTGCGATTTTACTCAAGGTTTGCTTTTTTATCTTTTTATTTATGTGGGTAAGGGCGACATTCCCGCACGTGCGCCCCGACCAGCTTATGCGTATGTGCTGGAAAATTATGCTTCCTCTCGGGTTGCTTAATGTGCTCCTCACTGGCTGCATTTTATTATTTTAGGAGATGTGAATGAAAAAAGATTATTATGTCTTAGCACCTCGCAAAAATCGTGAAAATCAAGCCTTTCTCACGCGCGTAGCTATAAGTATCAAAACAACTCTAGGGCTTGATCTTTTTGCTGGACTCAAAAGATCTTTTGGCGCATTTTTATCTCCAAAAGTAACGATACACTATCCGCTAGAAACTGCACCATTAAGTCCAAGATACCGTGCAGTGCATACATTACAAAGACTTTTAGAATCCGAAAATGAGCGGTGTATTGGCTGCGGACTATGTGAGAAAATCTGCACGAGCAACTGCATACGAATCCTTACCAATAGAGGCGAGGACGGGCGCAAAAAGATTCTAAATTATAGTATCAATTTTGGACGCTGTATTTACTGCGGACTATGTGCGGAAGTTTGCCCAGAGCTTGCTATCGTGCATAGCGGGAGATTTGAGAGCGCAAGCGAACAGAGGGCACTTTTTGGAAACAAAAGCACACTTTTAGAATCTACCTCCTCGCCAATAGAATTTAGCGGCTTTGGCTCTGTATCCTTTAACGCTGATACGCGCGTGAAACAGACGCCGCTAAGCGAAATTGTAGAAAAACAAATTGCTTTGCAAGATTCACAAATCCTTACACAAGAAGATAATCAAACTAGCAGTGCAACATCTCCTGCACAAGAGACAAAGCAAGACAAACAGGAGGGCAAAGATGTTTGAGAGTATAGCATTTTATCTCTTTAGCACATTATGTATCGTGAGCTTTCTTATCGTTGTTTGCTCATCGCAGATTTTATACACAATGACAGCTCTTGCGAGTGGAATGGTTTTTGTCGCTGGTATATTTTTTGTGCTTGATGCGGAATTTTTGGGTGCGGTGCAGATTGTTGTCTATGGAGGCTCGGTAGTTGCTCTATATGCGTTTGCAATGATGTTTTTTGATAGCTCAAAGCAAGTAGTGCAATCTCGCAAAAATGAATGGGTGGCTTGCGTGCTGTGTGTGGGAATTGCCATAGTGCTTGTTGGGGCATTTGGTATGCCACTTGTGGGGAATAATCTCGAAACTATTGCGGATTCACAAAAGCTTATCGATATAGCAGATATGAATAATATTCAAATGATTGGCTATGTGCTTTTTACAAAATATCTTATACCTTTTGAAATTGCCGCTTTTATGTTGCTCGTGGCTATGGTGGCAGGAATTGTATTAAGTGTAAAAAGGAGCGAGAATGGTTAGTATTAATCACTACTTGAGTTTAGCGGCTATATGCTTTTGCATAGGACTTTTTGGCATATTAAGGAGGCGCAATATTCTTATGTTGTTTTTTTCTACTGAAATTTTGCTCAATAGCGTCAATATCGGCTTTGTTGCCGTGGCTTCATATCTTAATGACCTACAAGGCGAAATTTTCGCACTCTTTCTTATTGCTATTGCCGCAGCAGAAATCGCTGTGGGCTTGGGACTTGTAGTGATTTGGTACAAAAAGCATCGCACACTTGATGTCAGCACTTTAGAAACTCTCAAAGGATAGCATAATGATACCTACAAGTGAAACACTCGTGCAAATGGTGTATATAGCACTTTTTGCCCCACTTATTGGTGCGGTTTTTAGCGCGTTTTTTGGACATATGCAAAAATGTATGATTGCGGGTATCGTGCCTACACTCCTACTTTGTGTGTCTTTTATCGCCTCGCTTTTACTTTTTATTGCTGTGTATCAAAGCGAAGTCATCGTTTATATCGATTTTTTAGATTGGATTGAAGCGGGGGATTTTTATAGCTCATTTGGCTTTATGGTTGATAGCATAAGCGTGAGTATGATGGTTGTGGTGAGCTTTATCTCCACAATGGTGCATATTTATTCTATTGGCTATATGAAAAATGATAAAGGATTCAATCGTTATTTTAGCTATTTGAGTGCGTTTGTATTTTCGATGATGTTGCTCGTAATGAGCGATAATCTCTTGGGACTCTTTGCTGGTTGGGAAGGTGTGGGACTATGTTCGTATCTCCTCATTGGCTTTTGGTATGAAAAAGAGAGTGCAAATTTTGCCTCCATTGAAGCCTTTGTGATAAATAGAATCGCCGACCTCGCCCTTATTATTGGTATTTTTCTTATTGTATATCATTGCGAAAGCCTCAAATATGGAGAAATCTTTCTCGCATTACAAAACGAGCAGTTTGATTCAAGTCTGCTTATGTGGGTTGGTGCATTGCTCTTTATAGGTGCTATGGGTAAATCCGCGCAGTTTCCATTCCACACTTGGCTTGCTGATGCGATGGAGGGTCCAACGCCTGTATCCGCGCTTATCCACGCGGCAACAATGGTAACCGCTGGCGTGTATCTGCTCGTGCGCACAAATCCACTCTATCAAATGATTCCCGATGTAGGTTTTTTCATCGCTTCACTCGGCGCATTTGTGGCAATTTTTGGCGCGAGTATGGCACTTGTAAATAAAGACCTAAAGCGCATTATCGCCTATTCTACACTTTCGCAACTCGGCTATATGTTTGTCGCTGCTGGGCTTGGGGCGTATTGGATAGCACTTTTCCACCTCATCACGCACGCATTCTTCAAATCCCTGCTATTCCTTGGTGCTGGGAATGTAATGCACGCTATGGACGATAAGCTTGATATTACCAAAATGGGTGGTTTGCATAAACCGCTACGTTATACGATGATTCTAATGTCTATTGCCTCTGTGGCATTGGCTGGAATCTATCCATTTGCAGGTTTCTTCTCAAAAGATTTAATCCTCGAAGTCGCCTTTTCACAGCATACATTTATATGGACTATTTTATTTATCACTGCGCTTTTCACAGCATTTTACAGCTTTAGACTGCTTATGCTCGTATTTTTCGTGCCTAAAAACCACGCGCAACACCCACACGAGGCGTATTTATATATGCTCCTTGCAATGTTACCACTTGCCATTCTCTCTATGATTGCCGGGCTTAGTGGGGTGCTTTCAAACTTCTTAAGCACACACTTGCCCTATGAATTGCCAGAATTACCAGCCCAAACGCATTTGCTCCTTATTGGTGCTACCTTAACCCTCGTGTGCCTTATAGCCCTATTCAGTATTATCAAATACGCCAAAGGCGGCTTTAGTAGCTTTTGGGAGCGAACATTTATCTATAAGATTCTTATTAATAACTACTACATACCAAAGCTTTATGAGATTTTTTTCATAAAGCCCTATCAAAAATGCGCCTATTTCCTATGGCAAAAAGTAGAATTAGGCATTGATTATTTTGCAGATTCTATTGCATACTTCTTAAAAGCATTAGGAGGCAAACTCTCACTCGTGCAAAATGGCTCACTAACGCGTATGCTGACACTTATGATTATAGGATTAGGTATTTTGCTCTGTGTATGTGTGTGTTATTTTACTTGGAGGCAGTTATGAATTATCTTTTAAGTATTATTATCTTTTTTCCGGCTTTTGCCGCGGTGATTCTATATGTATTAAAAGGCGAGAAAGGTCGCGTTTTTGCGATTATTGTCGCCGCACTCGAACTGCTCTTTGTATTGCTTTTGTGGAGTGAATTTAATATTAATTATGGTGGGATTCAGTTTTATAGTCACATAGAAATCATTCATTCCTTTGGTGTAGCCTATGCTGTGGGCGTTGATGGCATTTCACTCTTTCTTATCACGCTCAATGCGCTTCTCACACTCTTTGCTTTATCGCTTTTTAAATATATCAAAACCTCTATTGCTATTGCGGTTTTATTCCTTGAAAGCATTATTATGGGTGTGTTTAGCGCACTTGATGTAATGCTCTTTTACATTTTTTGGGAGTTTTCATTGCTTCCCGTGCTTTACTTACTTGGCATTTGGGGAGGTGAGAAGCGAATCTACGCTGCCATTAAATACTTTGTCTATGCCTTTGGCGGTTCAATCATTATGCTCGTGGGAATTTTGTATTTCGCCTATCAATACAAGCTCTTTATGGGTGTGTGGAGCTTTAACCTCCTTGATTGGTATCAAATCTCTTTTAATACACAGCTCCAAAAATGGCTTTTCCTTGCATTCTTTATCGGTATGGCAGTGAAGATTCCACTCTTTCCACTTCATTCGTGGCAACCACATACCTATACGCAAGCACCGATGATTGGCTCTGCACTCCTATCGGGCGTTGTGAGTAAAATGGGAACTTACGGGCTTTTGCGCTTTGTCTTACCTCTTTTTCCAGACGCGAGTAGCTGGGCTACTCTTGTCGTAAGCATTATATGTGTAGGTATGGTCGTCTATGGCGCAATGTTAAGCCTCGTGCAAAAAGATGCAAAAACCCTCTTAGCCTATGGCTCTATCTCGCATATGGGTATCATCGTGCTAGGACTTTTTTCGCTCAATACAGAGGGATTAAGCGGGGCTGTATTTTTTATGATTTCACACGGACTCGTGGTAGCTGCACTCTTTTTCCTCGTAGGTGCTGTGTATGAGCGCACACAAACGCAACAAATATCACAGATTCAAGGACTTGCCCATAGTATGCCAAGGCTTAGCAGCACATTTGGTATTGTAATGATGTGCTCTTTGGGACTGCCATTGACTATGGGATTCGTGGGCGAGGTGCTCTGCCTCTATGGGATTTTCCAAGTCAATCCAATCATCGCATTTTTAGCCGGAAGTAGCTTCTTTGTGGGTGCAATTTATATGCTCGTGCTCTTTAAAAGAGTATTTTTAGGCAATATATCTCCTACACATAGCACCCTCAAAGACTTTAATCTAAGGGAAAAAATCGTGTTTGCACCTATTGTGGCTATTATTATCTGCTTTGGTGTGTATCCTAAGCCACTGCTTAATCCTATTAGCACGAGTGTGCAGACGCTACTCCCCATACTTACGCCGACAAATCCTAGCACCACGACAGAGCGCAATAAAATGGGAGAGCAAAATATCTTTATTTACAAAAGCGCCCCCGATGATTTTGACGAAGGGGTACTTGTTATCCCAAACATAGGAGATTAAAATGCCAGAATCTATGAATTTTTCTTTCACACAGCTAAATGTAGCACTTCTTATCCCTATGTGTATTTCGCTCGTTGGCGGCATTGTGTTGCTAGGGGTTGGGATTTTCAATAAAGCAAAATCGCGCGAGTTGTATATTGCCATTAGTATGCTTTTTGTAATTTTGAATCTTGGCTTTTTGTTCCTCGAGGGTAGCCCACAACCCCAGCTTGGATTCTTTAATCTCCTGCTTGTTGATGGTATTTCAATCCTCGTGCAGATTCTAATCCTACTCTCTAGCTTTATTATCTTGCTTTTTTTAATGCACAAAAATACGCGGACAGAGACACAAGGCGCAGAGTTTTACGCGCTCTTGCTCTTTGCTATCGCCGGATTTGGCTTTATGGTATCAAGTGAGAATCTTATCCTTATCCTCCTAGGCTTAGAATGCGCTTCTTTAAGTATTTATACGATGATTGCGCTTCATAACAAAACTTCGGCATTTGAAGCGGCGATAAAATATTTTGTGCTTGGCGCATTAGCCACAGCTTTATTTGCTTTTGGTGCGCTCCTTTTATACGCGGCTACGGGTAGCTTAGAGATTTCGCGCATTAGTGTGTTTTTGCAGGAACATACCTATGAGCCTCACACTCTCGTGTATGCGGGATTTGTATTCCTACTCGTTGCGCTAGGATTCAAAATCTCTATCGTGCCTTTCCACACTTGGGGACCAGATGTGTATGAAGGCTCAAATGCCCTTCTTACAGTGTTTATTGCCATTGTACCAAAGATTGCCACACTTGGCGTGCTGATTAGAATCTTTGGTATCTTTATCCACGCTCACAACCCATTTGTAGAATATACGCTCTATGTAATGATAGCGCTCACAATGACTATACCAAACCTCATAGCACTCGTGCAAAAAGATGTTAAACGTATGTTAGCTTATAGCTCCATATCACATTCTGGTTTTGTGCTTAGTGCTATTCTTATCGATGCTCCGGGCATTGTATTTTTGTATTGGTTCTTCTTTGTCTTTGCAAATCTCGGCGTATTTGGCATTTTATGGCTCTACATAGATTCTAGAAATAACGACACTTCCCATAGCTTTGAATCTTTAAGCGGTTTAATAAAGACAAATCCCACTCTTGGGGCTTTGCTCTCGCTCCTTATGTTTGCACTTGGTGGCATTCCACCCTTTTGTGTATTCTGGGGGAAAATGTATCTTATGCAGGCAGTGCTCAATACAGATTACATAATCCTAGCTCTACTTATGGCATTTAATAGCACTCTCGCAGCATTTTACTACCTCAAAGTTGTCGTGTATGTCCTCGCTAAAGAGCCCAAAGACGCTGTGCCTTATCGCGTAGAAATGGAGACTTCTAGCATATTTGCCCTAACCATTACCGCCATTATCAGTTTGTGCTGTATATTTATGGTCCAAAATTTGCTTGAAGTTGTAGCGACTTATATAGGAAATAGTGGCTTTTAGGTTTTGCTTTTAGCCACTTTAGGAGTGCGTGTGCGAAAATTTGTGGTGGCTTTGTGTCTTTTGCCTTTGTGTGCTTTTGGACTTGATGTTACTATTAACTATGGTAAAGAGTCAAAAGAATATTTCTCTGTGCTCAATATCGCCCACACCGACCCACTAGAATGCAACGAAAATCGCAACACACAAGACGAAGTAACCTATGTTGTATGCACCATTGAACGCACACCTGTTGCGAGTTTTTCCCCTACTCAAACACTCTTTTTTCACTTTTGGAGTCGCGTAGTCGATGGCAGATTCTATTTATATATCGAACCAGTACATAAAATGAAACTTTTTGCCACACCAAAAGACCTAAAAACTGCTACACTTATCACAAAAGAGCAGCCAACCAAAAGCGCGGCGTGGCAAATCATAGGCTACAAAAATGAGATTCCATTTCTCAATGACTATACCCAACAAGCAAAGCCAAGGGGGCTAAACTTCCCTATCAAAATTATTAAAAATAATAAACTATTTTTTAATGACCTTGATATTAATCGAGGACCTTTGCGCTATGATGAGGGAGAGGATTTTGCCACATACACGCAGATTAAAAATCTTATGAAAAATCACGCACACATAGAGGCAGTAAAACTGATTGATGAAACACTGATTGCCTATCCTAAGACTATTTTTGCCAAAGACTTGCTGCTATTCCGCCTCCGCGCATTAGAGCATTTTGACTCAACCGAAAATAGTGATATGATTGTCGATATGGGGACAAAATGGATTAAAAAGTATCCCACAGATTCAAATGTCCCCGAAGTGCTCTACTATCTAGGCAATGCCTATGCGGATATGAGAATCACAGATGAGGCTAAATATTATCTCGAGCGACTCATTAGCGAGTATCCACAATCTCACTATATGCCCTTGGCAAAAATGTCCCTTGCAAAATATTTTCATAGTGGGCAAGACGCAAATGTCGCCACTAAGCTTTTCGCACAAGCCTACCAAGAGGCAAAGGATTTAGACAGCGCAAGTGCGGTAGCCATAGAATGGAGTAAATTTCACTTGCTTAATGGCGAGAAGGCACAGGCACAAAAACTTGTTGAAACTATGCTCAAAGTGAATCCAAGCTATATCACCAAATACCCGATTAAAAGCTATGAATATTTGAAGCTCTTGGCAGAGGAACAGCTATATGCAAGTGCTGCGAAGCTTGGCGAGTATCTCTACGAGCATATCCTCAGTGATGATATAAGCAAAGAGGATTTGCTTAATAATGTAAGCCTATGGTATCAGTCTGCAAATGATGTGCAGGACGCACACAGAATTAATAAAATCTTTTTACAAGAGTTTGAGCATCGCCCTTTGGCAGAGGAGATAAAGGATAGGGATGACAAGCTACTTTTTGCACTTGTGAGCAATGAGGAATCGGCTTCTAAAATAAAAAAATATGATTATATCATTGAGCAATACCCCAATACACCAGAGCAAGAAAAAGCCTTTATACTTAAAGCACAGACTTTATTTGATGAGGGCAAATATAGTGAAGTTTTAGCCCTAAAAAATAATCTCAAAGATCAAAGTATTGTCGCACAAAGCTACAAGGCTATGCTAAGCCTTGCCCTCAAGGAAAAAGATTGCAAAAATGTGGCTAATATCTTTTTGCAATACCAAAATGTGAGTATCAAGGAGGATGAAAAAATGCCACTCTTTGACTGCCTCTATGCCCTCGCTCTTAATAAAGAAGCAGCAAAAATCTCGCTCAATATGGCAGCAGAAGCTAAAGATTTATCAAAAAAGCTAGAGTGGCTTTACAGAGATAGTCTCAACTTTGCCAAACTAGGTGATAGCAAAAGCACTGCAAGGGCTGGGCGAGACGCGCTAGAGATTGCTAAGAATTTGCAAAAAGCGCAATATTATGATGTTGGATTCACACTTTTTGACGCACTAATAAAACTTAATGATAAAGAGGGTGCGCTACAAACCTATGCTTTCTTAAAGCAAGCTCTAGCGGACGACCAAAGAATGTTTGCTGTGAATCTCACACTACTCAAAAATGCGGAGGCACAAAAAGACGAAATGGGAATTGATATTTACGCAAAGGATATTTTGCGCCTACAAAAGCTCATAAAGGATAATGCGGATTCTCCATATGTAGATTTTGCCCTCGCACAAAGTTATATCCGCACACAGCGTACAGATGAGGCAATTAGTGTGCTTGATGATTTGCTACAAAAGAATATAAGCGATGATGATAAACAAAAGACTTTGTATCTCAAAGGCTCATTACTCAAAGCACAAGGCAAAGATGCACAAGAGAGCTTCAAGCAATGTGAAGCGATACGATATGAGGGTGCGTGGAGAAGCCTTTGTGTTCAAGCATTAGACATACTCAAAGGCAATGAGTGATGTATAACTTTACAGACGAGCAGTTACATAGATACTCGCGACATTTTCGCTTGAGGGAGTGTGGATTCAAAGGTCAGGGAAAGATTTTAGAATCTAATGTGCTTATCGTGGGTGCTGGAGGGCTAGGCTCTCCTGTGGCACTCTATCTCGCTGCTGCTGGTGTGGGGCATATAGGCATTATCGATGAAGACAATGTTGATTTAAGCAATTTGCAAAGGCAGATTATCCACACTACTGCGGAGGTAGGCACTCCAAAAATAGAATCTGCTAAGGCAAAGATTCTCGCACTTAATCCGCATATCCAAATCACAACCTACTCCGCTATGCTAAATGCGAGTAATGCGCTAAGTATCTTGGGTGCTTATGATGTGATTGTCGATGGAAGCGATAATTTTGCAACAAAGTTTCTTATCAATGATGCGTGTGTGCTACTTGATAAGCCTTATTGCTATGGTGGAATTTTGCGCTTTAGTGGGCAAAATATGAGTATCAAGCCAAGACAAAGCGCGTGCTATACTTGTGTTTTTGATAGCCCACCGAGCGAAGGAAGTGTGCCAAATTGTGCAAGTGCTGGGGTTTTTGGCAGTGTTGCTGGAATCGTAGGAAGTATTCAAGCCACAGAAGTGCTAAAAATCATTACAGGTATTGGCGAACCGCTCTATAATCAGCTCCTTAGCTTTGACGCACTCACAATGAATTTCCGCAAAATCAAGCTAAAGCGCAATGAAAACTGCCGTGTATGTGGCTCAAATGGCATTACACAACTTAAGGATTATGAAAGCAATCAATGCGAATTAAAATAAACACTTGTAGATTCTAAGAATCTTGTGCCTTATAAGAAATAAAGGATAAAAATGGAACTTACACATCTTAACAAGCAAAACAATCCAACAATGGTTGATGTGAGTAATAAAGACATTACTACGCGCGAGGCTTATGCAAGTGGTGTTATCTCAATGAGCGAACAAGCCTTTGAAGCAGCGATAAACCACACCGGAAAAAAGGGGAGCATTACACAAACTGCGATTATTGCTGCGATTATGGGAAGCAAAAAGACAAGTAAGCTTATCCCGATGTGCCACCCGCTTATGATAAATAAAATCAATGTAGATATAACCCCAAATCCCACTAAGCACTCTATCACGCTTGGTGTTTTAGTAAAATGTGAGGGTAAAACAGGTGTAGAAATGGAGGCACTCACGGGTGTGAGTATCGGGCTTTTAACAATCTATGATATGCTTAAAGCCATTGATAAGTCTATGGTTATAAGCGATATTTGCCTGCAATCAAAAAGCGGTGGTAAAAGTGGGGATTATAAACGCATACATTCCAAAGCCACGAGAAAAAGCTCCAAGAAGGATTCTAAAACCTCTTTAGAATCTAAAGCTTCAAGCTCACATAGCGAGGATTCCAAAAATGGCTGAATCTACGCTTATCGCCGTGTTTTGTGGAATTGCGGGGCTAGTGTGTGGCGCATTTGGTGCGTGGATATGGCACAAAAAGGCATTGAAAACCTTGGAATCCGCACATAATGAAAAAATACAAAATCAAATACTTGAAAACCAAAGCCTATCGGTTGCCCTTGCTGAATCTAAGGGCATTATCACCTCTCTGGAATCTGCCTTTACGCAAAGATTCGCAGATTTAGAAAAGGGCTTTGAAACTCGTCTAGCAGAACAAAAGGTGCATTCGCAGGATATGCTACACAGACTACAAGAGCAATATACACTCACACAAGAAGAAATACAAAAAAATGAGGAAAGGAGTAAGCAGGAGCTAAGTAATGCTTTTAAGGCTTTGGGCGCGGAGATTCTTAGTCAAAATACACAAAACTTTAAGCAGGAGCAAAGCCTCTCTTTACAGCCGCTTAAAGATGAGATTATGCGATTTACAAAACAGCTCAATGATAACCATACCTCTGCACTCACACAACATACTGCCTTGCAAACACAAATCGAGCAACTAAGCAAGCTCAATATGCAACTTTCCACTGACGCACATAATCTCACAAATGCCCTCAAAGGCGAGAACAAGACACAGGGAAATTGGGGAGAGGTGATTTTACAAAGGGTATTTGAAAATAGCGGATTGCAAGAGGGTCGCGAGTATGAACTGCAAGTGGATATGCGTGATAACAATAATGACAAGCTCCGCCCTGATGCGATTGTGAAATTACCCAAAAGTGGCGATGAGCAGCGATGTGTGGTAGTCGATGCCAAAACTTCACTAATTGCATATGAGAGGCTGTGTAACGCGCAAGATAAGCAGGAAAGAGTCTTGGCACAAAAAGATTTGGCAGATTCTATAAAATCCCATTTCAAAGGCTTAAGCTCCAAAAATTATCAACAATACACACAAGGACAAAAACTTGATTTTGTGCTAATGTTTATCCCTATTGAGGGAGCGTTTTTAGAGGCTATGCAATATAATCCTATGCTTTATGATGAGGCATATCAAAAAGGTGTGGTGCTTGTCTCACCCACGACTATTATGGCGGTGCTAAAGATTATCTGCAATCTATGGGAGATTGAGCATCGCAATAAGTATGCCGATGCAATATTTGACGAGATTAAAACACTTTTTGACCGCATTGAAAAGTTTTACAATGAGCTAGAAAGGCTTGGGGGCAATATTGATACGATGAAAAAAACTTATGATGGTGTGATGACTAAATATAATGGAAAACAAGGTATCGCTAAGCCAAGCAAAAATATTCGCAATCTGCTTAGGGGCGCGGAGACACGGAATCTTGCAGATTCCATAAATACAAATTATGCGCTCGGTAATGACAATGAAGTTTAATGCTTAGGTGATAAACAAGAGGGCAACTATTCTTTCAGTCTCAACACTTTATTTAGAATTTTTATCGAATGGTAATCGCCTCAAATATGCTAAAATCACCCTTTTAACACCTTTTACTTTTGTGAGAAAATGCCTTTTATTAGTGCGGATTCTATGCAAAATAAAAAGGTGATTTCCACTGATTGCCTTAAAAACTAAAATCAATAAACTTTTTATTGAATAATGCAATGTATAATAGGTGTATAAATGTCGTTATGTCGCATAGGTGCGCTTTAGTGGCGTTTAAACTAAACATAAGGAGCTTATTATGGGTAAGTATATAGAATTGAGTAATGATAACTTTGACGCAGAGGTTATGGGTAGTGGCGTTGCGCTAGTGGATTTTTGGGCACCTTGGTGCAATCCTTGCAAAATGCTTTCACCTGTGATTGACAAACTTGCCGAATCTTATGAGGGAAAAGCAAAAATCTGCAAAGTGAATGTGGATAACGAATCTGAGCTTTCAAAGAGATTTGGTATTAGAAATATCCCTACAATCCTCTTTTTTAAAGATGGAGAGATTAAAGAGCAAGTAACGGGTGCAAAATCAGAAGATGATATACGCGCGAAACTCGACACACTCCTCTAAGATTTTAAGTATAGTTTCTTGCTTCTAAACCTTGCTTGGATTTTATATTTTTTAGAGTCCAAGCTAACCACACGAGACAAAAACATAAAAACAACATTGTTAATTCAAGTTCAAACGCTCATTGCTTCATAGTGCTTGTGGTAATTTATGATGATTAAGCTTATACAAAATACACAACAAGATGATTCTATTAGAATCTAAGCCACAATATGCTATTATGCTTACCTTAGCTTTGATTTATTTATTTACACCTAAAAAATTTGAGTGATAAGATGAAAGGCACAAAACACACAAAAATAAGGTATAGGATTTTGCCCTATGAGATTTCGCCCTATAGTTACAATTTTTAAAAAACTTTTTTCTTCTCATATAAACTACCATTGGGTAACGCTATGTGGTGCAATCTTTCTTGCATTTTACCTCAATGATACTTTTAATGCTACATTTGATAGACTAGCCACACAGGCTGGTTTTATTTATCTGCTCTATTGCGGAAAAATCGTGCATATATTTTTCTTAATGCTCGGGCTTGAGATTCTATGTCTGCGCTTTAGTATCAAGTTTGTGCTGGGCTTTATTTTGTTACTTAGTAGCGTGTGCGGATTCTATATGGATTCACTTGGCGTAGTAATTGATGAGGATATTATACAAAGCGTAATAGAGACACACACGGACGAGGCTATGGATATGATAAGTGTCGGGCTTGTATCGTATGTGCTATTTTTTGGTGTGCTACCTTGTTTGCTTCTCGCACTCCTTAGATTCAAAAAACAAAGATTTATAGAATCTTTTGCGCAAAAGAGCATAATACTCATAACCCTAGGTGTGCTTATAGCACTAAGCTATGTCGCCTGTGGGAAGGATATTGTATTTGTTTTCAAAAAACAAAAAAGTCTCGCAAGTATGCCAAATCCAATAGCACCAATTCGCTCCACTATCCTTTACATTCAAAACCAAGTAGAGCAGGATTTCACACCTATCTTTGTAGCTCAAGACGCACATTTAAAAGCAGATTTACCGCCCCAAATCGTGCTTTTTTTTATCGGTGAAAGCACAAGAAGTGCAAATTTTTCACTCAATGGTTACAAAAAGCTTACAAATCCCTACACAAGCGCACTTAAAGTGATAAGCTTTAGTGATTTTTACTCCTGTGGCGTTATTACCGCTATTTCTGTGCCTTGTATGCTCACACATTACACACATAAAACCTATACACACCGCAATCTATCACTCTACACAAACAATATACTCGACATAGCCAAAGATGTGGGCTATGATGTGTGGTATCTAGGCAATAATGGTGGCAAATGTGTGGGAGGTTGCGACAGAAATATTGAGCATAGCATTTTATATCCTAGCGATAGCCTTGATGGCGCAATGCTCCCTGATGTCAAGCGTATTATAGAAAAAGCACAAAAAACAAAGCAAAATACTTTTATTATCGCGCACGGCTATGGGAGTCACGGGGCTTCTTATGCGCTTCGCTATCCTCCAGATTTTGAGCATTTTAATCCAGTGTGTAAGCAAAAAGAACTTTCAAAATGTAGTTATGAAGAGATTGTCAATACTTATGACAATTCGATTCTCTACAATGATTGGGTATTGTCGCAGATGATACAAATGCTAAATAATACAAATATGCGCACAATGCTATGGTATGTGAGCGACCACGGAGAAAGCCTAGGAGAATTAGGGCAATATATGCACGGAGGGTTAGGCTATACCCTCGCCCCGGAGTATCAAAAACATATCCCCTCAATTATGTGGTTTAACAATCAATGGGGCGATGTGCCTACTTCTGCGCTAAACAAAAAAGATACCCAACTCAATCACGACTATATATTTCATACTTTGCTTCATTTGCTAGGGATAGAGACAAAAGACTATGATAAGAATCTTGATATTTTGCACCGCAATTAAATATCACAAATATCCCTATAAAATTCACACGATTTTTTAATTCGTATTAAAAGTTAAAAAATCAATTACTTTTAGTAACTTTTGCTTCAAAAAAATTTACTTCTCCCATTTTCACTTAATACTTGGATTCAAAACATATTAAAATTGCGAAGACTTTAACAACAAAGGGGACTGCTATGAAAACACAAGATGCACATAAAGAGTTGTTTGGTAAAGCCTCTCAAAGACTTGAGGAACTCTCAAAACTTCCGGCACATAATGCGGAGAGGGATTTACTGACAGAGTTAGAATCTAAAGGATTCTCTCGCCGAGATTTTATTAAATGGTCTGGTATGATGACTGCCGCACTTGCACTTCCCGCAAGTTTTGCTCCACTAACTGCAAAAGCCGCAGAGCTTGCGAACCGACTCCCTGTCGTATGGCTTCATATGGCGGAATGCACTGGTTGTAGCGAGAGCTTACTACGAAGTGATGCACCTAGCATAGATTCTCTTATCTTTGACTATATTAGCCTAGAGTATCACGAAACCGTTATGGCAGCCTCTGGTTGGCAAGCTGAAGCAAACTTAGAAAATGCTATTCATAAATATGCAGGTAACTATTTGCTTATGGTAGAGGGTGGTATTCCTAAAGGTAGCAGCGAATTTTATCTCACTATCGGCGCACACGGGCGCACAGGCGCGGAAGAAGCAAGAATAGCAGCAAAAAATGCAAAAGCTATCTTTGCCATTGGCACCTGCTCTAGCTTTGGTGGTGTGCAAGCAGCTTATCCAAATCCAACAAACGCGTGTCCTCTTAGTGAAATTACAAATCGCAAAGTGATTAATGTACCCGGCTGTCCGCCAAGCGAGAAAAACATCGTGGGTAATGTATTGCATTTTATTTTGTTTGGCGAATTACCTACACTTGATGCTTACAATCGCCCTACTTGGGCTTATGGCTTAAGAATCCACGATTTGTGTGAGCGCAGAGGGCGGTTTGATGCAGGACAATTCGTAGAACATTTTGGCGATAAAAATGCTGAAAAAGGCTACTGCCTCTATAAAGTGGGCTGCAAAGGACCTTATACTTTCAATAACTGCTCAAAACTTAGATTCAATCAACATACAAGTTGGCCTGTGGGCGCAGGGCACGGCTGTATAGGCTGCAGTGAGCCAAAATTTTGGGATACAATGAATCCATTTGAAGAACCAATTAGCAATCATCTCTATGCTACAAACTTTGACGGAATGGGGGCTGACAAAACTGCTGATGTCATCGGCTCTGTTATATTAGGGGCTGCAGCAATCGGTATTGCCGCACACGCAGTAATAAGTTCAACACAAAAAGCAAAATAAGGAGTGAAAAATGACAAAGCGTATAATAGTAGATCCAATTACAAGAATCGAAGGACATTTGCGTATTGAAGTGATTGTTGATGATAATAATGTTATTACTGATGCGTTTTCTACCTCAACGCTATGGCGCGGTATAGAAACTATTGTAAAAAATCGCGACCCACGTGATGCTGGATTCATAGTGCAAAGAATCTGCGGGGTATGCACATTCTCTCACTACAAGGCTGGTATTACCGCGGTGGAAAACGCGCTCGGTATCAAGCCTCCGCTTAATGCGATTTTGACGCGCACACTGATGAATATCTCACTTTTCTTGCACGACCATGCAGTGCATTTCTACACATTGCACGGGCTTGATTGGTGCGATATTACTTCGGCACTTAGTGCAGACTGTGAAAAGGCTGCAAAACTTGCGTTCAAATACACCAACAATCCTCTTTATACAGGCGAAAATGACCTTAAAGCCGTGCAAGAAAGAGTATCAGCATTTGTAAAACAAGGTGCATTAGGACCATTTGCGAACGCGTATTGGGGGCACAAAACTTATAGATTCACACCAGAACAGAATCTTATCGTTCTCTCACACTATCTCAAACTCCTTGAGATACAACGTATAGTGGCACAAATGATGGCTATTTTTGGCGCAAAAAATCCACATCCGCAAAGCTTAACTGTTGGCGGAGTAACTTCTGTTATGGATATTTTAGACCCTAGCCGACTTGGCGAGTGGCTCTGCAAGTATAAAGAAGTGGTAAAGTTTATCAATCGTGCATATTGGGCAGATGTGATTATGGCGGCGGAAATGTATAAAACCGAAGATTCGGTATTGAAGGGCTGTGGCGTGAAAAACTTCATTAGCTTTCAAGAAATGCAAGTTGGCGAGGACGAGTGGCTCTTTAGTAGCGGCATTGTTAAAGGTGGTGATTTGAGCAAAGTCTATCCTATTGATGAGAGCAAAATCACAGAGGAAGCCACACACTCGTGGTATAAGGATAGTGAGCCTCTCCACCCATACGATGGCAAGACAAATCCAAAATATACAGGCTTTAGAGACGCACAAACAATCGGTGCTGATGGAAAGCTTGTAGATTCTAAGATTATTGATGAAAATGGCAAATACTCTTGGATAAAATCGCCACGATACGAGGGTGAGCCTATGGAGGTTGGACCTCTTGCGAGTGTGGTGGTGGGATACGCGAGCGGAAATCCTGCGATTGTTAAAGTTGTAGATGAGTTTTTGAGCGTTACAGGACTACCGGTAGAGGCTATTTTTAGCACACTTGGTAGAACCGCGGCGCGCGCAATAGAATGTAAAGTCGTGGCTGATAATGGTATCAAAGCGTTTGAAGCACTTACTGCAAATATCGCAAAGGGTGATACAAGCACTTGTGCGCCTTATGTTATTGATAAGAAAAAAGAATACAAAGGGCGATACATCGGCAATGTGCCTCGAGGAATGTTAAGCCACTGGGTGCGTATCAAAAATGGTGTGATTGAAAATTATCAAGCAGTCGTGCCTTCTACTTGGAATGCTGGACCTATGGATTCTAAAGGACAAAAAGGACCTTATGAAATGAGTCTTATCGGTACACAGGTAAAGGATATCACGCAGCCGCTAGAAATTATCCGCCACATACATTCATTTGACCCTTGTATTGCGTGTGCAGTGCATGTTATGGATACAAAAGGTAATGAATTAAGTCAATACAAAGTAGAACCCTCATTTGCAAGACTTCGCTAAAGGAGGCGGTATGAACAAGATTGATATGTTTAAAAAAGAACTCCATATGCACGAGGAGTTTTCGGGGATTACTCGCCTGTTTCATTGGCTAAGGGCATTGTGTATTTTTGCGCTTATCGCCACAGGATTTTATATCGCCTCGCCATTTCTCATCTCTCAGCCAGAGATGACTCAAGCCACTTTGCAGGGCGTCATCAATGGAGAGGTTGTGCTTACGCAGGATATGGGTGTGGTAGGCACATCATATTTGCAAGCCTATATTCGCAATGTGCATTTGGTTATGGGCTTCGTGCTTATCGCCATTTCTTGCTTTAGGCTTTATCTCTTTTTCTTTGATAAAAAATCTTTGCCAGAGAGAATCTCATTCACTCAAGTCAAAGACGCGAAAGTATGGGTTGCACAGATTAGAGCCTATCTTTTCCTAGGCGCTCACCCACATATCAATGGCGCGTATAATCCAATACAATTTGTAACATACTTTTTCCTTGCTATACTCGTGCTTTTAATGTCCCTTACCGGTATAGTGCTTTACTACAATGTCTATGGAGATGGACTTGGCGCGATTTTGGCATTTTGCTTTAAGTGGGTGGAGGCGCTCTGCGGAGGTTTAGCAAATGTGCGAAGCATACATCATCTTTCAACTTGGGCTTTTATGATTTTTATCCCAGTGCATATCTATATGGCAGTGTGGAATTCTGTCAAATATCCAAATGGCGGCGTAGATGCGATGGTGAGTGGTATGCGTTATACTGAAGATGTAAAAATCTAATGAAAATCCTCGTGCTGGGCATTGGCAATATCCTCTTTGGCGATGAGGGTATTGGGGTTCATTTAAGCAATTTTTTGAAGCTCAACTACCGCTTCAGTGGCGAAAATGAAGTGGATTTTGTCGATGGCGGCACACTCGCCACAATGCTTATCCCTCTCATCACTTCTTATGATAAAGTGCTTATACTTGACTGCGTGAGTGCGAATAATGCTAATGTGGGCGAGGTATATTATTTTGACTTCGACAATGTCCCTCAAATTATTACTTGGGCAGGAAGTGCGCACGAAGTAGAAATGCTCCAAACCTTGCGCCTCACAGCTATTAATGGCGATTTACCACCAGTAAAAATTATTGGCATTATCCCCGAGGTTATCGGTGAGGAGACAGCATTCACTCTTTCAGATTCTGTAAAAGAGGGTGCGAAGCTTATGGAGAAACTCGCCCTAGAATTCCTAGAACAAAATGGAATCCACGCGGAAAAAATCGACAATAAAGACTTACAAGAGGTGGCTAATGGCTCATTTCGAGGTTATGAATGATTTATGACTTTAGCTTTACCAATACAAGCACAGATGAAGAATTTTTCCTCTCTATCCTAGCCAAAGAAGCCAAAACCCTCGACTTAGAGGCTTTTTTTTACACACATAGTGAGCAAACACACTGCCTTTTGGTAGATTTACATGCTCTTATAGAATCTCACAAGCAAAACGCGTCATCTCACGCGCAACTATCTCAAACCCAATCCCAAAATAAAGAAAGTATTTTAGAGCAATTTGCTAAGGATATGGACTATTCAGGGCAAATTCTATCTTTTGCAAATAACCTCTCTCTTACTCTGCCACTCTGTCTTTATTTTTCTTTTTTACAGCTAAACCCCATAAATCCGCCACAAGCTTTTTTTGATACACTTGATACACTAGATTCTAAACTCTCCCTTATAGAGATTTTGACCCACGCCCTACCCCTTGCCTTAGAGATACCACTGCATTGTGATTTGCAAGATGCTAATCATATATTAGCACGTTGCAAGACACCCAAAACGCACTACTATACGCCGTTACAGACACAGCAGATTCTCAATCCTACAAGCACAAATTTTGCGATACTCAACCCAACACAATCCCCTATGCACAAAGCCCTAAAAGAGCCGAGCGCAGATTATTTAAGCAAGATTGTAGCTAGGCTCAAAAATGGGGAAAATATCGTTTTTAGCACTGCGCGCGGGGTGCAATCACTCTCCCTTACCCCCACAGCGCACACGCATACAACCATTGTATGCGATATTGGCTCACTCAAAACCTACTTTCGCACACATAAGGCGCATATTGATATTCTCGCAAGTTTTGAAAAGCCCTCAACACGACTTGTGCCTAAAGAAGTATTTGAAAAACACTTTCCCGCCGATGAATGCGGTTTGGTAAAAGTAACCCTGCCCTATGATATGCCTCTAGCAATCATTGGTGCGCTCCTTTTACAAGACGAGATAGGCTATTTTTTTCTCTCGCATACGCAAGGAGAGCCAGATTTTGACTTCGCACATTCTGTGCAACAAGAGCAGATTCTAAGCATTGCCAAAAATGGTATGTTTATCGACACACATATCGCGCATAACCTCTCTTTGCACTCACTCATAGACGCGCATATTGATGTAGATTCTCAATATTCTCATCTTGTTATCTATCTTAGCTCCAAGCACCCGAGTGCCTTTCTCATCTATAATCAAAATCCAAAAGTCCTCCTTGATATTTCCTTTGATAATAATCCACTTCATATATGCGAGGAGATTACACGCAAATATGAAAGCGGTGGGGAGCTTTTGAAAAATTTTGGTGCGCACTATCCGCAGATTCTCTCATCTCTTTTTAGCCTTGAAAACGAAAATCACCCTACAAACAATCTCATTGATATACTTGATACTTGCGCCTTTGTGCTAGGGCTACCCCCAAAGAATATTCAGGCAGACACCGCAACAAATACTGATAAAACAGAGGCGGACAAACCGCAAAGAGCTGATAAAAATGTGCTTTTTTATCACGCGTATCGCTTTGTGCGTGAAAGAGGACCACGCATTGATTATAAGCTTACGCGCGAGGGCAATCATATTTGGCTTGATTATCCCCTTGTCGTGCGCTCGTGCATAAGCTTTAAATGTGCCGGGGTGGAGAATGAGATTCTAAGCTTTGGTGTACTCGATTCATTAAGTGAGTTTGTCGCTACACTTGTGCGCGATAGCCTCACAAA
Organism: Helicobacter sp. MIT 03-1616; assembly: GCF_000765685.2. Lineage (NCBI taxonomy): Bacteria > Pseudomonadati > Campylobacterota > Epsilonproteobacteria > Campylobacterales > Helicobacteraceae > Helicobacter > Helicobacter sp. MIT 03-1616. Next base: position 37,054 of record NZ_JROY02000004.1, on the reverse strand, counting down.
TCTCGCTATTGATAGAGTCCTTTTGCTCGGCGATATGCTCGCTAATCATATTTTCCTTGATAAGATTCTAGAATATCTACCTAAAAATATTCATCTCATTTTGCCAAAAAATGGCTTTATTGATTACAAGTAAATTACTCAAAATAGCTATAATCTCGCCTTATCAAAACTTAAGGAGTAATAAATGAAATACATCGTAGCATTGTTAGCAGGTTTTATGGCTTTTATGATGAGTGCGTGCAGTGATGAACCACTTGCGCTAAACACAAATGAATGTCCACAAGATGCGCTTTGCCTCAACAAAAGCATATCGGTTTCACAAAATATTATGCCTAATGCCTACAAGGCGAGTATCCGCATTACAGAAAGCGATACATTGCGAAAGGGTGGCGAGATAGAATCAAATGTAAAAAAAGACATTGCCAATACTCTAAATGACATCATTGGCTTAAGCAAAAAACAAGATTTATGCGAGGGTGGCAACCACGAATTGCGTCCAAATATCCAATACAAAGACGGCGCTGCAAGGGACACCGTGGGCTATACACTTAATTTCAACCTTGAATGCGATGTGCCAAGCAAAAAGAAAAAAGAATACGATAGCCTTATCGCAGAGATTGATAAGAAAATCAACAAAAACAAATATTTAAGCTTCCTTGCACCAAATGTAAATATCATCGCCACTTCTGAATCTTTACAAGAAGCACAAGATAAGGCATTTGAAAGTGCATTGCAAATCGCAAAAGAGAAAGAAAAAGATTACTCTAAAATCACTAACGCAAAATGCGTTCTTGCTGGGGCAGATTCTACAAATACCCACATCATACAGCCAAAAATAATGAGAGCAGAGGCAAGTAATATGAGCGCATATGCGGATACGAGCTGGGAGCTTCCTATACCAAAAGAGCAAGAGATTACAGCTAGAATTCAAGTGAAATACATTTGCAGATAGGATAAATATGAAAAGCAGTTTTGATACATTACTTATACACGGCGGGGCGACCACAGACCCACGCACAGGCGCAGTAAATACACCAATATACCAAACTTCCACATACGCTCAAAGTGCGCTAGGAGTGAATCTAGGCTATGAATACTCACGCACGAAAAACCCCACGCGTGATGGGATTGAAAGCCTCATAGCAGAATGTGAAAACGGCAAGTTTGGCTTTGCATTTGCTTCAGGTATGGCAGCTATTGGGACGATTCTAAGCCTTTTTTCAAGCGGAGATTGTATTATCATCTCGCATAATATTTATGGTGGCACTTTTAGAATCTTAGACAAAGTCTTTACACATTTTAACATCAACTACAAAATCATAGACACAAGGGATTTAGACGCATTAAGGGCGGCTATCACACAAGAAGTCAAAGCCGTGCTTATAGAAAGCCCTGCAAATCCTCTACTTAATGTTACGCCATTGGCACAAGTGGCAAACCTATGTAAAGAAAAGGGCATACTTAGCATAGTGGATAATACCTTTATGACACCATATCTACAAAAGCCTTTAGAGCTTGGCATTGATATTGTGGTGCATTCAGCGACAAAGTATCTAGGCGGACATAGCGACCTTATCGCTGGACTTGTGGTGGTAAATGATGAGGAGTTAGCCCAAAGAATTGGATTTTTGCAAAATAGCATTGGCGGTGTGTTAGCACCATTTGATAGCTTTTTGCTTATACGCGGTATAAAAACATTAGGCTTAAGAATGCAACGTCATTGCGAAAATGCGCTATTCTTAGCAAATACCCTAAGTGAGCATAGTGCTGTGAAAAAAGTATATTATCCCGGACTACAAGATGATGAAGGCTATGAGATTCAAAACTCACAAGCGCGTGGTGCTGGAGGAATGATAAGCTTTGAGCTCAAGGAAAATTATGATTATAGAATCTTCTTTAAATCAACGCGTATTATCGCATTAGCCGAAAGTCTAGGCGGTGTAGAATCGCTCCTCTGCCACCCCGCTTCAATGACACACGCTTCAATCCCAAAAGATATACGCGAAAATCTCGGCATAAGCGAACAACTCATACGATTATCAGTAGGTATAGAATATGCACAAGACTTACTCGATGATATTAAGCAAGCTATTAAACTCTCTAAGCAATGATTTTTACTTCAACCCTTGAACTCATTGGCAACACACCGCTTTTAGAACTAAAAGCGGTGGAGATTCCAAACAATAATCGCATTTTTGCTAAGCTCGAATATTATAATCCAGCAGGTGGCGTAAAAGATCGCGTAGCTTTGTATGTGTTTCAAAAACTGCGTGATGAGGGAAAACTCACAAAAGATTCGGTGGTGATTGAGGCTACTGCTGGAAATACAGGACTAGGTATCGCCCTTGTGGCACAGCATTTTGGGTGCAAGGCAATACTTGTTGTGCCTGATAAATTCTCCATAGAAAAGCAAATCCTTGCAAAAGCACTCGGCTCAGAGGTGATAAACACACCCAAAGAACAAGGTATGCAGGGTGCAATAGATGAGGCAAATGCCCTACTCTCTCGCACTAAAAACGCCTTTAGCCTCAATCAATTTGAGAATCTCAACAATCCTTACGCACATTATCTTAGCACGGCTGTGGAGATTTACACAGATATGCAAACGCTTAATCCCACCTGTGTGCCACCTTTTGATTATTTTGTATGTGGAGCTGGAAGCGGAGGAAGTTTTAGTGGCTGTGCGCGGTATTTTAAGGAGCAAAATTTTCGTATAAAGGCTGTGTTAGCCGACCCGCTAGATTCAGTGATTGGCAAATGTCAATATGGACACGAATGCGGATATAAATGTGAAAATAAATGCGTATGCACTCACATCGAGGGTATCGGCAATGCGCAAATCCCAAAAACTATGGATACCTCGCTTATTGATATGGTAGAAAAAATAAGCGATGAAGAGGCATATAATGGGCTTAAAATCTTAACAAGACAAGAAGGGATACTAGCTGGTATCTCATCTGGGGCTACCCTAAGTGCAGCACTCAAAGTAGCAAATAAAGTGCAAGGAGCAAAAATTGTAACGCTCTTTGCCGATGAGTTAGGCAAGTATTTTAGTCACGATGCAATTAATAGCCTTATACAATAGCTAAGGCTTTGACTTATAGAATCTTATTAGAATTTCACAAGGCGCAAGGTATTCAAAAGCTTTTAGATTCTACAAAGAAATAAAAAGATATAATTACCGCTTTCAAGCCATTGCATTATTTGCGCAAATAGTAAAACTCGTCCTTTAAAGATATAAGTATAAATAAAAAAGAAGACAAAAACATAAACTCGTGCAAAGCAACTAAGGATAAGAATGAAAGTCGTGCATCTCATCACACAAGATAATGGTGGAGCGGGTAGAGCTTGTATAAGACTCCACAAAGCACTATTAAAAGAAGGTGTAGATTCTATAATCCTTACGCAAAATAAAACCACAGATTTGCCAAGTGTAAAACGAGTAGCCCAAAGCAAATTCCAAAAGGCTTTCTCAAGAATCCGCCCTTTTCTTTCACAACTCCCACTTATCCTCTATCCTAAACGAGACAAAGACATATTTTCACCAAATCTACCATTTTTTACACCAAGCAATCGCTTACTTTTAAAGCAAATAGAGGAACTTAGCCCCGATGTCGTGCATTTGCATTGGATAGAGGATGGGTTTTTTAATATCAAAGATTTAGAATCTATACAAGCACCGCTTTTGTGGAGCTTACACGATGCTAACCCCTATACAGGCGGTTGCCACATAGTGGCAACCGCCTGTATAGGGGTTAGCAATCATTGTAAATTCTGCCCCTTACTCAAATCAAAATTTCCTTTTGATATTTCATTTTGGACTTTTAAACGCAAAAATAAAACATATAACAAATTAAGCAACCTTACCATTAATGGTTTATCTTCTTGGATTGCTTCTTGCGCCAAAGATTCTGCACTTTTAGGCAATAAACCCATTGTCAATCTCCCAAACCCCATTGACACAAATATTTATCGCCCCATACAAAAAAGTCTAGCACGAGAAATGCTCCATATTCATACACCAAAAAAAATCATTAGTTTTGGTGCTATCGGTGCTACTTCAACACCGCGCAAAGGATTCTATGAGCTCAAAAATGCTTTAGAATCTTTACCTAACGCACTTAAGACTCAATGTGAATTGCTTGTCTTTGGCTCAAGTCAAGGAGAAAGTATAGAGGGAATTTCTACATTCTTTCTAGGGGCACTCCACGATGATATTGCCCTCGCCTTGCTTTATAGCGCAAGTGATGTGTTTATAATGCCAAGCTTTGTAGAATCTTTTGGGCAAACAGCACTTGAATCTTTAAGTTGTGGCACACCTGTGGTGGCATTTGATACAAGCGGACTTAAAGACATTATCACTCATAAATACAATGGTTATCTTGCTAAATGCTATGAAGCGCAAGATTTAAAAAATGGCATAGAGTGGATTCTCTCTTTAAACACACAAGAGTATGCCGCATTAGCGCATAACGCCCGCAAAAGCGCAGTAGCACTTTTTGGTTCTAGCAAAATCGCACATTCCTATATAGATATGTATCAGCATTTAGCTGGGGGGGGGGCAGTAGATAAATTACGAGTTATTACACTCGCAAAATCCCTTATACACACATTTTTCCCTCATATTTCTACTCCACATACATACTATATTGGCTTTGGCGCAATTGGTGGAGCAGATACCACACGCAAAGGATTCGATGAGCTTAAAAGTGCTTTGGAATCTTTACCTAACACACTCAAAGCGCAATGTGAGCTTATTGTCTTTGGTGGGAATGCTCCCGAAATTGTTGGCATCAAAAAAACACATATTTTGGGCTTTGTGTATGATGATAGCTCACTTGCCCTCGCATTTAATGCTTGTGATGTCTTTATTGCGCCCTCTTTAGCAGAAAATCTAAGCAATGTCATTATGGAATCTCTTGCGTGTGGTACGCCTGTGGTGGCATTTAATATTGGTGGCAATAGCGATATGATTACACATAAGTGTAACGGCTATCTTGCTACGGATACACGCGATTTATCTGCTGGTATAGAGTGGGCTTTAGGCTTAGATTCATTAAATGCGCAAAATATAAGCTTTGCCGCTACTCAAAGTATCGCTACACAATTTAGCTCAACAAAAATTGCTAAAATCTACATAGAAACTTATCAGCAACTAAGCGGGGGGGGGGCAGTAGATAAAATTAGATATGTAATATACATATCTCCCACATTCTTACCTTACTTTTCTCTTTATTCATCACAGATTCAGAATCTATCTTGCTTAGGTGGCGATGTATGCGCAGCCTAAGTATCTTACAATCCTCTACTGCAAAAGCAATATTCAAAAAGCCTATTTATTTTGTTATAGATTCAATCATTAATGTGCTCTATCCCACAAAACAAGCACGACAAAACAAATCCTTAGTGATACTGCGAAACGATGCCATTGGTGATTATTTGTTATTTAGAGATTTTTTGCGCATACTAAGACAAGAATATAGCAGCTACCATATTACCTTGATTGGAAATATCGTATTTAAAGACTTTGCACTTTGTCTTGATAGGGCTTACATTGATAAATTTATTTGGATTGATAATAAAAAATTTAGAAAAAACATTCTATATAGCATTCTTTTTTTAGCTAGAATTCGAAAACATACATTTGATGTATTTATTAACCCCATACATTCAAGGGACATAAACAATATCATTATTTCAAACAAAATCAATGCCATTTATAAATATGCCCCAAGCGGTGATAGCATAAATATAGCCCCAAATATTAAAGCACAAAATGACAGAATCTATACACAACTCTTTAAAAGTAGTGAGGGGATTATGTTTGAATTTTATAGGAATAATGAATTTATCAATCATCTTTTGCATAAACAAATCCATATTGAGCCTTATATCGATGGCACATTATTTACAAAATTTGAAGCAACATCAAATTATAGTGTGCTTTTTATCGGGGCAAGTGCTGAATACAGAAAATGGAGCATTGAAAATTTTGCAATAATTGGTAAGTATTTAATAGAAAATTATCATCAAAATATCGTTATTTGTGGCGGTAAAGAAGATATGGAAAAAGCAGAAATTTTAGAATCTAAAATCAATGCAAAACATAAAGTTTTCAATATGGTAGGCAAAACAAGCCTAAATGCACTAGGTGGAATCGTATATAATGGCAACCTACTTGTTTCGAATGAAACAAGTGCCGCACATTTAGCAGCCATATTAGACACAGCGATAGTTATCGCCGTATATAATGGCAACCACCTAGGTAGGTTTATCCCTTATCCAAAAGGGCTAAGGGATAAATACTACCCGGTGTTTCACCCATTTATCGAAGAAAACTTCGATAAATATGAAGAGCTAAGTAATGCTTATGCTTACCAAAGCACACTTGATATTAATGAAATAACAGCCAAGCAAGTTATTGGTGTTATTGACAAAATTATGACAAAAGGAGCTGCAAATGAATGATTATTTTCAAGCTAGAGGTGTTAATCCTCAAATGTATAAAAACACTAAACTTCCTGCATATTTCAAGGAAGTTATAGAATCTCTGCCTTCTCAAAGTAAAGTTCTAGATTTTGGCTGCGGATTTGGACAAAATCTCCTCGCTCTAAAAGAAAAAAATTTTGATTTTAGTGGGGGGGGGGGGGGTGATAAGAACTTTCATCTCTTTGGTATTGATATTAATAAAAATGCCATTGCGTATGTGCAGAGTTTAGGAATAGAATCAATGGTATGTGAAAATATTTTTGATTTTATTCCTAGCCAAAAGTTTGATTTGATTATCACAACGCACACATTGGAGCATTTACCAAAAGATAAAGTTATCCCCCTACTTTCTCATTTTAAAGATTATTTTTTAAATGAAAGAGGCAAAATCTTTATTGCCGTGCCAAATGCCCAAAGTCATACAGGCTGTTATTGGGCTTATGAGGATTTCACTCATAACACCCTTTTCACTGCTGGAAGCTTGATATATGTTTTACAAATGGCTGGTTTTAGCAATATAAAAATAATTGACAAAGACGCAATGACTGGGGCGAAAGGCATTAAAAAATTGATTCGTAAATTTTTCCTTAAACTTTATAGGTATAATATCGCTTTTTGGAATCGTATTACAGGAAGTGCGTTTCACGCACCAAGCCCACAAATTTTTAGTTACGAGATAAAAATTCTTGCCACAAAGGAATCTTAGATGAAAAAATACATTCGCTCATTGCTTCAGCGCATAAAAAGACATTTTACCTATACATTAGATTCTAAAATAGACAAACTCACTATCCTCAATGCTAACTTACTTTCACAGCAACATTTACAAGCTTATAAGCAAGAATTAATGGGGGGGGGGGTAAGTATAGAATCTATGGAATTTAGTGCGTATTCCCAAAATGGAGAAGATGGAATCTTAGATTTTCTTATTGAAATTTTAGGGCTTGATCGCGAACATAGCCCCTACCCTAAAGCCTTTGTGGAATTTGGCGTGCAAGATTATACAGAATCTAATACGCGCTATCTACTTAAAAAACGTCATTGGCAGGGCTTAGTTATTGATGGCGGAGCAGACTATATCAACTTTATCAAAAATGATGAAATTTATTGGAGATATGATTTAGAGGCAACTTGCGCCTTTATCACAAAAGATAATATCAATACCCTTATACATAACTACCTCATTTCACGCAATCTTACAAATATTGCCCTATTGAGTGTTGATATTGATGGCGTAGATTATTATGTATGGGAAGCTATTGAATGCGTTACTCCTGCTATTGTGGTAGTAGAATATAATGCAATTTTTGGCGAACAAAGCGTGAGTGTGCCATATAGAGAAGATTTCAATAGATTCAAAGCTCATTATAGTGGTTTATATTTTGGTGCAAGTCTGCAGGCTCTTATTAAACTTGGCAAGAAAAAAGGCTATGCTTTTATAGGCTGTGATAAAAGTAGGACAAACGCATTTTTTGTGTATAATCCACTTCTTTCTAAACTCTCTCCTATCAAAGTGCAACATCTTTCATATTATTGCCATTCTCATCACGCAAGGCAAAGTCGCGATGAAAATGGCACACTCAATTACCTCTATGGAGACAAACGACTTGAAAATATTGCTCACTTGCCCTTATCTATAATATAATCCCTGCTTTATAGAGATACATAAGGAGATGAAAATGACACTCTTAGCTCAAATAATTTATCAAAGCTACCTCAATACTCAATCCAAACTCTTGGCTTACCTCCTATTTGCTTCTTAAAGTGTGTAATTCCACAATCAAATGCCATTTTAGAGGATTTACATTTTATATGCCACTTTCTCATACAATATTTATTTTTCAAAACGTTACCCCTCCTATGATATGCAGCTTCGCAATATAGCACAATACATTTATAATGAAAAAAGTGCATTGACTATGGTAGATGTTAGGAAGCAACATTTGATACTTGTTGCCTTACCGGGATAAATGATGTTTCATATCTTCTATGTGAAGGTAAAAAAAGCTATGCCAATCTTATTGCAAAAAATAATGGGGGGGGGGGTATAATAAAGCTTATGCTACCCTCACTTCACAATATGATTGGCTTATACTTGAAATATTCGACCAAATGGTTAGAATGCAAGGTGGTGGTGATATGAAAATTTGTCTTGAATCTGCAGCAGCCAATGATGACAAAATGCTTGGAGCATTTATCAAAGAACGAGTAGGTACTGATATTTTTACCAACAATACACAATATATCTCCCTTATCTCTAAAATCACCCTTGATAAAATAGCAAATAAATTTCTCAATATCTATTTAAAGATTCTCTATTTTCTCACACCTGCCTCTATCCGTAATGAAATTTTTATCCGCACAAGCATTGAAGAACGACACAAATGGGCATACGATAATTTTTCGCTTACGCGTCTCTTACAAGAAGCAGGTTTTAGAGAAATAGAGCAAATGAGGTATGATACCTCTGCCATTGATCACTTTAATGAATACTGCCTTGATATAAATAGTGATGGCTCTCCATATAAAGGTGTCTCTAGCCTCTATATTGAAGCAATAAAATAAAATTTGGATTCTAAAAATCAAAATCTATTTTCTCACATTCCCTTAGTATTGCTTTAAGCTATTTATAAAATTTTGTGATAAAATAAAAAAGCACAAAAGCAAAGGAAGAAAATGAATATTAACTTAGAAAACAAAAATTTAGAGCCGAGTGAGAGGCAAGAGATTCTCACTTTACTTAATATGCAAAATCCCAACATTAGCGATGATTTAGAGCAGATATGGTATCTACTCAATCAAGTGTGGCGCAATATGGGCTGCGATAATAAACATTTAGATTGGGAAAAAATAGGCAAATTTTATACACACCCTGTGTGGATTCTCAATGGGCTTTTTATAGAATCTCACGAACTTTCTCTTAGCATACGCAAGGCAATAGCGCAATATATCGCTTCACTCAATCCAAAACGCGTATGTGATTATGGTGGTGGATTTGGTAGCCTAGCCAAAGAGATAGCCAAACTTTGCCCACATACGCAAATTGATATTTATGAGCCATTCCCTAGCTCTTATGGCAAAAAATGTGTTGAAGAATTTAGTAATATTGCTTTCGTTTCTATGCTTAAAGAAAACTATTATGATTGTCTTGTATCTACCGATGTTTTAGAGCACGTTGATGATGTGCTACATACTTTTGAATCTATGCTTGCGACCCTTACAATCGGGGGCAAGGCACTCATTGGCAACTGCTTTTATCCTGTCATTGAATGCCACTTGCCTAAACATTTTCATTATCGCTACACTTTTAGATATATTGCTACAATGATGGGTGTTTCTTATAATGGCAGTGTAGAGGGCACGGGATATGTAGAAATCTACACGAAACACAAAAAGTCGCGTGTCAATTTTACAACGAAATTAGCGGGGGGGGGGGAGCAAATGTTTATTTGCAATAATGCCTATTCTCAAACCCATACTCAAGCCACTCCTCAAAGTGTTTAAACATTTCGCATCTCACACAAAGGATTCAAAATGACAAACTGCATTCTCTGTCATAGTAACAACACTGAAATTACCCAAGAAGTAAAGCAAGATGATATAAATGCACTGTGTAGAAAAGTATATGGTATGGATACAAGCTACCTTATCACGAGTGATTTACTCTATCATCATTGCAAAAGCTGTGATTTGCGCTTTTTTACTACCAAAGATGGCACTATCCCCACAGGCGATAATAACTTCTACAACACACTTACCGAACTTGATTGGTATTATTTTAGTGAAAAACACGAATATAGCTTTGCCAAACAATTTATAAATAAAGATTCTAAAGTATTAGAAGTAGGTTGTGGCAAGGCTGCATTTGCACATTTCCTACCTCAAGAAGCAAAAGCACATTATGTTGGACTAGAATTTAACACACAAGCAAAAGAATTAGCAGCAAAAAATGGAATTTTAATTGAAAATATACCCATTGAAGAATATGCCAAAAGCCATGCACATAGCTTTGATATTGCTTGTAGCTTCCAAGTGTTAGAACACGTAAGCAATCCTCATAGCTTTATCTCTGCACAAATTCAATGCCTAAAAGATTCACAACTAAGTATGGGGGGGGGGGTATAACTCATCTTTATTAATGATCGCCGTGCCAAGCGAAGATAGCTTCATTCAATATTGTGTCAATGGTATTCTCAATATGCCTCCTCATCACATCTCTCGTTTTAGCGATAACACCCTGCATAATATCGCTGATATTTTTAATCTCAAGCTCATTAACTTGTATCACGAGAGTGTCCAAAAAGAGCACATTGAGTTTTACAAAAGCACAATGTGGGCAAAACTTTTTCTCCCTACCCCACTTGTGGATAGAGGATTTTTTAGAAAAGTAATCAATAGACTAGGAAGAATAGGCAGACACTGCATAAAAATCCCACCAAATGCTTACGGACACACAGCAGTAGCCATTTATGAGATAAAATAATATTTTTACACCAGCATTGCCAAAAGCCCAAAGCGTCCAGTGATGCCCTCTCTGCGATAGGAGTAGAGATTATCATTACAGCAGCTACAATGAGGATTTATCTCAATATGTTCTTGCTTAATACCTAGATTCTCACATTGTGTGTAAATACAATGAATTAAATCAAGTTTATTGCCATTCATTGCGCTTGATTCAAAGCCTAACCTCAAAAGCTCATCGCGCACTTCTTGCCCTACTTCATAGCAACACGAGCGGATAGAAGCCCCCACATAAAGCAGACAATCTGCTGCTTTTGTACCATAAAGAGTAGTCATTTTTGCAAGAGTTTGTGGCAAGATTCTATCAAATACACCCCTGCGCCCCGCGTGTATCACTGCCATTGCGTGATGCTTTGCATCATAGAGCAAAAGAGGATTGCAATCCGCTACCAATACGAGACAGATTCTGTAAGGCAGGTGCGTAATAATTGCATCAGTCTTGCCGATACAAATAGAATCCTTAAAGTCTCGCGTTGCAAAATCCTGCTCCCCTCTCTGTAAATGCTGCGATTCCAAAAGGCGAGATTCTAAAGCCTCATCTAAAACAATGCTTTCTGCGCTGTGAATCTGCTCCATATAATACAAGGGCTTTCTCTTCTCTTGTGCAATATGGCATTCCTCATAAAGACACATTGCCACCTTTTGATGATTTCTCACTACATTTTGAAACATATCGCCTACATTGAATCCAAGATTGAGTGCATTAAATGCCCCTACACTCGCTCCACCAACGCGATTAGTAAGTGCAAAACGCACATTTTGCTCCCTAAAAAGACTACTTTCAAAACTCGTATGTAAAAACATATTTTTCCTTTTTTACCTAGTGTTTGATAAAAGTTAAATATTTTTCCAGCGCACATATGGTAGTATTCTATCAAGTATTTTCTTAAAGATTTGCTCGCTAAACACAAATAAGGAGGGTTTATTGAGACAAGGCATGCAAAATAAGTCGTCCTCTCTCGCGTTTAATGTGGTTGTTGTGTTTCTTGTTGTTATTGTGATTCTTGCGTGTTATACATTCTACCACGCCAAAGGCTTCTCATACTTTAGCGATGCACCAGAAGCGTGCAACAACTGTCATATTATGAATGAGGTATATAACGACTATCTTAGTGCGCCACACTCGCAAAAAACCGCAGGAACGCCACGAGCCACTTGTAATGACTGCCACTTACCGCACGGATTTGTCTCAAAATGGGTTGCAAAAGCTAAAAGCGGTGTAGGGCACGCTTATGCTTTTACATTCAAGCTTGATGATTTGCCTATTAATCTTAGTGCAAATGCATCAAGCAAGGAAATCGTGCAGGATAATTGTGTGCGCTGTCATATAGAATATGCCCAGAATGCGGTCAATCCAACGACCATACCCGGACATAACAACGCCCTAAGTTGCGTTTCGTGCCACGAGAGTGCGGGGCATAAACGAGGTTTCTAAACCAAGAGATTAAAGGAGGAAAAAGATGAAAAAAGGCAGAGGACTACCTATATTTATTGTCGTAGCCGTCATTGTAATTGTTGGGCTTTTGTGGATGAACTCGGATATTTCGTCAAAACAAGCAAATACCGGGACTGTGTCAAAACAGCTCGTGGAGCTTACTGATGAAAATCCAACATTTGATTTTTGGGGTAAAAACTTCCCTGAATACCTTGATATGTATCTCAAGGTAGAGACTGAAGCACCAAAATATACAAGTTTTGGTGGGAATTTGGCGTATTCAAAGCTTATTCGGTATCCACAACTTACAATTTTGTGGGCTGGGTATCCATTTAGCATTGACGCAAACGAGGAACGAGGGCATTTTTGGATTCAAGTCGATCAAATGGAAACAGCGCGAAACAATAAAGATTTTCTTAACGCGCACGGATTTGCTGGATTTGGCGGACAGCCTGCGGCGTGTATGAACTGCCATAGCGGCTGGACTCCTTGGCTCATTAATAATGTAGCAAAGGGCGATTTCGTTGCTTTCAACAGCACAAAGTATTGGACTATGATTAAAAATGTTCCTACAAGAAATGGTATAGAAGAAGGAAGTGAAGCACACGGCGGACCTCACGGCGGTAAAAGAATGGGTGTAACCTGTGCTGACTGCCACAATCCTAACGATATGAACCTAAGAATAGTGCGCCCAGCACTTATCAATGCACTTGTTGATAGAGGTTATCAAAAAGATGCAATGCAGGGCATTAAAGCAGATAGAAAAGAAATGAGAACCCTTGTGTGCGCTCAATGCCACGTAGAATACTACTTTAAGCCAACAGGTGAAAAAGTTAAGGTTATGGGTGAGAGTATTGCAAGTGACGAGAGCAAGAAATGGTGGAATGGCACACAAAAGACTTATGATGAATTTGAACATTGGAGAGATGGCAATAAAGCTACTGAAATCGAAGTCGATGGTATTAACCTTACATTCCCTTGGAGTGCGTGGAAAAAAGGCGAGAAGTTTAGAATCGAGATGTTTGATGAGCACTATGAGGCGGTGCGCCCTATTTTCGCACAGGATTGGTCTCATAAGGAAACAAAAGCACCTATGCTTAAGATTCAACACCCTGAATATGAGCTATTTAGCGGTGGGGTGCACGCAGCAAATGGTGTAAGTTGTGCGGATTGTCATATGCCTTATGTCAAAGGTGCAGGTGGTAAAAAAATCACACAGCACAATATCACTTCACCACTTTTTGATGTGAATTCTGCGTGTAAAACTTGCCATACACAACCAGAAGAATATCTCAAAAATCAAATTGCAGATATTCAAAAATCTGTAGCATTTGACCTGAGAAGTGCAGAATATGCAACCGTTAGCCTCATCTTTGATATTAAGAAATTGCGCACAGAGCTTAGCAACCTCCCTGCTTATCAAACAGATGGTAAGCCAGATGATGCAAAAATTTCTAAAGCATTAAAAGAGCCACTTGAGCTTCACCGCAAGGGACAAATGAGGGGCGATTTCGTAGGAGCAGAAAACTCTACAGGATTCCATAATCCACGCGAAGCAAGCAGAATGCTCCTCCAAGCTGTGGAAATGGCGAGAATGGGCCAAACTAAGCTTGTTGAAATTGCGACTGCAAATGGTATTAAGAATTTCACAACTTCCAATCTTGGATTTGATGAGATTCAGAAGTTTAATCCGGGTGAGATTGTGTATAAAATTGACCTTGATGGACATACTGCGGGCGAACGCTACTATGAAGACCCCAGGGTAAATGGTGAAGCACCACAAGAACTCCTAGAGCTTGATAAAAATACTAAGCCCTATAATTTTGGAGCGATTGATAAAATCTCTGCAAGTGCTACAAGCACAAAATAATCTCTTCAAGCCCTCTGTATGAGGGCTTTTCATTACTTCTTTTTTAGATTCTAAATCCACTCTTAAAATCTATTTGAACTTAAATACTTTTAGCTCTTTGTGGCTTCTCATTACGATACTATGCTATAATTTTTTCAATTAGACCTCAAAGGAATATTAATGGATAAAAAGTTGATTGGCATTATTCTAGGTGCTGGCGCGATTATAGCAATAGGTTTGGGTATTTTTCTTTCCTTTAAAAGCAAAGAAATTAAATCACATATGCAGCAAACATTGAATGAAAGATTTGAATCTTTTGCCCAAGAAAGCGGGATAATCTCAGAATGGGAACCTTTTTCTTGTGGCGGACTGATAAATATAGGGTGTTATAGCCCAAAAATTGTAATGGGAAGCGATGATAAAATCGCTTTCATTCTTAAAGATACGGGGTTTGATATTGATTCTATGGATAATACTTCACTCCAATTATCATTGAATATTAAGGAACTACAACTTAAAATTGAAAAGCTTGATGAAGCTGACGAGGAAAGTTTTACTTTGCTTTCACATTTTATCCCCAACAAAATAAGATGTAATCTTTCGCTCAAACAAAACGAAAATAAACTCTTTGAAAATTCCAAATGTGCTTTCACAGCAAAAAATGCAGATTATGAGATACAAGGTAATACCGCATATCAACACGAAAGTTTCACAACACAAAATATTGCACAGATTCTAGAAAGTTTCTATTTTAATATTTTCTTGGGCGAAGAAGATAATTTCACCAATCAATACAAATACGCACTTGATAAAATTTTATTTAAAGTCAAAGAAAATGGCTTTAGTCAAGATATGTATAAATTTTACGAATCACAAAGTAAAATACAAGGTACAGCTGCAAACGAAGAGGGATTTAAACAATATGCTAAAAATACCAGCACATTCACAACATTTATCATAAGATTAATGCTAGGAGAAGCTTATCAAAGTGAAATTATATCTTTTGGTGATGCCTTAGAATCTTTTATATTGGGTAATAGTAAAGAAATTGGTTTTTCCTTTCAACGCAAACAAGGTAAAGAAGAAGAATTTGTCTTATTTGAAGAATTAGATTTTTATTCTCCATATTTTATGGATAATTACACCTTTGAAGTTATCTCTCGCTAGGTTTAACTATGGATAATCAAGAAAACTATCAACGTAATAATAAAAAAGGCAAGAAAGGCTTAAAGCGTCTCTATAATGCATTTTTTTTCTCACTAGATGGCATTAAAGCTGCGTGGAAAGATGAAGAGGGATTTAGGCAAGTGCTTTGTATAGGCATTATTTTGAGTATTGCAGCATTTTTTATAGCACAAAATTGGGTAGAGCTCATCTTACTTATCCTGCCTTGTATGTTATCTGTGATTGTTGAACTTATCAATTCCGCTATTGAAAATGCCATTGATTTTACAAGCCTTGACATTCACCCACTTGCCAAAAAAGCTAAAGATATGGGAAGTGCAATACAACTCATTGCTTGTCTTTTTGTTGCTTTTGTATGGGGTAGCTATTTACTAATGCGCTTTGTGTTCTAAAGGATTGCAAGTGTGCATAAGTAGCTTTAAAACTCTGCAACGAGCATAACAGCCCTACCCCGCCTAAACACTAGGATTCAAAAATACAAAATCCACGAGTAAAACTACTTTTAGAAAGAAATGATTAGAATCTGGTAGGCAAAGAATGTATCTTTATTTTTAAGAGGGGGTCCAAACTAGATTCTATCATTTCTCAGAATTCCTCCCCCTAATATAAATATTTATCAGCTCAACGCTAAGGGAGAAAATAATCGCAAAGTAAATATATCCTCTAGGTATATGAAAATGTGCGCTGTCGGCTACGAGCGTTACACCCACCAAAATCAAAAACGACAAAGCCAAAGTTTTGATGCTAGGATAAGATTCTATAAAATGCGAAATGCCCTTAGAGGCAAAAAGCATTACACACACACTTATAACAATGGCAAGTATCATCACAGGCAAAATATCCACCATACCCACCGCGGTAACCACAGAATCAAGTGAAAATATAATATCAAGCACCATAATCTGCACAATCGCAAAGCCAAACGAAATATGTCTTGTTTGCATATTTTCATCTTCTTTAGAATCCTGCTCACTCATTTGGTGAATCTCACTTGTGGCTTTATAAATCAAAAATACACCACCCAAAAAAAGCACAATGTCTCGCCCACTCACTGCAAAATCGCCTATATGAAAAAGCGTATTATTGAGCTTCATTACCCAAAAAAGCCCTACAAGCAAAGCAATGCGCGAAAGCATAGCAAGGCTTATGCCAAAGATTCTAGCCCTTTCGCGTTGGGATTCTGGCAGACGCGCAATAACAATCGCAAGAAAGATAAGATTATCAATGCCGAGCACAATCTCTAAAAAGACAAGTGTGCCAAGTGCAATCCACGCATTAACATCACTCACCCAGCCAAACATAGAAAAAAACATTAAATCCAGCCTTTTTTCTTAAAGTAGATAATAGGGAAAATCGTGGAAAGTATCATAATAATCAACACCACAGGATAGGAGAAGTCCCAATGCAGTTCGGGCATATTATCAAAGTTCATCCCATAGATTGTGCCAATAAGCGTTGGAGGCATCATCGCAACCGTTACCACCGTGAAAAGCTTAATAGTTTTATTTTGCTCAATATTGATTTGGTTTGTAAGGATCGTTTGAATATTATCAAGCGCGTGCATATTCGCAGTGGTAAATTCTACAAGCGAGTTTAGGTCCTTTAGCACAATTGTAATATTTTTTTTCACATCAGTATCCGCCTTATCGCTTTTAAGCACAGCAGTAATTGCACGCCTTTTATCAAAGAGTGAATCCCGCACGCTCATATTGACTTCTTGCAAAGATGAAAGCTCCTCAAGCATTTCCTCGTAATTGATTACATGAGAGTTAAAGACCTTTTTACGCATAGCGCGTGTATTTTTAGCTACACTTTCGAGCAAGTCAGCATCTTTCTCAACGCGGATTTCAAAAATTTTACCGAGCAAGTCAAAGCCATCTTCAAAGACTTTGGGAGTGGCAAGAACGATGTCTTGAATCTCATCAAAAACCTTAAATTCACTATAACGAATTGTTAAGAGAATATTTTTACAAAGCAAAAATGTAATGGTTTCATTGAGTAACTCAGATTCAATAGAGCGGACAAGGAAATAGGTATTAATTGTTATCGTCCTGCTATCCTCCCAATATCTCGCTGACTGCTCGATTTCTTCTCGCTCCTCTTTGCTGGGGACTTCTATGTTGTAAGTATTTGAGATATAATGCACCTCATCAGGTGAAGGGTGAAACAAATCTATCCATAGAATCTTATCGTGCTCGTGGAGCATCCTCACTTTTTCATCGCTCAAATGCAGACTTTCGCGCATAATCAGCCCATTGCGTCTAATGAAAATATTAATCATTCCTGCCTCCTTAAACTCACACTTACTAATATGTGATTGTATCAAAAACTCGCTCAAGTTTGCATAAGTTAGGCAAGTTTTGTAAGTAAGTTAAATAATCCGTTGTAGAATCTCGCCCTAATACTACATAGAAAGTCTTTAAAAGGTAAAAAGTGAAGCATATCCCTAATTTTCTAAGCCTATCACGCATTTTTTTGGCGGTTTTATTGCTTTTTGTGGCTTTGCACTATGATATGATTTTACCAGATTATGTGGATAAAAGCTGGGTAAATTACCTTACTTGCCTTATTTTTTGCATAGCGAGTTTTACCGACTTTTTTGATGGTTATATTGCGCGTAGATACAATTTTCACTCGCGCTTTGGGGAAGTTTTTGACCCATTAGCAGACAAAATGCTTATTCTTTCTGCTTTTATTGCTCTTTTAATTTTAGATAGGACATCTCCTTGGGCAGTATTTTTGATTTTATCACGAGAATTTTTTATTACTGGATTGCGCGTAATGGTGGCAGGAAGTGGCACAAGTGTGGCAGCAAGTAGAAGTGGCAAATATAAAACAGGTGCACAAATTACCGCAATCGCATTTTTATTGGCAGATTTTTTCCCCGGTGGCGAGATATTATTATGGATTGCAGTAGTATTGACTTTATATTCTGGGGCTGATTACACAATTAAATATATGAAGAGTCTATAAAAGATGAATGTCCTTATCGCATTATTTATCTTATCTTTTCTTGTTTTCTTTCACGAGCTAGGACATTTTATTGTAGCGCGTATGTGCGGTGTAAGTGTGGAAGTCTTTAGCATAGGCTTTGGTAAGAAAATAGCGAGTTTTTACAAAGGCAATACACAATATGCTCTCTCACTTATCCCTCTTGGCGGCTATGTGAAATTAAAAGGACAAGATGACGCTAATCCAAAAGCACATAATTATGAGGCAGATTCATATTTAAGCAAGAATCCATATCAACGCATTGCAATTTTGTTGGCAGGACCATTATTTAACCTACTCCTTGCCTTTTTTCTCTATATGGCGGTAGGTTTAGGTGGAAAATTAAGCCTTTTGCCTGTGATAGGAGAAGTTAAGGAAAATTATCCTGCTTACTTGGCTGGTATGAAAGTCGGGGATAGAATCTTAAGTATAGACAATAAAGAGATTAAAACTTGGGAAGAGCTAGATTCTGCCATTGTAAATGCGCAAGGGGCATTGCTTTTTACCTTGCAAAGAGATATGAATCCGCATATTGAAGTTGTGCTTACTCCATCACAGCAAGAGACAAAAAATATTTTTGGCGAGACGATTACGCGCAATATAATTGGCATTACAAGTAATGGCGAGACGGACATAGTGCGATACAATTTTTTACAAAGCATAGGCTATGGACTTGATGAGACTTTAAAGGCTTCCACACTTATCATACAAAGCATTGTGAAACTTATAAGTGGTGTCGTGCCAAGTAGTGAAGTGGGTGGCGTTGTGAGTATCGTATCTGTGATAGGTTCGGCTTCACAGGATAGCTGGGTTATGCTTTTTTGGCTTACTGCTCTTATTTCTGTGAATCTAGGGATTCTTAATCTCCTGCCAATCCCCGCACTAGATGGAGGACATATTATATTTAATTGTTATGAAATTATTATGAGGAAGCCACCGAGTGAAAATGTTGCATATTATCTTACATTGTGTGGGTGGGCAATACTTTTTGGTTTAATGTTTTTAGGATTGTATAATGATATTTTTCGTTTGTTATCATAAGGAAAGAATATGTTAGCTTTGAATCTTGAACGCGTTTTGCGTAGAATCGAAAGGGCTAGATTAGCTTATAGCCCTCATCAAATCATCTCACTTGTCGCAGTGAGTAAGTATCAAACACAGGAGCAAATCCGCACTCTTTATGAATGCGGACAAAGAGCATTTGGTGAAAATAAAGTGCAGGATTTGCGCACAAAAACCCAATCCTTAGATGATTTGCCTTTAGAGTGGCATTTTATTGGGAATTTGCAGGAAAATAAAATTAATACTCTTCTTTCTTTGAAGCCTGCGCTTTTGCATAGCTTAGATTCTATAAAACTCGCCCTTGCTTTGCAGAAACGATTAGGGGAGCAAAAAATAAGGGCATTGCTTCAAGTTAATGCTGCAAATGAGACAACTAAAAGTGGTGTGAGCATAGAATCTGCTAAAGAAATATATGAGCAAATATGTGCCACTTGCCCAAACATCAAGCTTGAGGGCATAATGAGTATTGGCGCACATAGTGATAAAAGGGCTGATATTGAAAAGAGTTTTAAGCTTACTCGTGATGTGTTTGATAAGGTGCAAGAGAGAGGGGCAAAGATTCTCTCTATGGGTATGAGCGGGGATTTTGAAATAGCTATTGCTTATGGAGCAAATCTCGTGCGGATTGGTTCAAAGCTATTTGAATAATCCCAAGCAAAGGAGGAAAAAATGAAAATATTTTTAATATTGGCTTTGTGCTATGTTGGTGTATTTGCTAAGAGCAATCAAATGACGCAACTAATGCAAAATATGGAATATGCAATGGAACAAATGCAAAGAGGGTTTTTGTATAATAAAAAAGAATGGATTGATGCAGGACTAAATGAGCTAAAAGAACTCAACAAGCAGCTGGTGCGTATAGATTCAAATGTGTATTTGAATCAAAGGCGCGATATGAATGTAGCAAATATCATCGTAAGTAGGACGAGCGAAAATATTGATCTTATGGAGAAATTCATCAAACAAAATGATATGTTAAAAAGTGCTGATGTATATGGGAGAATCTTAACTGCCTGTGTGAGCTGTCACGCGATAAGTTGGTAGATTCTTATTTGCAAAATCTTCCCTTAAAATTTTCACAAAAAGGAGCAAAAAATGGCAAAGATGAGGAAATGTGCATTATTGGTATTGTGTGCGATAATGTTAGGCTGTGGAGATTCTAAAGATTCTCAAAAGAAGCAATCTACTCAAGAACAAACGCAAGAGAGCAAGGCTCAAGGGCAAGATATTGCACAAGATTCTGCCTCTGCGCGAGAGCTGCTAGGATTACAAGAAAATAGCACGGCTTTTTATGTGCTTAAAGGCAAGGTAGGCGATAAGGAGCAAGTAGGGTATTTATCTATATGGGAGGATAAAAAGCGTGATATAGATATAGAATCTAGCATAGAGAATATAGAAAATGACCCTGAAAAAGGAAGAGTAGTTTATTTAAAGCAAAATAGCAAAGATTTTCCTTTAATGATTGCTATTACTTTGCCAAATGTGTGGAATGAAGCAATGGGAGACAATGAACATTTTATATCATCACTTGATGCTCAAAAGATTACTTTTAGTAAAGATGAAAAAGGATTTTTAAAGGTAAGTGGTGTATGGGAAGATGATAATCCTCGCGGCGATAGGCTATTTTGGCATCAAAAAAGTTATTTTAAAGGAGAGAAATTTAGCTTTATTCAAGACGACTCTTTGCCCTTAAATGTGGTAACTTTCACACAAGAATACTATACACATTCTACCAAAAAGCTAGATGGGCAAGTTATTTCATTTGAATCTACTTACAGAAAACCTATTATTTTGCCCTCATATAATCCCAAACTTGAATCTCACATCGTAGAAAAGCTTAATGCGCAACTTGCAGATGGGGCAAAAGATGTGTCGGAGCTACAAAAGCAGCTTCAATATCTAGCAAAGCAGGATTTTAAGGCATATAACCAAGAAAAAGAGCAATTTGATGCAGAATATGCAAAAATGTATAGTGTAGAATTTATAGATTCACATATTGTATCATTACAGAAATTTTCTTATGTGTATGAGGGAGGAGCACACGGGGTTCATGGCACAACAATGGAAAGCTATTCTTTGCAAAATGGCGAAAGATTATCAAGCAAATTAGAGGATTTGTTTCTTTTAGATGAGAAAAATAAAAATACACTTTTGCAAATGCTTACTCAAAAACTAGAGACGCCAGAATATAAGGAGAAACTTTTTGAGGAGACTTTGCCGCTGAAAGCATTGCCACAGACTTTTTTTGTTACATCTCAAGGTATAAAATTTGTATGGCATATTTATGAGATTGCTCCTTATGTTTATGGAGAAATAGAACTTCATATACCATATAAGGACTTAAAATCTTTTGTCAATCCTTCTTCGCCTTATGCGTATTTGTTTGGATTATAATAAAAAATGAGTATAAAAATCCTCTTTAGCCCAAGTGAGGGTAAAAATAAGCCTCAAAATACAACAAAGACTTCGCATAATGCATTATCTCACATACTAGATTCTAAAGCAGTGCGTGAATATGTAACATTTTTACAAACTGCAAGTGAGCGCGATATAAGTGCGATTTTTGGGAGTAAGATTCTTGATATGCACGATTTGGCTCTTTCGCAGAATCTACCTACTTCTCCAAGAGTAGAAGCTATTAAGCTTTATAGTGGTGTGGGGTATAAAGCCCTTGATTTTGAAAGCTTAGATTCTAAAGCGCAAAGCTATGTGTGTGAAAATTTGTATATTTTTAGCAATCTTTTTGGTGCAGTGAGGGCAGATGAGCCTTTGCCATACTACAACCTTCATCAAGGCAAAGGTGTAGGAGCTTTTAGCTTAAAAAATCTCTATAAAGATTTAAAAGCTAAAATTGATAAGATTCTATGTGGAGAGGAAGTGCTAGATTTGCGCGCTGAAGCATATATAAAGGCTTATAAATGTGAATGTGCGAGGCAATACTACCAAATCGTATTTTTAAAAAATGGCAAGAAAGTGAGCCATTATGCGAAATTTTATCGTGGCTTATACGCACGAAGTCTCACTCAAAAGAACATTAAAAGCCTTGAAAATTTAGAGAATCTGCGCTTTGATTTTATCAATCTTAGTGATGTGGTGATTACACAAAATGCTACAATATTAACCTATGAGATTATCTCTTAAGATAAATTTGCCTTTTGTAATGCCAAATGCGCTAGAATTGATTTTAGATTCTAAAATAAGGTTGGCTTATGATAAAAATCACAGAAAATAGTTTGCGAGACGGACATCAATCGCTTTTGGCTACGCGTATGCGCACAGAAGACCTCGTTGAGGTGGCAAAGATTTTTGATTCTATTGGATTTTATAGCCTAGAAGTATGGGGCGGGGCGACCTATGATACTTGTCTGCGCTACTGCAAAGAAGACCCTTTTGAACGATTAAATGAATTTAAAAAAGTATGCGTTAAAACGCCACTGCAAATGCTTTTACGAGGGCAGAATCTTATCGGCTATCGGCATTATGCTGATGATGTGGTTGAGGAATTTGTAAGGCTTTCAAGTGAAGCGGGTATGGATATTTTTAGAATCTTTGACGCCTTTAATGATTCAAGAAATCTCAAAGCCTCCATTGAAAGCGTAAAAAAATATGGCAAGCACGCACAGGGCGCGATTTGTTATACAACTTCGCCGGTGCATACGATACAAAACTTTGTAAGCTATGCAAAAGAGCTTGTTAAAATGGGTTGTGATTCTATCGCTATTAAAGATATGGCGGGGCTACTCACACCCTTTGCTGCTTATGAACTTGTCAAGGCATTGAAAGCCGAAGTCGGTGTGAGCCTTAGCCTACATACGCATTCTACCGCTGGATTTGCCTTCGGGGCGCATTTAAAGGCGGTTGAAGCAGGTGTTGATGTGCTTGATTTGGCAAACTCTGCCTTGAGTGAGGGCACGAGCCACCCTTGCACACAATCAATGGTCGCCACACTTAAAGGCACAAAATGGGATACAAAGCTTGATATTGCGCAAATGGAAGCCGCAGCGGAGATTTTACGCAAGAATCGCCGCAAATACAAGAAGTTTGAATCTCAATACAATCAAACTGATACACGTGTGCTTATCAGCCAGATTCCCGGCGGTATGATTTCAAATATGGCAAATCAGCTCAAAGAGCAAAACGCGCTTGATAGAATGGACGAAGTGATGAATGAGATTCCAAAGGTTCGTGCAGATTTTGGTTATGTGCCCTTGGTTACACCCTCTAGCCAGATTGTCGGCACACAGGCAGTGCTCAATGTGCTTATGGGTGAGCGCTACAAGACGATTACCACCGAGACACGCAATGTCGTGCGGGGGCTGTATGGACGCACACCTGCGCCACTCAACGAAAATCTAGTGAAAAAAGTGCTAAATGATGGCGAAGAGATGATAAGTGTGCGCCCAGCGGATTTACTAGAACCTGAATTAAAGAAAGCAAAAAAAGAAAGTGTGGGGTTTGCAAAAAGCCCCCAAGATGTGATTTCTTACGCAATATTTGGTGCTATCGCCGAAACCTTTTTAAAAGAGCGCAACGCGAACAAGCTTAATCCCGAACCATTAGAATCTTATGAAGAAAGATGCGATGATAAATTACCTAAAGAATTTGAAATTGTCGTCAATGGAGAGCATTATGCGATTAAAATTGAGGGTAGCGGCGAAAAAACAGACGAGGTGCGACCATTCTTTATACGCGTTGATGGTGAGTTAAAAGAAGTGTTTGTTGAAAGCACAAGCTCCACGGGAGAAACGAAGGCAGTAAAAAAACAAAATAGTGGTAGTCTCCCCCAAGCAACCGCTCCAGGACACGCAAAGTCTCCAATGCCCGGCACACTTACAAAACTTAAAGTGAAAGTAGGCGATAAAGTTAAACAAGGCGATACTCTAGCCATTGTAGAAGCTATGAAAATGGAGAATGAGGTGCTTTCTCCTATTGATGGTGTAGTAAAGGAAATTTATGCCACGCAGGGTATGCAAGTGGGGAGTGATGTGGCGATTATGCTCCTTGGTTAGATTCTAATCTAGTCAAAGCAAATCCTTGAAAGCTAATAGAATCGAGTGTAGCCATAGCAGTTTTAAGCGTTGGGGTGAGTGGTATCTATAAATGATAGCAAAAATAAGTGGAGCGATTCTCACGCAGTGGCAGGTTCATAAGCTCACACTTGCATATTTTTATCCCCTCCCCCTTGAAGCAACAAAGAAAAATATAATTTTTATATATGATAAGATTCTGTTTTATACATTTTAGAATCTTTTTTGCAGATAAGGTTTTATCTTAAATGAAACTTAGCTTCTAACTCAAGGCTAAGTTAGCCCTTTGCTTACAAGATTCTATTTTACCCAAAGGCTGTGGCTAAAACCTTAATAAAAAAATAAGAGTGTTTGAATGAATGTGAGTGAAACAATGATTTATGTTGATAATGCCGCGACCTCTTTTCCTAAACCCGAATGCGTGGTAAATGCGGTGAGTCAATTTTTATGCGAAGTGGGCGCAAGTCCTGCAAGGAGCGCACATAGGTTATCCATAGAATCTGGGCGCATTCTTTATGAGGCGCGTGCAGGATTAGCAGAATTCATAGGGCAGCCGCAGGAGGAGCGCATTATATTTGGTGCGAATGCCACGACTATGCTTAATAGTGCGCTTTATGGGTTACTAAAAAGTGGTGATAGAGTGCTTAGCACAAACCTAGAGCATAATAGCGTGGTGCGCCCGCTTGAAGCTCTAAGACGCAAACATAATGTGTGTTTTGATTTGGTAAAAGCCTCTCCCACCTGTGTGCTTGATATGCAGGAATTAGAATCTAAACTCGAGGGTGCTAAGGCTTTGATATGTGTGTATGCGAATAATGTTAGCGGGGCAGTCTTACCCATTAAACACATTTATCATCTCTGCAAGGCACATAATGTGATTTTTATCCTTGATGCTTCTCAAGCGGTGGGGCATTTACCCCTAAGCGCAGATGATGCGGATATTATTTGCGCATCCTGCCACAAGGGCTTGTATGCGCCTAGTGCGCTTGGCTTTATGAGCCTAAATCCTTTCTTTGATGAAAATAACCTCGATAGTTTTATGCAAGGGGGCAGTGGCTCACTTAGTGAGGAGATAAGCCAACCACACATATTGCCCGATAAATATGAAAGTGGCACGCCAAATATGTGCGCGATTGCCGGGCTTAGAGTTGGACTAGAGTGGATTAAAGAGCGCGGATTAGAATCTTTGCATACCTATCAAATGACATTGCGAAACTATCTCTATGAGGAGCTAAAACAGATTCATAATGTCAAAGTGTATGAGGTCGAGGGAGAAGTTATTGGGAATCTTGCCTTTAATATCGAGGGGAAATATCCCTCAAGTGTGGGATTGAAGCTTGATAGGGATTTTGGTATTTTAACGCGTGTGGGACTGCACTGCTCGCCGCTCACACATAAGAGTATAGGGAGCTTTGCAAATGGCGGGAGTGTGCGCTTGAGTGTGGGTGCATTCAATGACTTAGAGCAGATGAAGCGCATTGTGGAAGCTATCTATCATATCGCTAAAGAATCTTAGGGTTTTCAAAAGTATAAATCTCAAGCAAAATCTCGTGCTTCTAGCAAAAGTGCAGATGCTTAAAAATGATATATCTCACTTCAATGCTGGGTGTAAGACTTTATTTTTAGATTTTATGTTTTGGCTAGATTCTCTAAAAGTGCATACTCTCGCAGAATCTGCCACGATTCCACAAGCTTTTTATAACTATAACGCGCATTTGCTGGACTTGATGAAGGAAGTAAAAAGATTTGTATGCTTATGTCAATTTCAGGGGCAAAAAGTGCGCTAAGAATACGCCAAAAACGATTGCGCGAATACGCATAATAAAATTGCTCATCGCGTGAGATTACAGAGGGAAATGAGCCCAAAATCAATACACGCGAATAGGTATCAAACACAGGAGCAAATGGGTGAGTGAGGTGTATTTTTTGTATTTGAGGTTTAGGCACTTTTTTGTATTGTGCATTTTCATTTGTATTTTTCATTCTTTGATATTTTCCCTGCTTTATATTCCTCCATAGGCTCTCCCCAATTTATAAATCCATACATCAAAAAAAACATTAAACAAAAATGCAACATTGCACTTGCAAAACATAGAGTAGCGATTTTTTTATATTTGGCAAAAAGAGCGTAAATGCCTAAAACTGACAGAGAACAAAAAATAGCATTGATACAATAATGAAAAACCAGCCAATCAAATGTTCTAACTTCAGCTTTGGGGTGTGCTTTATCAAAGCCCAGCATTTGGGAAGTAATGCCAAGAAAGAACCAACAAGAAAGTCCAAAAAAGCAAAACATAAAATATTCAATATGGATATTTCTATAAAATCGTGCTAAAAATAAACTGAACACTCCTAAAAAACCAACAAGTGATAAGAATTGAAAGAGAAAATCTTTTAAGAACCAATACAAAAATCCTTTGCTTGAATCTATTGCAGCAGCAAATAAGATTCCAAGAGAGCTTATCCAAAATAAAGCAATACATACAAATACTATGCCTCTTCTCATCGCTTAACCCTATCGCTTTTTATCCATAACTTCAATATCTCGCCATTTTTGCGCTTATAGGCAACAAAGCTAAATTCGCCTCTATTTTGCAAGAGATTGAATCTATCTTTTGGAATTAAAAATAAATTATTGATTTTACACCTTTCATTAGGTGCAGAATAAAAATACGCTCTCTCCTTTGCGTGTGTGCCAATGATTTCATTTTGCATAACAAATACTACATTTTTATCTTTATATTGCTCTTGCAAAGCTAAATTTTGCGAAAAATCGCAATATTGCAAGCAATCATTGAATTTCTTTGCTAGGTTCGCATTTACAACCAAGTCCTTTACTTGCACATCATCTTGGAATGCTTGCGTTTTCCTATCATATTTTACCCAACCCAATGTTCCTCCCGGATCGCTAAACTCCATTCCGTGTTCATCTATTGCTTTATAGCTATATTCCATAAATACCTCTGCTCTTCTCACTCTTCATTGCAATACAATCTAATCATAACGCGTTTATGCTTTACATCTCATTTGTCTGTGAATTTAACAATTCTCTATATAATGCCTAAAAACATAAAGGGAAAATATGCTTGATATTGCGTTTATGCGAGATTGTGTGCCACTCTTTGCTAAAGCCCTGTCTTTGACGCTTTATATATCATTTTTTGGCATAGCACTCTCTCTTATCATTGGCTTTATAAGTGCGTGGATTCTCTTTTTCAAGGTGCGCTTTCTACGCGTGATTGTGGGTGCTTACGTGGAGTTAGCGCGCAACACTCCCTTGCTTATTCAGCTCTTTTTTCTCTACTATGGACTTCATAGTGTAGTAGGTGCAAATCTCAATGAATATGTGTGTGCTATCGCAGGTTTAGCATTTTTGGGTGGTGGATATATGTGCGAGAGCTTCCGCAGTGGATTAGAATCTATCGCGCACTCACAGATTGAAAGCGCACAGAGTTTAGGACTAAAATCTCATCAAATGATGTTTTATGTGATACTCCCTCAATCCCTTAGTGTCGCTCTGCCCTCTGTGTGTGCAAATGTGATTTTTCTCCTCAAAGAAACTTCGGTGGTGAGCGTGATTGCCCTTGCAGATATTATGTTTGTAGCAAAGGATATCATCACGCAATATTACAAGACAAACGAAGCTCTTGTAATGCTAATCCTAAGCTACCTTGTCGTGCTTCTCCCGCTCTCTGTGATGTTTTCACTCCTTGAGCGATACTACAAGAGGCGGGTGATATAATGGAAATATTTTTTGTTGGCTCAAACTTCGCACGATTAGCTCAAGGTGTGCTCCTCACGCTACAAATCGCGCTTGTCTCTATTGTCCTTGCTACTTTGGGTGGGCTACTCTTGGGCTTTGTGATGAGTGCAAAAAACATCTTTGTGCGCGGGGTGTGTAGATTCTATCTTGAATGTGTGCGGATTATCCCTATCCTTGCGTGGCTTTTCATCGTCTTTTTTGGTATTTCACAACTTTTTGATATTAATTTAAACGCGGTAACGAGCGCAATCATCGTCTTTAGCCTCTGGGGTGTGGCTGAAGTGGGCGACTTGGTGCGTGGGGCTATCACTTCTTTGCCTAAACATCAAAGCGAAAGTGGTAGGGCTCTTGGCTTAAAGCAGTGGCAAATTATGCTCTACATTATCCTACCTCAAGCCCTGCAAAGACTGCTACCCTCTCTCATATCACTTTCCACGCGTATGATTAAGACAACCTCGCTTGTAGCCTTACTTGGCGCGGTGGATTTACTCAAAGTAGGACAGCAAATCATAGAGCTTAATAAATCAAATCCAAATGCAAGTTTTTGGGTGTATGGCGGGATTTTCTGCACTTATTTTATCCTCTGCTATCCGCTTTCATACCTTAGTAAAAGATTGGAGAAAACATACCAATGAAAACAGATTCTGCACTCCTTCGCATTTCTCATCTCAAAAAAACCTATGACGGGACACATTTTGTGCTTGATGATGTCTCTATGCAGGTGCAAAAAGGTGAAGTTGTGGTAATTTTGGGCGCGAGTGGCTGTGGCAAAAGCACATTTTTACGCTGTATTAATGGATTAGAATCCACGCAAGGCGGCGAAATTGTCTTTAATGGTGAGATTATCAATCACCCCAATGCGCAGTGGAGCAAGATACGGCAGCGCATAGGTATGGTGTTTCAAAGCTATGATTTGTTTCCACATATGAGCGTGATTGATAATATTTTACTCGCTCCTATTAAAGTCCAAAAACGCGATAAAAAAGAGGTGCTCGCCCAAGCGCATACATTGCTTAAACGCGTGGGGCTAGAACATAAAATAGAATCTTCCCCCAAAGAGTTAAGCGGGGGGCAAAAACAAAGGGTGGCAATCGTGCGCGCGTTGTGTATGAATCCGGAGATTATGCTTTTTGATGAAGTAACCGCCTCGCTTGATCCCGAAATGGTAAAAGAAGTGCTAGAAGTGATTTTAGAACTCGCAAGAGAGGGTATGACAATGCTTATTGTAACGCACGAAATGCGCTTTGCTCAAAAAGTCGCAGATAGAATCTGCTTTTTTGATGAGGGCAAACTCATAGAAGAATCCACCCCACAAGAATTTTTCACTGCACCCAAAAGCCAAAGGGCACAGAAATTCCTCAATGTTTTTGAACTCTAAAATGTTTTGTTTGCAAAAGGTTGTGAAGCATACTTTTACATCTAAAAAGAAACGAAGCACAATGGATAAGCTAAAGAGATTTGTTACAATAATCCTACACTTTGCACTACTCATCTTGTTAGCGTGCTATGTAGCTATCAATAAGTGGTGGCGTTCATGGCGGACATAAAAGCGATAGAAAAACTAGAATCTAAAGGCAAAGACTAGTCAATACTGATAGCACCATAAATCCACCAAGTAGGAGACACTTCTATTACTGCTAAGGGAGATTGTGTTATTATTAAAGCTGGTGGAGTAGAAGTAGTGATAGATTCTAAAGGATTAGTCGTTAAAGGTGGGGAGGTAAAGGCGGAGTGAGGGAAGATGCTAAGAGCAGCTTTGACCCATTGCTTCTGCAAGGATTGCCATATAAGAAGGGAGAAG
This sequence comes from Helicobacter sp. MIT 03-1616, assembly GCF_000765685.2. Lineage (NCBI taxonomy): Bacteria > Pseudomonadati > Campylobacterota > Epsilonproteobacteria > Campylobacterales > Helicobacteraceae > Helicobacter > Helicobacter sp. MIT 03-1616. Next base: position 6,931 of record NZ_JROY02000004.1, on the reverse strand, counting down.
TAGATTATAGGACTCTATTTGCTCCAAATAATAATATTAAACTTTATGATTCTAAAGATACATATAATCGCACTCCCAATACAAATACCATAGTATGCTATGTTAATTGTGATAATTTTATAAACAATAATACAGGTAATAATCTCAATGGTTTTTCAAATAACAATAAAACTTTTTCCGCACAAGTTACAATGGATTCTAATCCTACCCAACCCTTTACCTATGAAGATTCTAACATTACAGCTAAAGAGATTATCAATAAGGATAATACTTCAACTTTGGTCATAGAATCTAATACAAATTTGCTAGAATATCAAGGTAATACCACTGATACACTAATGAGTGGAATAAGTGCAATGTTTGCTTCAATGGCAACATTAGCAGAGAAATATGGGGTAGATAAATCACTCAAAGAATCAACTAAAGGACTTGGAACTAAAGGCAGAATCTTAGCTATTATTTCAAGCACGAAGTGTTGATAAGGCAAGAATATGAATGAAAAACAAGATATAAGATATGATGAGTTTGGAGAGGAGATTCTGTATGAGATAAGGCATAATGTGTTTATATTGGATTGGATTTCTTATATATTAATTTTTTTAGTTTCTCTATTCATTCTTATAGTATTCCCAATAATGATAAGTAAAATATTCGCAGACGAAAATCCTATTCTTGTATTGATTGCTGTATTTTATAGCCCAAAGTCTTGGTTGATATTTTTGCTCTATATTGCCATTTTCTATTCGGTTATAGATGCGTATCGCCAAGTATTTTACTATCGCAAAAACAAAATCTACATTACCAATCAAGGCATAGGCTTTGAGAGAAGGAATTGGTTTAGAATACAAAAAGGATTCTTTAGATTTGGGGAAGTGGGATTAGTCAAATACTATACTCCAAGACCATTTTTAGAAAGGTCTAATTGTTTTGTTTATTATTTTTTGAATCACCAAGCACCGAGTAAAAATTATAGGTATTTTAATTTGATTTTTATGCCTAAGCATTATCATAAAGTATTTTTATGCGATGAATATATGACAAATCAAGAACGAGAAAAACTACTCAACTTCATTCGCCAAAAAACCAAAGAAGCTTTAGAATTTCAAGGAATAACAATCAGTGATGCAGAATTAAAAGATAAGATAAAAGATTTAGGCTATAAGGACATCTAATGCCACAAGATTCTAGGTTTAGGTCGGTATTTAAGATTGTTACTAGTTCTATCTGAGTGCGATTTTGTATTAAGGGTAAATTCTTTCTGCTGTGATTGCAAGATGAGTTGGCTATTTTTAATCAATCCATTTTGCTGGTGCTTTGTGTAGAGATTGCTAAAGTCCCAATTCAACCGCACACCAACAATGTAATAAGGCGAGAATGTGCCTTTTAAAAAATTTAACCCCGGATTTGCATATCCACCTTGAAAAATAAATCCACATAGGGTAAATTCTTAGCATTCTCTAGCTTTTTTTGACTCTCAATCTCGATGCTTTTGAGGCTAAAATATAATGTTTCTGGGCGAAATTCTAAAGCATTTGTGTTCTCCTCATACGCGAGATGTCGCACACTCTGCAAAAACGCACTTTGTTCCTCTAGGCTTGGAATAAGTAAATTCTCACCTATTTTTGTCGCACTTAGCATTGAAAGCGTTTGTGTTGCGATGTCTTTTTCATTTTTCAACGCCTGTGCATTTTTTTGCGTGTTGAGAATCTCGATACGCATTTTGTCGAGGATTTCTTTTTCTATCACGCCATTTTTATAGAGGATTTCAAGATTCTTCAAGTTTTTATCAAGCTCCTTGATATGTAGCTCATTTTACTCGATTTGCTCACCCAAAAGGAGCAGAGAAAAGAAAGTATTAATCACAGATTGCTGAATCTTATAGAGGCTAATCACATTATCACTCTTGCGCGTGGCGTATTGTGCGCAACTCATATCTTTTTGTGCAACAAGCCCCATATCAAGCACGGGCTGGGCAAGCTCAAAGGCAAATTGATACTGGTCTTTACTCAATGGCTTGTAGTTGAAAGTTGGAAAAATACCTTGCATTTGATTATTATCAAAAGGCAAGGTTGTAACATCGCTTTGATAGGAAACCTTGCTTGAAAAGCGCAAATGTGGGATAAAGTGCATATTATATCTTTCAAGCGTGAGACTTAATACCCTATCTAAAAGCTTGGTATTTTGATAGAGTGGGTAATTCTCCCTAGCAAGCTTCATATAATGCTCGATATTCTGCCCTACCTCATCTTCCCCTAACACCACAGATAGTAGGCACAAGATACCACAAATAAGTCTCCTCATTTATCCCCCTTAAAATATTTTCTTAATTCTTTGACGAGATTCTAACAAAAAAATAAATAGTTTGATGAATTTTGCAGATTCTATACAATGACACATACTTGCTTAGATTCAAAAATCTAGCCTAGAGTTTAGAATCTTAGCAACGCACTCAAACCATTCTGCCAATTCAACTCATAGTATGACAGCATATAAGAAAAATTCGACTTCACAAGAAGGTGGAAATGCTTAGTTTCTAAAATGCCAATGCTTATTTCGCCAAAGACTCCATTACTCATACCGAGCCTATCATACACGATTACACCATTTGCCAACACGCCCACACCCGAGCTTGAAAGATTTAAATCACTCAATGCCCCAACGCTCAATGCTCCTTCAAAATAGCGCATATCCCAAATATTTTTTACCCCCATAAGCATATTAAATCCGCTATCAACAGGACGGCGATTTTTGAGCTTCTCTTGAAGTGGAAAAAATGCGTAGCTCTCTAAGCGCACAAAGGGCATTAAGGTATATTTACCAAAGCTAAAACCATATCCATAATCGACATTAAATAGCACACTCTGCTCGTCAAACTCCACGCCAGAAACACCTCCTGCAAGTCGCGCAGGGAGGGCAAAGGCAAAACCTAACTCAAACCCCAACATATGATAACCCCTATCGCTTTGTGCGAATAAAATATCAAGCTGGGCTAATGTGCCAATTTGAAAATTTGCATCATATTCAAGGGTAAAATCCTGTGTGTTTGTGCGAAATGGCTGAAGAGAAGATTTAGTAAAATTTGTCTGCACGGATAAAAGCACATCACTTTGATTGTTATTGACTAAGATTCTATGATATTCCAGCCCCACGCCATTCACAGAGATTCCAAACTGATGATGACGCATATAGGAATTAAGATAATGCAACGAGAGACTTTGCGTGATTGAGTGCTTCTCTAGCGTAGATTTATCCACAGCATTATTCGTAGATTTCACAGAACGCGTATAAGGCAGATTCAAACTATCGGGTGAAAATGCCTCATCTTGCAAAGGCACGATAATGTCCGCACCAAAAGCGCACACAGACAACAAACCTTGCAAGATATATCGTAAAAGCATTATTTTTTAGCGAGGGAGCGCAAAAATTCCTCTAAATTAAACTTTTTGCGATGATTAGGCGTAAAGATATGAATCATAATATCCCCCAAATCTGCAATAACCCAATCCTCGCTTTTCTCATCTGTGGAGTAAAACACCTCGTTCAAGGGCTTTAGCTCACTTTTTAGATGATCTAGCAAAGCAAAGGCGTGCTTCCCAATCATCGCGCTTACAATAATCACATAATCAACAATATAATCCCTATCTCTCACATCAAAGACTTCGATATCCTCGCCTTTTTTATCAGCTAAAAGTGCGCTTATATAGTCTATGCGCTCCTGTGGATTGCGTAAAATTTTTTGCTCCTGCAATATTTCCAAAACTGCTCCTTTAATAAATTTAAACGCGCATTATAGCCTAAAATATGCCTTTATAATGCTATGAATGCAAGGTGGCATCATCATAAGTGCGCTATTGATGTCTCCACTATGCAGCAAGGTGCGCACTGCGCTTGAAGACAACGCACTAAAATCTTGCAAATGGAGGTTTTCAATCACGTGCGGGGCAAAATGAGAATGCAGAGCAAGGCTAGAATACGCGGCAGATTCAGAATCTGCATTATGCACAGCACTCGCCCTTTTCTTCATATCTCCACTTTTTTTAGAATCTACGCAGGAGCTAGATTCTAAAGTAGATTCAGGGCTAGATTCTAAATCCACCCTATGAACTACCACGAAATCAACCATTTCGCATAATTCTTGCGGATTGTGCCACCGCGCTAATTGATTGAAACTATCACTACCCAGCACAAAGGCATATTTCATATCCCTACACATATCCGCATATTTTGCCTTTAGCTCATTTTGAATCTCCCTCACACTCTCCACGCTATACACGGCGCGGTTTTGCCTTATCTCATAGTCATTTACACTCACACGCGGCAGAGACGCTAGGGACGAAGATGAAAGAGGTGGATACTGCGCATTATATTCTTTAGCTATTTTCTCACACATTTGCAATCGTTGAAGCGGAGCAAAGAGCGGCGGGGTTTTCAATGGATTTTTAAAGTTTGGCATAAGGATAATATGAGTGTAAAGCACATTCTCACACAATGTGCGGATAATCTCGCTATGCCCCTTATGGGGCGGGTCAAAGCTCCCACCATAGATTGCTACATAGCCCTGCATTTGCCAATGCCCTTATGTTTATATAATACTCATAGAATCTTAGCTTACTTAAAAGCAACTCACGCTACTCAAAGCGACTTGCGCGTGTGAGCTTTGAAAACTTTACACCCTTTAAGCCACCGATTTCAATGCTAAGATTCTCAATATTGCTTCCCTTGCCGCGTAAAATAATTGTCTCTAAACAATTATGATGGTCTAAATGAATATGTGTATTGCATAGAATCTCCACGCTACCATTGTGTGTGTTTGTGTGCTGAATATCAATCATTCTTTGATTTAAATCCCGTTGATGATGGTCATAAATAATCGTCAAAACTGCCACGCCCTGTGTGTCTTCCGTGCCACTACTCCATACTTCCTCATTAAGTTTTTCGCGTATCATATCACGCACGATTTCTGAACGTGATGAGTAGCCTTTATGTGTTAGACGCTCATCAAGGCTTTCAAGCAAATTCTCTGGTAAAGACACACTAAATCGAATAATATTGGGCTTCATTGTGCTTCCTTTAGCTTATGAATATAAGCCAAATTGTAACCTAAAAAAACTAAGCATAAAAGCGAAGTATGGAGTTTAAGTGAAATTAAAAGGAAATATAAACTTATCTTAAGAATGATTTTTATAATATGTGCGAGTTCATTTTTAAGTCTTGGAGCATATTAATGGAATTTCTAAAAGAATATATCGACCATATCATTTTTGCTATTTTGGGCTTGATGAGCTTTCTAAGCGTATGGTTTAGCTGTGAAAGGCTTATATTTTTTGCAAAACTTAAACTCACAGACTATCAAAACGAAGATGCGCTTGAAGAATCATTAAGTAAGAATCTTACCGCACTTTATATCATCTACTCAAATGCACCTTATGTGGGACTTCTTGGCACCGTTATTGGAATTATGATTACATTCTATGATATGGGTATGAGTGGCGGAATGGACGCTCAAAGCATTATGGTAGGGCTATCTACCGCACTCAAAGCCACAGCATTAGGGTTAGTGGTGGCAATCCCCACACTTATCGTGTATAACTGCTTTGTGCGTAAAATGGATATCGAAATCAGCCGCTACAAGCGTCTAAACAAACAAAAAGACTAGGACAAGGCGATGAGAATCCCAAAAAAAGATGGTTTAAATATCGTGCCTTTCATTGATGTTATGCTCGTGCTTTTAGCGATTGTGTTAAGCGTATCGACCTTTATTGCGCAAGGGCAAATAAAAGTCGAGCTTCCATATGCGAGTCAAAATCAGCAAAGCAAAGATGAAAAGCCAATTCTCATTGCAATTGATGATAAAAATATTATCTATTTTAACGATAAACCCATTGATGCAGAATCTCTCAAAACAGAGCTTGCCAATGTCAATAACAAGACGCTTATTCAGCTCAAAAGCGATAAGGATTCAAAATTTGAAAGCTTTGTGCAAATCATAGATATTTTAAAGGAGAAAGGGCATGAAAACTTTGGTATTTCAACAAAAAATAAATAACCTTTTTAACAAAACCAATGCCCACAATAGCAATGAACATATATCAAATTATGCAGGATTCATAATCAGCCTTGCACTCCACCTTGCCCTTTTTTTCTCGTTATATGGTGTTTTTTATAATATGGATTTGCGGCAAAATGGCGAGAGCATCACGACACTCTCCCTTGCTACTTTTATGGATACCTCAAATGAAGATTCTGTGAGTGAGACAAAGCCAATTGTAAAAAAGCAAAAGCATAGAGAAATCACAAAGCACGATGGCAAACTTGCAAAACAAGAAGAAATCATTACCCCACCACAAAACCCTCCAAAGGCACAGCCTAGTGAAAATCTAGAGGAAGGTGATGTGATACAAACACTCACTTTTAATGATGGGAGCGAAGATGAGCTTTTCTCCAAACTCAAACGCGCCATTGACCGCAAAAGTAAATATCCACCTATGGCACGAAAGCAAGGGCTAGAAGGGCGTGTGGTGGTTGAATTTGTGATACATAAAAATGGTGGCGTCTCACATATCCAACTTGTTGAATCTTGCCCTCATAAATCACTCAATCTTGCCGCGCTCAACGCAATTAAACAAGCACAAAATGATTTTCCTATTTTCACACAAACGACTAAAATCCGCCTACCTATTGTTTATGAGCTTGATAGGGGTTAGCCCTATTTGGCTTTGCCTAGTTTTATTTTAACAAATCGCCAAGTCTTGCCATAGAATAATTTGCAATAAAATTTTGTCGCTATACAAAAAGCATATTTGCTTACCATATTTTGCACCAATTTCAAAAGTTAGTTTCCAAACAAAAAAGTATCAAAAGTCTTTAGAAAATTTAAAAGATTTTAGGAAGTTTTGAGTTTTAAACCCCCAAGGGCGTAAAGCCTTTGGGG